>NZ_FNOA01000013.1:0-166325 GCF_900106885.1 Pseudomonas sp. NFACC14
AAGGAGAACCAGATTGCGGTGTGTGAAGACGAAACGAACCGAAAGTTCGAGACGCTCGACCGCGACACACAAACTATCGCATACCCATTCGCTGGAACGTGACCGCAAGGCACGCGCCGGCTACCGAATTTCTTGACGACCATAGAGCATTGGAACCACCTGATCCCATCCCGAACTCAGAAGTGAAACGATGCATCGCCGATGGTAGTGTGGGGTTTCCCCATGTGAGAGTAGGTCATCGTCAAGATTAAATTCCGAAACCCCTATCTGCTGACGCAGGTAGGGGTTTTGTTTTGCCCGCAGGAAAGTCTGCGAACGCTCGTAATAAATTTGCACAGTTATTTTCGAGCTGGAGCACTAGAATAGCCCCACCTTAGCTGAGCCAGAGCTGTTTATGCCCGATCCGTCAGACACTGATAGGTTGCCAGATCTACCCCTGAGCGATTTGGTTGCGTGTCATGAGTGCGACTTGTTGATGCGCAAGCCCCAACTGGCCCATGGCGAAAAAGCCGAGTGCCCCCGCTGCGGTTATGAGCTTTATGCTCACCGACACAATGTAGTTGAACGCAGCCTTGCCTTGGTGATCGCCGCCCTGCTGTTATATGTGCCGGCCAACTTCTTACCCATCATGCAACTCAATCTGCTTGGGCAGTCCTCGCAGGACACCGTGTGGAGTGGGGTAGTGGGTCTGTTCGATACCGGCATGCAAGGCGTCTCGGTAGTCGTGTTCCTGTGCAGCATGGGCATTCCGTTACTCAAGTTGCTTTGTCAGTTGGCTGTGCTGTTGACCATTCGCCTGGACGTTGGCCGTAGCTACGGTTTGTTGCTGTACCGCATTTATCACCATCTACGGGACTGGGGAATGCTCGAGGTTTACCTCATGGGCGTGCTGGTGGCCATCGTCAAGTTGGCAGACATGGCAGCCCTCACCGTAGGCCTTGGCTTGGTGTGTTTCATCAGTTTGTTGCTGGTCCAGGTCTGGCTGGAGGTGGTGATGTCACCGCATCAGATCTGGCAGGCGTTATCAGGAGAAGATGCCCATGCGGGCGATTGATGCCGGCATTCTGATTTGTACGGAATGCCATGAACTGAATCGGCAGGACGCTGAAGCCGACAAACAAACCTGTACTCGCTGCGGCGCGCTGATCCATCCCCGTCGCCCGAACAGCTTGATGCGAACCTGGGCTTTGTTGATCACGGCTGCGATTCTTTATATCCCGGCCAATATGCTGCCGATCATGACCATCAATTCACTGGGCCAGGGCGCTCCGAGCACCATCATGGCCGGCGTCATCGAGTTGGTTCACCACGGCATGATTCCTATCGCCGCCGTGGTGTTCATCGCCAGTATCCTGGTGCCGACCTTCAAGCTGGTGGGCATCGCTTTGTTATTGTTTTCCGTGCAACGGCACCAGCCCATGTCGGCACGGCAACGCATTCTTATGTACCGTTTCATCGAGTTCATTGGTCGTTGGTCGATGCTGGATATTTTCGTGATCGCCATTCTGGTGGCGGTGGTGAATTTTGGGCGGCTCGCCAGTGTCGAAGCCGGTCTTGGCGCGATTGCTTTCGCCAGCGTAGTGATTTTGACAATGATTGCCGCAGTAACCTTCGATCCCCGACTGATTTGGGATAACACGGAGTCGGATAACGACCATGACTGATTTGCCTACCGCTAAAACCCGACCGGCTTCGAACTGGTCAGCCATCTGGGTCTTGCCGCTGATCGCACTGATTATCGGCGGCTGGCTCGGTTGGCGGGCTTATAACGAGACCGGAATCGAGATCACTGTGCGCTTTGAGAGTGGCGAAGGCATCCAGGTCAACAAAACCGAAGTCGTCTACAAAGGGATGACGGTCGGTAAAGTGACGGCGCTCAAACTCGATGACGAAGGCAGTTCCAAGGGCGTGGTCGCGACGGTCGAGATGAACAAGGACGTCGAGCAGTATCTCAAGACCGGCACACGTTTCTGGCTGGTCAAACCGAGCGTGAGCCTGGCCGGGATCACCGGTTTGGAAACCCTGGTGTCGGGTAACTATGTGGCGATCAACCCGGGTGAGGGGGAGTCGACCCGTAAATTCAAGGCCCTGGCCGAAGAGCCGCCGCTGTCGGACGCCAAGCCGGGTTTGCACCTGACCCTCAAGGCTGATCGACTGGGTTCGCTGAACCGCGGCAGCCCGGTGTTCTACAAACAGATCCAGGTCGGCCAGGTGAAAAGTTACCTGCTGTCCGAGGATCAGAGCAAAGTCGAGGTCAAAGTCTTCATCGAGCCGACCTATGCCAGCCTGGTTCGTAAACACACGCGTTTCTGGAACGCCAGCGGCATCAGCATCGATGCCAACCTGTCGGGTGTGAAAGTGCGCAGCGAGTCCCTGGCCAGCATCGTGGCCGGCGGTATTGCATTCGCCACACCGGAAAGCCGCAAGGACAGTCCTCCAACGGATCCGAGCCTGCCGTTTCGTCTCTACGAAGACTTTGATGCGGCCGCTGCGGGAATCCGGGTGAAAGTCAAACTCAGCGACTTCGAGGGATTGCAGGCCGGGCGTACGCCGGTGATGTACAAAGGCATCCAGGTCGGCAGCCTGAAGAACCTCAAGGTCGATCCGGACCTGGCCAGCGCGACGGCTGAACTGACCCTGGACCCTTTGGCCGAAGATTACCTAGTCACCGGCACACAGTTCTGGGTCGTCAAGCCATCGATCTCCCTGGCAGGTATCACCGGCCTGGAAGCGTTGGTCAAGGGTAACTACATTGCCATACGTCCAGGCGATAAGGGCGGTGCGCCGCAACGGGAGTTCGAAGCCAGGGCGAAGGCCCCGCCACTGGACTTGCGCTCGCCGGGGCTGCACCTGGTCTTGCTGACCGAAAACCTCGGATCGCTGGAGGTCGGCAGTCCGATTCTCTATAAGCAGGTCAAGGTCGGCTCGGTGCAGAGCTATCAGTTCTCCCGCAAGAAAAAGCAATTGATCATTGGTGTGCACATCGAGAAGGAATATGAAGGGCTGGTCAACGGCTCGACACGCTTCTGGAACGCCAGTGGCATTACCCTCACCGGTGGTTTGACAGGCGGGATCCAGGTCAAGAGTGAGTCCTTGCAAAGCCTGATGGCCGGCGGCATTTCCTTCGAGACGCCAGAACCCAATGTGCCGTTGAAAAGGCGCGTTCCACGGTTCCGTCTGTTTGAAGACCGCGAGGCCGCACAGCAGAAGGGCACGGTCGTGACGATCAAGGTCGACCGCGCCGATGGCTTGCGCAGTGGTACGCCGATCCGTTTCAAAGGGCTGGATGTGGGCAAGGTCGAAGAGGTCGACCTCAGCGCCGACATGCAATCGGTGTTGCTCACCGCGCGTATCACCGAAGTGCCGGAGCGTATCGCCCGCGTCGGGTCTCAGTTCTGGGTGGTCAAGCCTGAGTTGGGGTTGATGAAGACCTCCAACCTGGAGACGCTGGTCACAGGCCAATACATTGAAGTGCAGCCTTCGGCGAAAAACCTCGGGCCACAAAAAAACTTCGTGGCCTTGGCCAACCCACCGGAAAGCGCTGTGCCCGAAGCGGGCCTGAGCCTGGTGCTGAGTGCGGCCCGCCGTGGTTCGTTGAAGATCGGCGTGCCGGTCACCTATCGCGAGATCACGGTGGGCAAGGTCACCGGTTATGAACTGGGCCAGACGGCGGACCGGGTGTTGATCCATATCCTGATCGAGCCCAAATATGCGCCACTGGTGCGCAGCGGCACCCGCTTCTGGAACAGCAGTGGCTTCGGTTTGGACTTCGGTCTGTTCAAGGGCGCGACGGTGCGAACCGAGTCGCTTGAAACGCTGCTCCAGGGTGGTATTGCGTTCGCAACGCCGGACGGTGAACGAATGGGCAATCCGGCCCGAGCGGAGCAGACCTTCCCATTGTTCGATAAGTTCGAAGACGAATGGTTGACCTGGGCGCCGAAGATCAGTCTTGGCAAGTAGTTGTGGCGCTATCGCGAGCAAGCTCGCTCCCACAGGGATGCAGGATCGTTCATCCAGAAGCAGTCCAATGTGGGAGCGAGCGTGCTCGCGATGAGGCCATCCGCTGCACTGAAGACTCAAAACTGACGCAATAAAAAAAGGCCGCGGTCCATTTGGATCGCGGCCTTTTTCATGCCCGGCTATTCACTTCACACCGGATCCAGCTCCGGCTCATCGGCCTGCACATTCACCGTGGCCTTCACCGCATCGTGACGACGGATGTATTTCCAGTCCGCTTCGTCGATGTAGATGCCGTTCGGGCCGCTGCCGCCTTCCAGGTCGATGGCGACACTGGCGCAGACTTGCGGTTTCACACTGGCGAGGATCGGCACGAAGCCCAGTTGCAGGCTGGTTTCCAGCAGTGCCGCCTGGTTTTTCTCGTCGATATCCGCCGCTTCGTCCAGGTAGTAAGGCAGGCGCACGCGACCGGCCTGTTCGCGGTCCATCAGGTGCAGCAACAAGTACATGTTGGTCAGCGCCTTGATGGTCATGGTGGTGCCGTTGGACGCCGCGCCGTCGATGTCGGTGTGGATCACAGGCTGGCCGTTGACCTTGGTGATCTCGAACGCCAGTTCGAACAGGTCCTTCAGGCCGAGCTGGTTGTGATTCGCCGCCACCAGCCGCGCCAGGTATTCCTTGGCTTCTTCGTTCTTGTTGTCCTGCTCGGCGCTCTGGCTGAGGTCGAACACCGACAGCGTCTCGCCTTCCTCGTACTGACCGGCGCTGTGTATGATCTGGTCGATGTGCTTGAGTGCTTCCTTGTTCGGCGCCAGGACGATGCGGAAGCTCTGCAGGTTGGACACCTGACGCTTGTTGATCTCGCGGTTGAACAGCGCCAGTTGGTGTTCGAGGCTGTCATAGTCGCTGCGGATGTTGCGCAGGGTCCGGGCGATGTCGGTCACGGCAGCACGGCGTGCCTTGCCCAGGGTCAGGGCCTCGTCGGTGCGGTGGGCATAGGCGTTGATCAGCAGTTGCAGGCGCCGCTCCATGTCATCTTCGCTGTCGAACTTGGCCACGCCCTTGAGGCGCACCTGGGCATACAACGCTTCGATCTGGCCATCGACGCGCAGCAGCCCTTGCCAGCTGTCCTGGTAGTCGTTGAGCAGCGGCAGCAGGTTGTCCATGGAATCGTCGACCGGGTCCATGAACGGCGTGCCGAACGGCAGGTCCGCCGGGAGCAATTGACGACGGCGCAGGGCGTCGTCGAGGGTGCGTTGCTTGGCTTCCATGTCGGCGATTTGCCGGCCCACCAGTTGCAGCTTGGCGGACAATTGCTGGACGCGTTCGGTGAAGGCATCGCTGGAGCGCTTGAGTTCGTCCTGGGCGGCTTCCATCTGCGCCAGTTGCTCGAGCTTCTCGCCTTCCTCGGCGCTCAGGGTCTGGCTGCGACGGAAGTCTTCCAGGGCTTTTTGCGCATCCAGTACCTGCTGGTACAGCGCCTCGGTCTGGGTCTTACTCGCGGCGCGGTCGGCGGCCACGGCTTGTTGGGTCTTGAGCTGCTTGAGTTCTTTTTCCAGACGCTCTTTCTGGTCCCGCAGCGCGGCACGGTCGGCCAGGGCTTGCAGGGCGGGCGGCTCGATGTGGGACAGGTCGATGGACAGCCCCGGCACTTCGAAACGCTCACCCTTGAAGCCGTCTAGGATCAGCTCGATGGATTTGACCCACTCGCCGTTCTCGTCCAGCGCGATGCCGTGTTCGCCCAGGGGCAGGCTGAACAGGGCGCTGTTGAACAAGCGCATCAGGCGTTCGACATCCTGCTGCGAGAATTCTTCGCGCAGGCGGGCGTAGCTGTTGTTGTCGGCGTGATCGAGCTGTTGCTTGACCGACTTCAGGCGTTTTTCCAGGTCCCGCAGGCGCTCTTCCAGGTCTTCGGCGCTGAACTGCCGGGACTGGGCCAGGGCGCCGGCCAGTTCGTCGTGGGCGTCCTTGGCGGCGAGTAGTTGCTGTTCCAGGACCTTGACGTCATCCACCAGGGCAAAGCGATGCTTGAGCACCGACAGCTCGCCGAGCCAGCGCTGGATGCCGCTGATTTCCCGCTCCAGGCGCATCAGCTCCTGGGTGCCACCGCGCTGGTCGTTCTGCAGCGAGTCCTGCTCGTTGCGGTAGTGTTCGGCCTGGATGGTCAGCTCTTCCTTGCGCGCACTGGCGTAGTCCGACCAGGTGCCCAGCAACGAATCGAGCAATGGCGAGAGGCGATGCAATTTGCCGCGCAGGATATCGCGCTGCTTCACGCCATTGGCCAGGGCTTCCACCAGCGGGCCGGCGGCCACGAGGGAGTTGTAGTCCTGTTCCATGCGGCGTACGTCGCGGAAGGCTTCTTCGCATGCGGCGATGTAGTCCACGCTGCCGGAACGCAGACTGTGCTCGAACGCATCGAGGAACAATTGCTTGAGCTTGGCCGCGGTGATTTCACGCATGTGCAGCAGGTTGATGAACAGGGCGCGGAAGGTCTTGAGGCTTTGCTCGCTGGTGGAGCGCAGCGGGATCAGCGTCAGGTCCAGCGGGATCGAGGTGTGACCACCCACCAGCAGGCGTCGCAGTTCATCCGGCTTGAGTTCGTAGGCTTTCAGGCCTTCGCGCTCCAGGTTGGTGAACAGCTCTTTCTGCCGCAGGCAGGTGTCATTTTTCTGGTAGTGGGCCAGGTCCAGTTTACCGGCATAGGCAAAGAACTGGTGCCCGAAACCGCCGCCGGGACCGCGACCGACCACGCCAATCACGTGCGGGCCGTGGGGCAGGGCGACTTCCACCAGGATGTAGCTGGTGTCCGAGGCGAAGTAGAAACGCCGGGACTGCTCCAGGCTGTACTTGCCGAAGCTCATGTCCGACATGCGCGCCAGGATCGGGAACTGCAAGGCGTTGATCGAGGCGGATTTACCGAGGTTGTTCGCGCCGTACACCGACAGCGGTTCTTCCAGCGGGAACAAGCCAAGGCTGTAGCCGGCGGTGTTCAAAAGGGCAAAGCGGCGGATGCCGTAGCGTTCCTTGCTCATGCGTCGGTCTCCTGTTCTTCGGCAATGGCGCGGGCCAGGGCGTCTTCTTCGCTTTCACCTTCGAATTCGCTGAGGTCCAGCGGATCATCGGTCTGCAGCAGTTTTTCGTCGCTGTCTTCGTCGATCAATACCGGTGCCGGCAACGGCAGCACGCTGTGCAGGCTGGCGGCCAGGTCGCGGTCCTGCTGGACCGACAGGCAGACGTCGAGGAAGCGGTGCATCGGCGGCAGGAAGCGGTACACGCCGTTTTCTTCGCTGGCAAAACCCAGTTGGGTCATGCGGCGCATGATTTTTTCTTCCAGCTCTTCCTGGGTCTGTACTTCGGCCTGGATGAACAGGTCGCGGTATTTTTCCAGCAGCGAAGGCAGCTCATCGCGGCCCAGGCTGCCGCCGTCGAGCACGGCAATCGGGTCACGGCCCTGGTCGGCCAGGTGCTCGACCAGGATGAAGGTGAACAGGGCCAGGCGCTGGGCGGTCTTGTTCACCGCCGCGGCGGCCAGGTCCGGCACGAAGTAATAGAAGCCACGGGTGTCGCACACCAGCTCGAAGCCCAGGGCCTTGAACAGCGTGCGGTACTGGTCCTGGAAGTTCGACAGTTGGGCGTACAGCTCCGGGTCGCGGCGGCTGACGTGGTAACCCTTGAACAGCTCGCGGAAGATCGGCGCCAGCTGGGACAGTTCGGATAGATCAAGATGCATGGGGGATGCTCGCAGAATCCTCGGCGGCGGTGTCGCCGGCCGAGAGCAGGGCGAAGGAGCGCAGGCTGACCTGATGCTCGTGAGTATGGTAGTCGCGGCGCTCCAGGCGCTCGCGCTTGAAGCGTTTTTCCCGCGACAGGCGCGAGAACCAGTACAGCAATTCGTCGGTGGCGCCGTCCGGTTCCTGTTCCAGCAGCCAGGTCATCAGGTCCGGCATCGGCAGGGCGTCTTCGCAACGCTCGACCATCTCGCGCACGGTGCGTGGCGCGCGCGGTGCTTCGCCACCCTTGTGGGTCTTGTGGGACTTGGGGAAACGCGCCGGTTTCGGTTCGAAACGGGCCAGGGCATAGACATAGGCTTCGACCTGGCTGGCACTGCCCAGGAAGGTACTTTGCGGCCGGGTGAACAGCGGCATGGCGGCTTGCGGCACGGCGTCGATGCCTTTGCGACGAATGGCGGCCAGGGCCAGTGCGGCGCCACGGGTCACGGCGTTGTGGCGGCGGGCTTCTTCGCGCAATGGCAGCAGCAGCTCGCGAGCATGGCGCAGGGTCAACTGGGCGCTGGTCTGCATCTCGAGGATGCGCGCGTGGGTGCGCAGCAGCATGTCGTCGTCCACCAGGTGCCCGAGGCGCTGCTGTTCGGTGAGCATGCGCAACAGCACGTTCTCGACCTTGCGCACGCCTTGCTCGAAGGCACCGTCGGCGTTCACCAATTGGATCATCGGCTCGACGTATTCGTCCCAGGTCGCCAACACTTCGGCGTAGCGTTGACGCAGTGGGATCTGTCGGTCGCTGGTCTTGGCCCGCTCGGCCACGGCCACCAGGGCCTGTTCGTCGTTGGCGAGTTTCTTGAGGACGTCGCGCACGCGCATGTCCAGCAGGCGCAACTGGCGGGCCAGGTCGTTGCCGTCGCGAATGTCGAAGGCGTCCTGGATGTAACCGGCCAGGCGCTCGAGGTGGCGCAGGTAGGCTTCGATTTCCAGGCACAGGCCCAGGCGGTGTTCGCGGCGCAGGTAAGCGAGAAAATCATGGATCTGGGCGTTGAGCTCGAAACGGTTCGGGCTTTTCGCCACCGGTACGAGGATGTCCAGGCGGATCCACACGTCCAGCAGGTTGGTGATGTCCTGGGGCGTGCTGTCCAGTTGTTGGGCGGCCAGCTGTGAACGCAATTCGTTGAGGCTCAGGGTGCCCTGGTCGAAGTGCTCGCACAAAGGTTCCAGCAATGCCCAGTGTTCAGCGAGGGCGCGCAAGACGCGCTTGGGTTCGATCATCGCAATGGCCGTCGGGTTGGCAATTAAAAGCGGCGATTGTACTGCATCGAGCCGGTTGCGATTCACCCCCTGGACGGACTGTCGTTCTCTATTGATCAACTATTGCTCCAACAGGGAAGCGATCCGCGTCGAAGGGCGGTAGAATCGCTTCCACTTTCAGTTATCCACAAGTGGCCGACCCTTGCTTATCGAGTCCCGTCGCCGCGCCTATCTGACCGCCATGCAGGTGGTCAACTGGCTGCCGCGTACCGAATTGCCGTTCGCTGCCCCGTCGCGGCCCGAGCTGTTGGAAGCGCCCGAGCCCGAGTACATCGCGCCGGCCGTGACGGCGCCTGTGGCCAAGGCGGTCGCCGAGCCGCCAGCGCCAGCGCCCGAGCGGCCAAAAATCGAAGTGCCGCGCCCGAGCCTGGCCTCGACCCGCACCAATGCCAAGCCGGTGGAGGAGGTGGTCGAGGCGCCGCCCAAGGCTCCCTACGTCGCCCCGCCGCGTTTCGCCCTGCAACTGCTGCGGGCCGGGCGTTGCCTGCTGTTGGTGGAGTTGCCCACGGGCGAGCCGTTCCAAAGCCGCGATCCGGCCTACTTGCTGCTCAAGGACATGCTGCGCGCCGCCGGTCTGCCGGACAGCCCGCAAATCATCGGTGAGCCGGTGCGTTGGCCGTTGTTGTCACGCGGCACCATGGACCAGGGGCCGGAAGCGGCGCGGGATTTCGTCCAGGGCTTCGTTTCGGCGCGTCTCGAAGACGAGCCCTGCGTGTGTCTGTGGCTGATCGGCCTGCCGGCGGTGAAGTTTGCCGGCGAGGCGGATGCCGAAGCGTTCAATCGCGAACTGCAGGTCGAAGGCCTGGGCTCGGCCTGGGCATTGCCCGGGCTGGAACTGTTAATGGAAACGCCACAGCGCAAGGCTGATGTCTGGCAAGCCATGCGCCGGCTGATGGCGCGCTGGAAAGAATCGAATGAGTGACGCTGTATCGTTCCGCCCGATGACCGAGGCGGACCTCGACGCTGTACTGAAAATCGAATACGCCGCCTACAGCCACCCCTGGACCCGCGGGATATTTCTCGACGGGCTGGGCAAATACCAGATCTGGCTGATGTTCGAAGGCCAGCAGCAAGTGGGCCATGGCGTGGTGCAGATCATCCTGGACGAGGCGCACCTGCTCAACATTACCGTCAAGCCGGAAAACCAGGGCCGTGGCCTGGGGTTGCGCCTGCTGGAACACCTGATGTCGATTGCCTACAAGGCCGAGGCCCGGGAATGCTTCCTGGAAGTGCGCGACAGCAATCGCACGGCGTTCCGCTTGTATGAGCGCTATGGCTTCAATGAAGTGGGCCGACGCCGGGATTACTACCCGGCGGTGGGTGGGCGCGAGGATGCGGTGGTCATGGCGTGTACCTTGGTGGACTGAAGCGCCGTGACCCCTGTGGGAGCGAGCTTGCTCGCGAAGACGGCGGTACATTCGACATCGATGCAAACTGATCCACCGCTATCGCGAGCAAGCTCGCTCCCACAGGGGCTTGGCGGTGTGCATCAAGTTTGTGATCAACACAAAACCATGTGGGAGCGAGCTTGCTCGCGATGGCGATTGCCGGGTCAACGCTTGCCATCCAACGGATCGATATCGGCCATCTCCGCTTCGTCCAGCCCGTCGCCGCCACCAATGTCATTTTCGTTCACGATGCTCAGGTCCCAATCGGCCTGTTCGTCGTCGCCGGTCTCAAAGGCATCCCGGGCGCCGTCTTCGTGAATGAGGGTTTCCGGGCTCATGTCATCGTCGGTCGGTTCGTGATCATCCGTCGAGGCGCCTGTCATGCCTGCTTCACGCACGCGTTCACGAGGCATCAGCTGTTCGCGTTCGTCTTGTGGCAGTTCGTCGCCGATTTTCGCGCTGGGCTGCTCGTCGTCGAACTCCAACTCATGCATCGAGCCCATGCGATCCTCATTGTCGTCGATGGGTTCCGGTTGCGTCGCATCGAAAGGGCGTCGTGAATCATTCATGGCTATTCCTCATACTGTGGGCCTTACTGGTGTCGACCGACAGCGCAGCCAGGAATTCCAATGCATCGCCGACGTGACCTCGACCGACGGTCGTCTGTCACAGTTGCGCACTCTCTATCGAGGCTAGACAGCATGAACGAATTACAAGATCTGATTGATAACAACGCGCGCTGGGCCGATGCGATCAAGCAGGAGGATCCTGACTTTTTCGCCAAGCTGGCTCGTCAGCAAACCCCGGAGTATCTGTGGATCGGTTGTTCCGATGCGCGGGTGCCGGCCAACGAGATCGTCGGCATGCTGCCGGGCGATCTGTTCGTGCACCGCAACGTGGCCAACGTGGTGCTGCACACCGACCTCAACTGCCTGTCGGTGATCCAGTACGCGGTGGACGTGCTCAAGGTCAAACACATCCTGGTCACCGGCCATTACGGCTGTGGCGGCGTGCGTGCCTCGATGCAGGACCGCCAGCTGGGCTTGATCGACGGCTGGCTGCGCTCGATTCGCGACCTGTATTACGAGCATCGCGAGGCGTTGGGCCAGTTGCCGACCGAAGAAGAACGGGTCGACCGCCTGTGCGAACTCAACGTGATCCAGCAGGTGGCCAACGTCGGCCATACCAGCATCGTGCAGAACGCCTGGCACCGTGGGCAGAAACTGTCGATTCATGGCTGCATCTACGGCATCAAGGACGGACGCTGGAAGAGCCTGGACACCACGATCAGCGGGTTCGAGCAGTTGCCGCCGCAGTATCGGCTGCGTCCGGTCGGCGCGCCCTGACGCCGGCTCGTCAGTCGCGGTGACACTGACGACGCCAGTGCCGTGGAAAAGTATCTACTGTCGAGTCTGACAGGAGCCAAAGGCGCTTTCCCGTGTCAGTGCAAACTGACGCGGGAAGGCGCCTCAAGGTTTACACCGCCTCGGCAGGCAGCGGCATGGGCACTTTAAGTTGCGGAAGTTGCGACTTGATCGCTGGCGTTTCGCATTTTTTCGCTGCATCTGCCTCGCTCAGTTTGCGCACCGAGGTGTAGAACAACTCGCAGGTCTTTTCCTTTTGCGTGACCTGCCAGGTCTGCGTGCACTGGTTCAGCAGGGTGTTCGGGTCGGTGCCCGGCTTGCTGCCCATGCCGGCTTGCCAGCAGGCGGCGCTCAGGTCCTGGCCCATGACTTTCAAGCCGGCGGCATCGGCCTTGGCTTCGTCACCGTCGTAATTTTCCTTGTCAGCGGCATACCAGATATAGCTCGGGTGGTTGGAGCCCAGGACCGGGACCTTGACCCCCGCGGTCGGCGTGATGGTCGCCAGGCCGAGCACGCCAACGGTCTGGCCGTACTGGGTCTTGATCCAGTTCCGAACGGGCGCTCCGAAGGCCACCATCGGCAAGGCGGCGCCGCTGGCGGTTTGGGTGACCTGCTTGACCATGGTGGTCTGGTAATCGTTGAAGTAGCTGTAGAGCCCCTCCAATGTGCTGCCAGCATTGGACGGCGCTGCGATGGGCGCGATGTCGATGATGGTCTGGTAGGCCGGTGTCTGTGCAACGGCGATGCCGTTCACGGTCAGCAGCGTGGCCCAGCGATCGGTGGTCGCCGACTCCAGGTAATCCTGGGCCTGGGTCAGGGAATAATCCGGCGGAAAGTGCAGCAACTCGACACTCTTGCGGTTTTCCAGGGCCATGCCCAGCGGCAGGAACAGGTACCAGTTGTAGGACCATTTCTTGTCGCTGTTGAGTTTCGAGGCACCGTTGTACGCCAGGTCCCCGGCGTCGAGCAGCGCCTTCAGCGGTTGGCCGTAGCTCTTGGGCACGCCGTCGATGCTGGCATAGACCTTATCGTTGTCGATGTTGACCTGGACCTTGGCGGTGCCGTAGCCGTCGCGCTGCACACTTTGGGTCAGGTAATGCTGGACGGTCTGCTCCAGGGTCCAGTCGCGAAAACAAATGACGTTGCAGTTGTTGGGGTAGGCGAAGAGGCGGGTGACACGCTCGGTGCTGCCCAGTTGTACGTCGATCTTGGTAACGTCGGCGGCGTGAACAGTGGCGCTCAGGGTAAGGGCGGCAAGAGGAAGTGCTGCGAGTTTGAACATGCTCAGATCCTTTTCAGCGTGAGGGACCCTCAAAAGCAGGGCGTATCCATACTGAAACAGACCGAGCCGGAGAAGAAGTGGGCCGATGGAAATATCGGCCCTTTTTTATGGCTTTATGGCATCACTGGCGGCAAATAACTCAATGTCGTCCCCAGCGCCCACAGCAGCGCCAGCACCAGTGGCGTATGCACCAGCAACTGCACGAAGGAAAAGCCGATCAAGTCCCTCGCCTTCAGCCCCAACACCCCCAACAACGGCAACATGTAGAACGGGTTGATGAGGTTGGGCAGCGCTTCGGCAGCGTTGTAGATCTGCACGGCCCAGCCCAGGTGATAGTTCAGGTCGTTGGCCACCTGCATGACGTAGGGCGCTTCGATGATCCACTTGCCGCCGCCGGAAGGAATGAAAAAGCCCAGGACCGCCGAATAGACGCCCATCAGCAAGGCGTAGGTGTCATGGGAGGCGATCTGGACGAAAAAGGTCGAGATATGGTGGGCCAGGGTCTGGGCATCGCTGCCCTTGACCGTGGTCAGCAGTGCGGCGATCGAGCCGTACAATGGAAACTGGATCAACACGCCCGTGGTGGTCGGCACCGCGCGGGCCACGGCGTCGAGGAAGCTGCGCGGCCGCCAGTGCAGCAAGGCGCCGAGCATGATGAACAGGAAGTTATAGGTGTTGAGCCCGGAAATGGCACTGATCGCAGGCTTGGTCGAAAACTCATGGAACAGCCAGCCGGCGGCCAGTAGCACCAGGGCGATGGTCAGCAACGGACTGTGCTCCAGCCATTCTCCCGGGCGGGTACGGGGCTGCAACGCCGGCATGCTGAAACTCGGGTCGATCCCGCAAGCGGCGGCGTCACGGGCGCTGTTGGGGCCGGGAGCGGTGGCGTAGGCGACAACCAACGAGATCACGATCAGCGCCAGCAGCATCACGCCCGACTGCCAGAGGAAAATCGTCTGGGTGAACGGAATGACGCCGGTGATCGACAGGATCGAAGGTGGCAGGCTGGCCGGGTTGGCCTGCAGTTGCGCCGCCGACGAAGACAACCCCAGCGCCCAGACCGCGCCCAGGCCCAGGTAGGCGGCGGCACCGGCGGCGCGGTAATCCATCTTCAGATCGGTGCGGCGGGCGAGGGCGCGTACCAGCAAGCCGCCAAACACCAACGACAGTCCCCAGTTGAGCAACGACGCGACCATGGAAATCAGTGCCACCCACGCCACTGCGGAGCGACCGTTGGTCGGAATGCGCGCCAGGCGATCGATCAACTTGACGGCGGGCGGCGAGCTGGCGACCACGTAACCGCCAATCACCACGAAGGCCATTTGCATGGTGAACGGGATCAGGCTCCAGAAGCCGTCGCCAAATGCCATGGCCGCCGCCGTGGGCGTGGCGCCGATGAATTGCGTCGCCACGGCGACCACCAGCACCGCCAGGGCGGCGAAGACCCAGGAGTCGGGGAACCAGCGCTCGGCGAAACTGGAACAGCGCAAGGCGAAGCGGGCGGAACGGCTGTCTTCGATGTCAGTGGTCACGGACAATTACCTCGTTTTTATGGTTATGGGTTATTGATGGCGGCAAGGCTTCAAAGGTCAGGGCAACAGTAGAACAATCCAGTGACCATGGGAGGTATATCGGGTTCGAGGTCACCGGGAATATTTTCAATGGGCTCGCGGCGCTCTTTAGAAAAAAAATACCGGGCCGATGGCAAGGGAACAGCCTATTAATTTTTCCGCTGTTCCTGGAGCTGCCCATGTTCAACAACCGCCTGAAGCAGGAGCTACTGGCTCTTCGCCAAGAACTGTCCAGCCTTATGCAAGTCAAGGAAAGCCTGGACCGTGAAATGCTTGGTCTCACCCTGGATGCCGATGGAAGGATTCAATCGGTCAATCAGAACTTCCTCGACGACATGGGCTACAAGAGCCAGGACCTGATCGGCCGGCCTGTGGATGAGCTGGTGCCCGCGTATTTGAAATCCAATGAGTTCCAGGCTCGCTTCAAGGCGGCGCTGACCCGCGGTGAACACTTCTCCGGTGCCGTGCGCTTGCTGCGGGGCAATGGCCAGGAGGCCTGGTTGCGTTCGATCCTCCAGCCTGTACGGAATGCCGACGGGCGAATCCGCTTTTTTTCGATGTATGCCAATGACCTGACCCGCACCATCGAGGGGTCCCGTGAACATGAAAACCTCATCGGTGCGTTGGTGCGTTCAACGGCGGTGATCGAGTTCGATCTGGGCGGTCACGTACTGACGGCCAACGATCGCTTCCTCAATGCCATGGGCTATAACCTGGCGCAGATCAAGGGCAAGCATCACCGCATGTTTTGTGAGCCTGAGGAGTACAACAGCGCGGACTACCAACAATTCTGGAAGCGCCTGAACAGTGGCGAGTTCGTGGCCGGGCGCTTCAAGCGCATCGACAGCAACGGCCACGAGGTCTGGCTGGAAGCCTCCTACAACCCGGTGCTCGATGCCAACGAGCGACTGTACAAAGTGGTCAAGTTCGCCACCAACATCACGGATCAGGTCAACCAGGAAAAAGCCGTCGCCGAAGCGGCCAACATTGCCTACAGCACCTCGTTGCAGACCGACAACAGCGCCCAGCGCGGCACGACTGTGGTGACCCAGGCCGTGGACGTGATGCGCGACCTGGCCCGGCACATGCAAACCGCTGGCGAAGGCATCGAGGCGTTGAACGAGCAATCCCAGGTGATCGGTACCATCGTCAAGACCATCAGCGGCATCGCCGAACAGACCAACCTGCTGGCGCTCAACGCCGCCATCGAAGCGGCCCGGGCCGGCGAGCAAGGGCGGGGCTTTGCGGTGGTGGCCGATGAGGTGCGTCAACTGGCATCGCGTACCAGCCAGGCGACCGAGGAAATCGTCGGCGTGGTCCGCCAGAACCAGGATATGGCCCGCAACGCGGTGGCGCTGATGACCGACGGCCAGCACCAGGCCGAACATGGCCTGGCCCTGGCTGCCGAGGCGGGGACGGTGATCGTCGAGATCCAGGACGGGGCGAAGAAGGTGGTCGATGCCGTGAGTCAGTTTGCCAATCAGCTGTCCACGTAGAGGTATTATTGTTTTTTACATATTAATTATTGTTTTGCGATAATTTCCTGGCTATGTTCTGGGCTCCCTTATTCTATTGGAGCCTTACATGCACTCGAATCGTCTTGCCCTGTACAGCCAGCGGATGGCAGCCGTCACCCTTGTTTTCATGGTCGCGATGATGGTCGTCAACGCCGTGGCCTGGCTGTATCCTGAAGCGGCCTCCCGATACGGCCTGGGGTTTGCCCTGACCGAGCGGCAGCTGTCGAGCTTGCCTGAAGAGGCGATGGGCTTGACGGGCTGGCAGTGCCTGGGTGGCGTACTGTTGACGAGCATTCCCTTGTTGGCCCTGGCGGTCGGGCTCACCCACTTGCGCAGGCTCTTCAAGCACTACGCCCAGGGGCAATACTTTTCCACCGCGGCAGCGGCTTATCTGGGAAATGCGGGGCGCGCGGTGGCGTTGTGGGTGCTGCTGGACTTCATCTGCGAGCCGTTTCTGAGCCTGCTGATGACGATCAATGCGCCGGTCGGCCAGCGATTGCTGACCTTCAGTATCACCGCGCCGTCTTTCGTGGCTTTATTTCTTGCCGCCTGTATTGCGATCATTGCCCGGATACTGTCCCAGGCCAGTGAAGTCGATTCGGAAAACAGAACATTCGTTTGAGATTCCCATGCCCATCGTTATTCAACTCGATGTGATGCTGGCCTTGCGCAAGGTCAAATCCAAGGACCTCGCTGCTGCAATCGGCATTACTGAAGCCAACCTTTCCTTGTTGAAACAAGGAAAGGTCAAGGGCATACGCCTGGCGACCCTCGAAGCCATTTGCAGCCATCTGCACTGTCAGCCTGCGGATCTGCTGGTCTATCAACCGCAGGGCGAGCACGATCAATCGCCCAGTGCCTGACCCTCGCGCCTTGGATCCGCACCGCCGGCCAACGAGGTTTTCCCTTGCGCGTCACGCACCCGGACTATGGCCTGGGTGCCACTGTTCATGTCGATCTCGCTCACCTCATGGCCTTTGTCTTTCAGCGCCTGGATCAGTGCCGGGCTGAATTGACCCCGCTCCAGTTCGGTAGGGCCGTTGCGGCTGCCGAAGTTGGGGAGGTTGATGGCGGTTTGCGGGTCGAGGTCCCAATCCAGCAGGCCAATCATTGACTTGGCGACGTATTCGATGATCTGAGAGCCGCCGGGGGAGCCGACAGCGGCCACCAATTCTCCCCGACGATCGAAGATCAGCGTCGGCGCCATGGACGAGCGTGGGCGCTTGCCCGGTTCGACGCGGTTGGCGACTTTTTGCCCATTCTCTTCGGGGATGAACGAGAAATCGGTCATCTGGTTGTTGAGCATGAAGCCCTGGACCATCAAGTGTGAGCCGAACGCCGATTCCACGGTCGTGGTCATGGACACGGCCCCCCCCTGGTCATCCACGGCCACCACTTGCGAGGTGGAAATACGCAGGGGTGAACGGTCCGGGGCGTAGGCCACCTGGATGCCCGGTGGCGTGCCGGGCTTGGCGACGCCCATGCTGCGAGGGCCGATCAGGCTGGCGCGGCTGGCCAGGTACCCGGCATCGACCAAGCCTTTGAGCGGCACGGCGACAAAGTTCGGGTCGGCAATGTATTGGGCGCGGTCAGCATAGGCCAGGCGCTCGGCTTCGGCGATCAGGTGCACCGCTTCGGGGATGGGTTCGATGCCGGCGGGCTTGTCGGTCTTGACCGGTTTCAAAGGCGCGAGGGCCGCGTGGCTGTCGCGCTGTTCCAGGGCTTGCAATGTCCCGAGGATCTGCGCCACGGCAACCCCGCCCGAAGACGGTGGCGGCATGCCGCAGACTTGCCAGCGCTTGTAGTCGGTGCACAACGCTGGCCGCTCCCGTGCGGTGTAGCCTTGGAGGTCATTGAGCGAAAGGCTGCCGGGGTTGGCGTGGTTTTGTACCTTGGCGACGATTTCCTCGGCGATCGGGCCTTTGTACAGCGCATCGGGGCCTTCGTTGGCAATGCGCTTGAGCACGCCGGCTAAGGCTGGATTCTTCAGCACCGTGCCAACCGCCTTCGGGCTGCCATCGGCGTTGAGAAAGTAGGCGGCCATGTCTGGCGAGCCCGGCAAGGACGGGTCTGTAGCGATCAACGTGTGCAGGCGGGGGGAAATCGCAAAGCCTTGTTCCGCCAGCGCGATGGCTGGCTCGAACAGCGTCGCCCATTTGAGGCGGCCATGTTTGCGATGGGCCAATTCCAGCCCACGCAACACCCCCGGTGTCCCCACGGAGCGACCGCCGATTTGCGCCGCCGTGAAAGACATGGGTTTGCCGTCGGCTTGCAGGAAAAGTCTTTCGGTGGCACCTGCCGGTGCCGTTTCGCGGCCGTCATAGGTGCGCACGGCCTTGCCATCCCACAGCACAATGAACGCACCGCCACCGATGCCCGAGGATTGCGGCTCCACCAGGGTCAGCACGGCCTGCATCGCGATGGCCGCGTCGATGGCCGAGCCGCCGCGCCGCAACATCTCGCGCCCGGCCTCGGCCGCCAAAGGGTTGGCCGCAGCGGCCATGTGCTTCTCGGCGTAGCGGGTCTGCAGATCGGTGCGGAAGCCGGAAATGACCTCCGGTGGGGCGGGCAAGGCCGGTGTCGCGGTGGAGGAAGGCGGCGCCTTGCAGGCCGCGAGCGTTAGGGCGACAGCCAGCAACGAAAAGGCTGACAGGCGAAGGTTCGGTTTGAAGTCTGTAGGCACGTGTCGCTCCATCCGTGGCGTGGAATATAGAGGAGGACTGTAGCGATGGGAGGTGTAGGGCGCAAACCAGAAGCCGAATTGTTCACGCGCCATCCCCAGTCTCGAGGGCTCGACAGTGCATTTGCCACGCCGCAGTGTGGCGTGGCATCCAGGGCCGATGAACCTAAGGGGCGGGCGTCAGTGTCAGGGTGCCTTGGGTATGCCGGGCCACGTCCGTCGATGAAAGGTGCAAGGCCTGGTACTCGCCGCGCATGAAGGGCAGGACCTGATCCTCATAGTGGCTGTTGAACGGAACGCCGCTCTGGCCCACCGGGAGTATGCCGAGGGCTTTGTCCGGCGTGGCCAGGTCGATGACCCGTCGCGTCGAGGGACCGTAGGTGACCGACCAGGGCGCCGGACTCAGCGGTGCGGAGAAGTTGTTCGGCACTTCGTGGCTCCCGGGGGCCGGGTAAGGGCCTGCGTTGAGCAGCGGCGCCAGCCATTTCTGGCTGCCAAGCGGATGCGCCTGCGTCAGTTGATGCACCTTGCCCCATTGCCACTGCGTGGAGTCGTCACCCAGGGTGGCCCGCAGATGGGCGATGCTGGTGTTCCAGGCACGAACGATAACGTCGGCCCGCGTCTGCACGTCCGGTTGTGTCCTGTCCTTCCACCAGGGCGAGTACTCGTCGGCGACCAGGCGCGGCAGCGCAGCGTCTATTACGCGGGTGCTCAACAGGTTCTGGAACATCGTGTCGCCCAGCTCATCGTGCAGGGCGCCATAGCTCAGGTCGTAAAGGAACTGCGTGAACAGCGTGGCGTCGATCGAGTCCAGCGGGTAGTCGCCCTGCCACTGCGCAAGCCCCTCCAGCCACTGGCGTTGGCGCGGGTCGGCAATCGCCGCGCGCAGGATCGGCAGCGCCGGTTGCAACACACGTTGGGCATAGCCGGTCTGGGTGTCGAGTTGCAGCCGGGTGCTTTTTTCGCTGTTCCACTGATCGTCCCGGCCCAGTTCTCGGGTCAGGCGTCGACCTCGGTCGGGCAGGTTGTAATAACCGGGTATCGCCATGCCATCTGGCGAGACGGGCTGGGCGTTGGCGGAGACGATGTAGCCCCTGGCCGGGTTTTCTTCATGCGGGTTGGCGCTGAACGGGTAATAGCCGTCCTTGTCGGCCTCGGGGGTGCTGCCGTCGAGAATGAAATCCGCGGTGACCTGGGACGGGCGCCTGGGCAATCGCGCAGCCGCCCACCAGGCGATGTCGCCTTGGGCGTTGGCGTACACCACGTTGAGTCCCGGGGCCTTGATCAATGACGCCGCCGTGCGAGCCTTGTCCAGTGTGTTGGCGCGGTTGAGCCGATAAAAGGCATCCACCACCGGGTTATCGCCGTCCAGGTACGACCACCAGAGGGCGATGGGCCGGCCAGGAGCATTGTCGCCCAGCGCATCATTGATGATCGGGCCGTGGGGGGAGCGGCGCAGGCGCAGCATGACCGGTTCGGCATCGCGCACTTCGATACTCTGCTGTTCTTCCTGCAGGGCGACCCAACGGCCCTGGTACCAGACTTCATCGGGGTTGTCGGGATTGGTGGTTTCGCCAATCAAGTCAATGTCATCGTTCTGGAACATGGTGAGGGTCCAGGCGAAGTCGTTGTTGTGCCCCAGCAAGGCGAACGGCACGAGGCTTTCGTAATCGCCGTAGAGTTCGAAGCCGGGGGCGTTGAGGTGGGCTTCGTACCACACCGATGGTACGGAAAAACGGATATGCGGGTCACCCGCCAACAGCGGCTTGCCGCTTTGCGTGCGCCGACCCGAGACAACCCAGGCGTTGCTGCCCTCCATCTGCGGCAGCCCCGAATGGTTCACGGCCTGTTCGCTGAGCTGCGCCAGCGCCGCCATCGATTGCCAATCGGTGGCGTTCAGTGCCTGGCTGCCAAGGGCGCCTTTTGGGTCCCAACTGCGATCGAAAATGGCCAGGTAGGGCGCACCCAGCGTGTCCTTGACGTAGGTCAGCAGGGGTTCGGTACGAAACGCCGCCGCGAAGCTGTAGGCCATATAGCCGACCACGCTGTAGACGTCCTGGGCGGTGAACGGCCTCTTCTCGATACCGAGCAAGTCGAACTCTACAGGGCGTGGATTTTCCATCTGATAGGCGTTGATACCGTCAAGGTACGCCTGCAACGCCTGCCAGGTCGCGCTCTGTTGATCGGCGTGCGCCACCTGCCAGTCTGCTTGTTCACGGATACGCAGGGTGCGGAACAGTCTGTCGGTGGGCAGCAACTTGCTGCCCAGTACGGCGGCCAATTCACCGCGGGCCAGGCGCCGGAGCATTTCCATCTGGAACAGGCGGTCCTGGGCGTGTATGTAACCCAAGGCGCGGTATGCGTCGGGCTCGTTGCCGGCAGTGATATGCGGTACGCCACGCTCATCGAACCGCACCTCGACTGGCGACTGTAGTCCAGGCAGGCTGGCCAGCCCCTGTCGCTGCGGTTGCTTGCCATAGAGGTAGATGGCGATCACGGTAACGCCGATCAGCAGCGCCGCCGCAACGAAGACACCGATGCGCTTGAGCATGCTTGGTTTAGCAAGGGCCGTGGGGGGCAGGGGGACGTTGAGGGCGGTCATTGCACACCCAGCCTTTGGCGAGCGTGACGCAACCGTTGCAGCAGGTTGAGCAAGGGGCCGGTCATGACCGTGGTGACGACGGTCATGATGACAAAAAGAGTAAAGAGCTCTTTGCCGATAATCCCCAGGTCGAGGCCGATTTTCAGTACCACCAGTTCCATAAGGCCCCTGGCGTTCATCAATACGCCGATGTCAATGGCGACCGGTGTCGAATAACCGGCGAAGCGGGCGCCCAATGCACCGCCCAACAGTTTGCCGGCGATTGCCACCAGCAGCACCAGGCCTAGCAGGCTTACACCGACGCTCGAAAACGTCGCCGCGGTGGTGTTGAGCCCGGCGAGGGCGAAGAAGCCGGGCATCAGCACGATGACCGCAATGTGCTCCACTCGCTCGACCAGCATGTTCAAAAGCCGTTGGTCTCGCGGCAGGCACGCGCCGAACAGAAAAGCACCGAACACTGCATGGATTTGCAGCCATTCGGTGATGCTGCCGTACATCAGCGCACCACACACAAGTACCGCGAGCAGGGTCAAGGTACGCCTGCCCTCAAGGTGGGCTATCCAGCGCCTCAACAAAGGACGCACGCACCAGAATGAAGCGCCGCACAAGGCTGCCAGGCCACACAACCGCAAAGCCAATTCCTGCCATTGACGGTCCAATTGCAAACTCATCGCGGTGATCGCCAGCAACACCCAGGCACAGACATCACTCACGGCGGCAGCCATCAGCGAGAGCGCACCGACCTCACTGTCGAGCATCCGTCGCTCCTTCAGAATGCGCGCCAGAACCGGGAACGCGGTGACCGAAAACAGCGTTGCAATGAACAGGTTGAAGCCTAGATGGGGGACGCCGGCAGGTGCGAAGGTGCTGTAGAGAAGAGGCGCGATCGCAACGCCCAGAATGAAGGGCAGGGCAATGCTGCAACCGGCGATCAGCAGCACTTTGCCATGGGCGTAGCGGGAGTGCTGTTCAGGCATACGGAACTCGGCGCCGACGACAAACATGAACAGCAGAATTCCGAGGTCGCTGAGCACCTTTAATTGTGTAACAGCGTCGCCCTTAAATAGTGCATGGTGGAAGTCGGGAAAGAAAAAACCAAGTACTAAAGGGCCCAATACAAACCCTGCGATCATCTCGCCAACCACTTCTGGCTGCCCTAGTCTTTTTAGAAAAGCACCCGCAACCTTGGCCGTTAATATTATAAAAACGATTTGCAAGAAGAGCATGGGGGTTACCTTGTCCGAAGAGTTGAGGGTACGCCGCCACCGGGCTCTATATAGCGTGCTGGCAGATAATCAGCGGATGTTAGCGGAGCGCGCAGGGATAAAAAAACTACCAGATCTGGTAGTTTTTTTTGATGAGATGAACCTGTTAGATTTTCCTTGCTTCGTTGTTGTGCGGCTTGTTAGTCGTGCTCGACTCCTGTTTGCCGATAATTTGGAAGGTCGATTATGAAAGACGCGATATTTACGATCATTCATCAAGCCCTGATTGAAGTTAATGCCACGCGTAAAGAGAAGATCGATTTGCAAAATATCGAAACGTTGGCGCTTTATGGTACTACCGGGGTGTTCGATTCCATGCAATTGGTCAGCTTTCTGGCGGCGGTAGAAGAAGGCCTGGACGACGAACTGGATATTGAAATCTCGTTGACGTCGGAAAAAGCGGTGTCACAGACCGTCAGCCCGTTCAGCAGCGTTGCCTGTTTGATTGATTTCATTATCGCCGAGCAACAGGTTCCTCAACTGGCCTCTGCCTGAATGAACGCCACGCAGGGAGCATTGACGTGAACGTGACGGTCCGTAAAGCGCTGAGCAGTGACATGTACCCGGTGTGCAAGCTGTTGCGCGAGTCCACCTTGAACTCCAACTGGATTGGCGTAAATGTGCGCAAGCGCATGTTTGCCGATATCTGGTCCGGGGGAGAGGACTACTTCGGCTATGTGATGCTCGACGGCGACGTGGTGGTGGGTTTTCTCGGTTTGCTGTTTACCACCCAGCCCTGCAACGGGCAGCAGCGCTTCTGCGAATTGCATAGTTGGTACGTGCAGGCCGAGTACCGCAAGGAAAGCCTGAAACTGTTGTTGCCGGTACTGTCGATGCGCAAAGTTACGCTGCTCAACTATACGCCCACGCCTGATGTGTACGAGATCAGCAAGAAGTTCGGCTTTATCGACCTGGAAACCGAGCTGCTGCTGATGTATCCCTTCCCCAATCCGTTGAAGATACGTCGGCGCTATCGCCTGGAAACCGATGTCCATCGAGTCGCGGGCTGGCTGAGCGAGCAGGAAAGCGTGGTCTTCCAGGATCACTCGGGGGTCGAGTGTCGGCACCTGATGATCGTCGATTCACTGACCGGCGAGTCCTGCTACCTGATCGTCAAGCGCATGACCCGGCGCTGGTTCGAGCCGATCGGCCGGGTGCTGTTCATCGGCAACCCGCAGTTGTTTGCACGCAGTCTCGACAGTTGGCGATTGTCCTTATGCCTGCAAATGCGCGTTCAGTGCCTGGTGAGTAATGCGGCGGAACTGGCAGGGTATCCCCTGGGCGGTACGCGGTTGATCAAGCGCGAAGTTCCGTCATTGGTAAAGCCTGCTTCTGGCAGTTTGGCAAGTGCACCGATAAAACCGCTGTACAGCCTGCCGCTACTCATCGGATATAAGTTGCATTGATATGATTATATTGTTGACGGGTACCCGCAAAGGCGTCGGTAAAGAAGCGGCGCTGTATTTTCTGGAACAGGGCCACGTCGTCATTGGTTGCAGTCGTGGTGAAGGTTCAATTGAGCATGAACGCTACACGCACTTCTGTCTGGATTTGAATGATGCCAGTGCGGTCAGGAAAATGATCAAGCATATTCGCTTGAGTCATGCGCAGCTGGATGTGCTGATCAATAACGCCGGTGAAGCCAATATGGCGCCTTTTCAGTTGACGCCTGCCGAGACGGTCCAGGGTTTATTTGCGAGCAATGTATTTGGCTTGATGAATGTTACCCGCGAAGCCGTCAAGTTAATGCAGAAGAACGAGCATCCGGGTGTCATCGTGAATATATCTACCGTGGCGACCCATTGGGCCATTCCAGGCCAATCGATATATGCCGCCAGCAAAGCCGCTGTCGAACAGCTGACCCGAACGTTGAGCAAGGAACTTTCGGTTTTTGGCATTCGCATCAATAACCTGGTGTTACCGCTGTACCGAAGCTCTTTGACCCGCACACTTCCTCAAGAGATCAGACAGAAGATGATCGAGCGCCAGACGATAGCCAGGCCCTGTGTGTTTACCGACTTGATCGGACCCTTGAAGTTTCTTATCTCCAGCCAGTCGGCTTTTGTGACGGGTGAAACCCTCAGCCTGGGAGGTGTGCAATGAGCCGTGATGCCTTGCTGGCAACGCTGGCCGAACCGGGGCAGCGCGTGGCGCTGTTGCACGGCGAGCAGCAATGCACCTACAGCGATCTGCATGCCAAGGTGCAGCAGTGCCTGGCCTGGCTGGTCGACCGCGGCGTCAAGCCGGGGGATGCGGTCATCCTCAACAGTGACTACAGCGTGCCTGGCGTCGCTGCGCTGCTGGCCTTGTACCTGAACCGCAATATTGTGGCGCCGCTGGTCGATCTCAGTGAGCGCTCCCTGCAAACCCTGCAAGGTGCCGCACGGTGTCAGCATCGGATCGAGATCGTCGACGATGCCTGGGTGCATCACTCGCTGGCACAACCGATTGCCGACGAAAGCCCTGAGTACTACAGCGCGTTGCGGGAGATGGGGCGCTCGGGCCTGGTGTTGCTGAGCAGCGGCAGTACCGGCGCACCCAAGGCGATCCTGCATGACCTGGATGACCTGATCGACACCAAGCTGGGCAAGGAGCGCAAGAAGCCCCTTTCGATCCTGATGTTCCTGTTGTTCGACCACATTGGCGGCTTGAATTCCTTGCTCAACACGCTGGCGGTGGGCGGGTGCGCGGTGATGCCGGTCGATCGGGCACCCGAATCGATCTGCGCGCTGGTCGCGCGGCATGGGGTGAAGGTGCTGCCGGTCAGCCCGACCTTTCTTAACCTGATCCTGATGGGGCGGCATCACGAACAGCATGACCTGTCCTCGGTACGGCTGATCACCTATGGCACTGAAAGCATGCAGCAAAGCCTGCTCAAACGGGTCCAGCAGGCGTTTCCCAAGGCCAAGATGCTGCAAACATTCGGCACCAGTGAAACGGGTATCAGCGCTACGGTCAGCCAGTCCTCGGCCAGCACCTTTTTCAAGCTGGCCGATGCGAACACTCAGTACCGCATTGTCGATGGCGAGTTGCAGCTCAAGACCCGCAGCCAGTTTGTCGGCTACCTGAACCAGGACACCGATAACGTCACCGAAGATGGCTGGTTCCGTACCGGTGATCTGGTGGAGCAGAACGAAGAGGGTTATCTGCGGATCCAGGGACGGCAAAAGGAGCTGATCAACGTCGGAGGGCTCAAGGTGCTTCCCACCGAAATCGAAGACGTGATGCTGCGCAGCTCGCTGATCGACGACTGTGTGGTGTACGGCGTGCCGAATGCGATCACTGGCCAGGCCGTCCACATGGATGTCATGGCCACAGGCGTGGAGAGCAAGAAAGCCCTCAAACAGCATGTGCTCGAGCATCTGGGCAGTTGCCTGGAAGCCTACAAGTTGCCCGTCAAAGTCAACAAGGTCGACGAAATCGCTTTTTCCAATCGGTTCAAGAAGACCCGGGCGGTGCTCTCATGAGCGATATCGTGATCCTCGGCGCCGGGCGCTTCGCGCTGGAACTGGCGACCTACCTGCAAGACATCGAGCCGTTGGCGGTGGTGCGTCACCTGATCGTGCCGGATGAGGCCGGGGGCGATGCCGCACCTGCCGCGCCGTGGCCCGCCCAAGGCCTGGACCCACGTTATCGCTACGTTCTGGGGGTGGCCGATATTGCCTTGCGCCAGCAACTGATCGACGCGTACTTCAGCGATGGCCGCTTGTTGGCGCCCAACTTCATCCACCCCAGCGTCCGTCATCGGTTGGACCTGCGCGCCAGCCGCGGCAATGTCATCGCCGCCGATTGCCACGTGGGTGTCAACACCCGGATCGGTTCCTGGAACATGATCAATTACCACTGCAGCGTGGGCCACCATTCGCAGTTGGGCGACAACAACTTCCTGTCACCGCATTTCAATGCCGGTAACAGCGTGACCCTCGGTAATCGCTGCTTCATCGGGCTCAGTACCGTGGTCACGCCCCAGACGGTGATTGAAGACGATGTGACGATCCAGGCCGGTTGCACCCTCAGCGAGTGCATCCCGGCGCATTCGCACTGCACATCCACGGCCCGCCAGAAAATCCTTCAACTGGTCTAAAGGAGTAGTACCCGCATGAACAAGTCTGCACACGTCATTATCATGGGTGGTGGTCCTGCTGGCAGCATCGCAGCGTTGACCTTGCAAAAACTCGGGCATCAGGTGACGGTGTTCGAAAAAGAGAAGTTCCCGCGCTACCGCGTAGGCGAGTCTTTCTTGCCGGGCACGTTGTCGATCCTGCACCGCCTCGGGCTGAGTGAAAAGATTGCGCAGGCCGGCTACGTGCTCAAGCCTTCCGCCACCTTCCTGTGGGGCAAGACCGAAGCGCCGTGGACCTTCTCGTTCAGCACGCCCAAGACCGAAGACTGGGTGTTCGACCACGCCATCCAGGTTCTGCGCTCGGACTTTGACCAGATGCTGCTCGACACCTGCCGCGAGCGCGGTGTGCGCGTGTTCGAGGAGGCAGCCGTCATCGATGTGGATACCGAGCAGGCCGACAACGTCAGCGTAACGGTACGGCACAAGGACGAGACCAGCGACTTCACGGCCGATTACCTGATCGACGCTTCAGGCAGCAATAGCCCGCTGGTGCGCAAGCTGGATCTGCGTGAGTACGACGAGTTCTACAAGAGCGTGGCCTTGTGGTCGTACTTCAAGACCCCGGACCCGTTCAAGAACGACCTCAATGGCACCACTTTCTCGATCACCTTCGAAGATGGCTGGATCTGGATGATCCCGCTCAAGGACGGTATCTACAGCGTGGGTACCATTGTCGACCAGAGCAAGCTGGCCGATATCAAGGCCATGGGGCTCAATGCTTTCTATGACAAGACCCTGGCCAAGAGCGAGCGAGCCCTGTCGATCCTCAACGGTGTGGAGCGTTGCGAGGATGTGAAGCTGGTGCGTGACTGGTCCTACGAAACCAAATACTTCTCCCGCAACCGCTTTTTCCTGTGTGGCGATTCGGCCTGCTTCACCGACCCATTGTTCTCCCAGGGGGTGCACCTGGCCTCGCAGTCGGCGGTCAGCGCGGCCAGCAGCATTGACTACCTGATGCAGCATCCGGAGCAGAACGAAAAGGTCCACGCCTGGTACAACCGCAGCTACAGCGAGACCTACAACCAGTACCACGAGTTTCTGGCGTCCTTCTACACGTTCGCCTCGTTCACTGAACCGGAATCCGAGTTCTGGACCAAGCGTCGCATCAGCGAGTCGGCCGACGAACGTCTGAAGCGCAAGGAGTGGTTCGAGCAATTGGTCAACGGGGAAAAACAGAACCGCCCGCAGATTGGCGACTTCAAGGACCGCGCCTCCACCATGATTGCCATCGGCCGGCACCAGCGCAATGAGTTGACCGACGAGTTCATGGATGCCGAGCTTAACCCGGCTCGCGTGCGCTGGATCTCCGACTTGACCAAACAGTTGAACCGCATCGCCAGCTTCAACTGGTTGGGCGACCGGGTCGAGACCGCCGACTATTTCAAGATCGAGCCCCTGAGTTTCAAGTTGAGCCTCAAGCGGATCCTGTCCAACGGGGCCGGCAAGGACATGACCAAGTACACCGTGAGCGAAGCCCTGGTGCAGCTGTTCAAGGACCTCTACGAACAGAAATTCGGCTACAAGGAGTTGATGGTGCGCCTCAACGAAGTGGGGGAGGTGAACTCCTCGCAGTTCGTTATCCGGCTGATGGAGGCCGGTTTGCTCGATGGTTTCGACAAGCATGGGCAACGAGTGCTGGTGCAGGATCGCCTGCGCTTCGATGGGGTAGGTGTCGAATATGAAGTATGACGAGGGGTTCAGTTGGCTTTTCCTGGCGGGCGTCGGCAATTCCGGCGATACCCACTGGCAGCGGCATTGGAATACCGAGCATCCCGATTCATTGTGGCTGGAGCACCGTGACTGGGATAACCCGGACTGCGAGGAGTGGGTCGCAGATTTGCAGGCGCTGTTGTCCGGGCAGCAGCGACCGGTGGTCGTGGTCGCCCATAGCCTGGGGTGCCTGTTGCTGCTGGAGTGGGCGGCGCGACATCGCTCGGACCTGATGCGCGGCGCGTTTCTGGTCGCGGTGCCGGACCCCAATGGCAAGCAGTTTCCGGAGCAGGCCCGCGGCTTCCGACCGGCCGACCAACTGAGCGTCGACTTTCCGGTCACGGTGATCACCAGCCAGAACGATCCCTACGGAGACCTGGATTACGTGCAGCGCAGCGCCCGCCAGCTGGGTTGCGGCTGCACCAACCTGGGCGAGCTGGGCCACATCAACGGGAAATCGCAGTTGGGGTACTGGGATCAGGGCTACAACCTCTTGCAATCCTTTGCCCGGTCACTGAACCACTGAGTGACGATTGCACACAGGCTGCCCATGGCGGCCTGTATTTCTGTAAGCCATCAGGACGATGCTATGTCAGCTAATGCCGTGTCTGTGCTGCCGGGCGATGAGCTTGGAGCCGCATTATCGCCATCGGTTCGAGGGGTTGCGCAGGGGCAGTGCCACCGGATCCCGGTGCATGCGCGATTTGAAGGGCACAGTGTGCCGGCCACGTTGGCGGTCCGGGACGAGGCGCATTGCGTGCTTGAAGTGCCGGCCGGTCTCTACAGCGCCAACCCCGAGCCTTTCACCGTGGCGCTGTGTTTCCAGCAGTGCCTGCATCGCCCGCAAGTGCCGGTGAACATGCAGGGCCGGTGGTCAGGCAATGACCGGGCCTGCTTGGAGCTGGTGAGCTGCGGTTCCAGGCCGGCGTACCTGAATGAGCGCGATCGCACCGACGCGTCACTCAGGGCGGCGGCGCGAAGTCCCACACTGTTCAATCGTCGCCTGACCGTACAACTGCATTACCTCAGCCCGCTCAACGGTGCTTTCGAGGTACTGGACCGAGATGTAGTGATCGTGCCGGGCATGGATCTGGAACTGCAGTTCAACTGTCCGTGGAGTGGCCTGGCCATGGTGCGTGCGCAGGTCCTGGGGCGTTTCGAGGACCAGGGCCGCTTCCTCTGTCATTTCCGGGTGCTGGACAAACCCTCGAGCACCGCGGTGGCGTTGATGCTGCTGTGCCAGCGTCGGCACTTCTCCTTCGACAGCCTGCCCGTGGCGCTACGCAAGAGTCCGGCCATCGGTCGCCTGATCCATGTCGCGATTATCGAAGGGACCGGCGCCATGGACGATTTGCTGACGTGCCGCCTGGCTGCCAACCGCCACTACGGTCGACTGGAGGACGTGCAGGATCCGCGAGTCTTGTGGGATGAATGGGACCCTTACGCCATCCAGGTCTGCGCGCGGCTGGGCAACAAATGTGTGGGGGCGGGACGTGTCGTCGTCAACAGCGGTTATCGTGAGCGCTGCGAGATCGAGATGTCGACGCCCTTGCCTCAATGGTTGTGGGCGGCGGGCTTTGTCGAGATGTCCCGGGTCGCCATTTTGCCCGAGTACGCCGGTCATCACGTGATGCTGGCACTGCTGCGCGAACTGGGCCGGATTACCCTGCATTTGCAGAGCCGGTACATCGTGCTGGACGCCATCGATCTCCTGGTGCCGATCTACACCCGACTAGGAGCGCAATGCCTGCCGATCAGCAAAAAACACCCCTACAGCGGTGAAACCGTGCGCGTGATGTATTTCGACGTTGGCCGTCTTTTGAGCCATCTCGACTGGCATTTGCCCCAGTGGCTGTTTGTCTTCGGTCCTACCATCGGGCACAGCGTGCATCGCCAGCACATCAGCCAGCTGGCCGCTCAATTCCGGGTGTCGGCCACGGGGATACGGGTCAAGCGGGGGATCGCGCGTGCGCTCAAGAAACTCATGGGTTAATCCTTCGGTCGTGAGGTTTGTCAGCTCCACCGCATCGGCCACCCTGTACGCCGGTTGGGTGGCATTCTGCGCCCGTCAGTTGCCCTGGATGGCCATGGCGCAATCGGCCTTGGCGCAGTGGCTGCTCAGTTTCGCGGCTACTTTCGCGTTCTCCGCATTTATCAGCCGCCGGATCGGCAGCAGCCCGCACCAGGCCGTTGCGGTGCGAGTGGCCGGTTGGGCAATGTTGATCTATGCGGCTGTGCTGCTGAGCGTGCACATGATGATCGGCACGCCGGATCCGGTGCTGACCCTGCTCCCGGTATTGGGCCTGGCGGGAGCCTATGCTTTGTTCTATGCCCGGTTGCAGGTCCGTCACAATGCCCGTGAACAATCTGCATGAGCGCGTTGCAGTTGGTTGTCTTCCCGGTCCATGCACAGGCTGATGCCGCGTGGCATGCCGTGCTGGACGCACAGCAGATGCGACACGCCGCGACCTTGGGCGAGCGCCAGCGCGTTCGTTACATTAACGCACGCATTGCCCTGCGCCTGACGGTGGCCGGGCTTGAGCAGTGCGATCCGCAACGGGTGGTGATCGAACAGCAGGCATCGGGGCAATTGCGTCTTTGTACCCACCCCCGACTATTCGCCAGTGTGACCTATGCACAACGTCTGGGCCTGCTGGTCGTGGGATCGTCCCGTTTGGGCCTTGATTACGAGGACGGTGCCGCCCCGGTCTTCTGGCGCAGTGCTGTACGTCGATACTTTTGCGAGAGTGAGCGTCGCTGGCTCCAGAGTCGCGATGAGGGTACGCGGGAAGCCGACTTTGTGTGGTTGTGGACCCGGCGCGAGAGTCTGCTCAAATACCGGGGGAGTGGGATACGCGGTGATACGCGATGCTTATGTCGCCCCGAAGATGCCGCCCCTCCCCAGCGCAGTTTCAACCTGGCCGGAGGGGTCGGCACACTCACCGGTGAGGTACCTACAGCCGATCTGTTGCCTTCACGGTTGGCCCTGTGCAGTGAGTGGTCGCCAGAACTCGATTTCAGCTGGCACCCGGCGCCTGGCCGGATGCCTTGCTGTGTCAGATCTGAATGAGCTGCATCGACAGGGCCTGGACGACGGCAGCGCTACGCGTCGTCACGCTGAACTTTCGGCGGATATTCTTGAAGTGATAGTCCACGTTGGCTTCCGAACAGCAGCAGATATTCGAGATCTCCCAACTGGTCTTGCCAAAGGCACTCCAGCGCAGTATTTCCTTTTCACGCCGGGTCAGCTTGACCAAGTTAACGGGCGCTGGCGGAACCATCAGGGCCAGGGCGGCTTGCAGGGCTGCGTCCCTGAGGATCGATAGCGTACCCATGTGGTGCCTGATCATCGATTGCGCCCGATCAGCGTCGCGTGCCTGGAGATTGAGGCCCAATGTCCCGAACTGGCCCTGCGGGCCGTGCAGGGCAAAGGTGACGCCATGTTCCAAGCCGTGCGCCACGGCCAGCGCTCGCAGGCTGTGTTGTTGCGGTGAGCTGTACAGTCGTTCGGTCCAGACGATGGGCGTGACATTATGCATGCAGTGCAACATGACCGGGTCGATCCTGACGTAGCCTGCCTGTTCGTAGGCTTCATGCCAGGCTTGTGGGTAATCGCCGATGACCAGCTCGCTGCGCTCCCGTGCGTTTCTGTCCGGTTTGAGGCGCAGTTCATAGCGGCCAAAGCCCAGTTGCAGAATCGGTTCTTTCAAGCGATCGAACAGATCGCTGCTGGTCGAGATGCCGGGGCCGTCCAGAAGAAACTCAAGCGCTTGCGATAACATCATTCATTTCCTTTTCAATGATTGCCGGCTCAGCTCGCAGGATGCGATCAACGGTTCATCAGCCAGATCGAAGCCGCGACCAACAGACCCCCAAGGCATTGCCAAGCGGAGAGTTGGATATCCAGTACGGCCCAGGACAGCAGCACCGCGAACATTGGCGCCAGGAACAGCCAGCCACTGGTGCTGGTAGCGTCTGCCTGTTTCAGCGCGACGAACCACAGCCCGAACGAGCCGGTCGAGGCCGGTATGGCCAGCCAGGCAAACCAGCCCCACTGTTGGATCGAAAGGTGATCGGGCCAGTGTTCGCCGGCCAGGAGGGCGCAGGCGAGTGCCCCCAGGGCGCCGATGAACAGTTGCCAGAAACTCAAGGTCCACGTGCCGACCGCCACCGGGTTGCGCTTGATGATCAGTGTCGCGGTGGCCCAACTGACGGCGGCGCCCAAGCCCAGCGTCACGCCGATCCAGGCGCCAGGCTGTGGGTCTTTTGCAAAGTCAGCGCCAATGGCCAGCGCGACGCCGATCAAGCCTGTAACCAAGCCCAACAGACGGTTGGCCTTGAGCGGCTGCGCGAAGAACAGTCGGTTGCCTACCGCGACCCACACGGGGTTGGTGAAAAGCAGGATCGCGGCCGTGGAGGCCGAGACGGTGCGCATTGCCAGGAACAGCAGGCTCATCACGGCCGTGGTCTGGGTAAGGCCGATGATGGCGATCACCAGCACCTGCCGGGCGTCCAAGTGGCGTGGGAGCAGGTTGGCACGCCAGGAACCACCTTGCATGAATACCAACGGCAAGGTTGCCAGCGCGGCCAGGAAGAATCGCCAGCCCACCAGCATCAAGGGATCGAATCCCTGCTCGAGCAATATCTTGCCCGACACGAAACTTGAGCCCATCAGAAATGTGGACGCCAGGATCGTGACAGCGAAACCCAGTCGGCTATGGAGGCCCGTCGCCTCGCCAGCCACTGACAGTGCCATCAGCGGATCTCGATCCGCAGCGGCTGGACCCGGCTCGGTAACAGGGGGGCGATGCGCCATTGGCCCAAGCGTTTGATGGTTTCCTGTGGCGCCGGCGCCAAGGCAAGCTGCAGCACCCCGGTACCGTCGATCAGCGCTTTGCCGGCGCTCAACCTGAGGGTCTGGCTCTGCTCCAGGAGCATGTCGCGACCTTCCCAGCTCACCCAATGACTGCCGCTCAGGGCGTGAGCGATGATGTCCTGGCGCAAGTGCAACGACATCAGCTCGGTCGGGCGAAGATAGATGTAGACCCAGTCCGGCTCGCCGTCGGATGACCCCTGGGAATTGGCACTGAAAGAGACCGTTAACGTACGCACCTTGGTCTTCCTTCTGAAAAAGTCATTGGAAAATACATCTGCGCTTACATTAAATGGCTGATTTCGGTAAAAACATCAGTAATTTCTTGAAGTAATTGTTAGCGGGGCTTACATGATGGTGATCCCTCCCCTCAGTTGTCTGCGCAGTTTCGAAGCTGTCAGCCGCTTGTCCAGTGTCACCCTGGCGGCGACGGAGCTGCACGTCACTCATTCGGCGGTCAGCCAGCAGCTCAAGGTGCTGGAAGAGATGCTGGGCGTGACACTGTTCGTGCGCGAGGGACGTACCTTGCGCATCACTGAAGACGGTCGGTTGTACTCGTTGCAGGTGCGTGAGTCGTTGAAGAACATCGCCGATGCGACTCGCCAGGTTAAAGCGCAGCCCAAGGCTTCGGAGCTGGTGGTGGCGGTCATGCCTTCCTTCGGCTTCTCCTGGCTGCTGCCGCGCATCGGTCGATTCCAGGCGCGTTACCCGCATATCACGGTGCGTCTGCAGGCCAGTCTCACCGTGACCAATCTGGCGCAAGAGGCGGTGGACGTCAGCGTGCGCATGGGGCGGGGCGACTGGGAACTGGTGGAAAAACAGCTGTTGTTTCACGACGAAATGATCGTTGTCGCTTCCCCGGGCTTCAATGGCGGACAGCTACCGCATACGCCGGCGCAGATCGTCGCGAGCCCGATCATTTTCACCATGGACTCCTGGCAGCCCTGGTGCGAGGCGGCGGGGCTGGACACCGAGGTCACGCGCAAGGGGCTGTGCAGCAACGATTCGAACCTGGTGCTGGAGGCCGTGCGACTCAAGCAGGGTATCGCGCTGGTGCGTCGCAGCCTGGTGCATGACGCCATCGGGCGTGGTGAACTGGTGCAGTTGAGCGAGCATGCGGTGCCGTATGCCTACCCGTATTGGCTGCTGCTGCCGGACCGTGAGCGCGTCGAGGCCAAGCGGCAGCAGTTTGCCGAATGGCTGGGTGAGGAGGTCGAGTCGTATCTGCGAGAGCTCAGCCAGGCACGTCGACTGCCGGCCTGCTGAACGGCCCTTTTATTGAGGCATAAAAAACGGCCTATCTTTCGATAGGCCGTTTTTAGTACTTGGTGGTACACAGGCAATTGAACTGGTCCAATAACTAGCTGTATTTGCTGGTTATTGGTCAGTTCTCGTTTTTAAGGGATACACCAGGGGATACACGGCGCTGTCTGCTGGGCTGTTTTTGGTCTGCTCCGCGCTGCCAAGATTTAGCTATTGGAGGCGCTAACCATTGTCGACGAACGGTAGTCCATCTTCTGTTCGGTCACCCCGCAAGCCCGCCCGGGTGTTCACGGCGCCCCGTAAGCAACCCGAGCTCCCATTTCGGTAGGACAGATATGCTCGCCTCGCCCTATCTGCAAACCGAACGAAAGATCATCTCCGTCGTAAAAGCCCTCAATTGCCTGGGCTCGGGTCGGATATCCACATAGCTATTGCCGACTGACGCCAAGCCACCGAGTTCGGTCCTATCCGGATCTGCTTTGGAAAGGTGCCTTCCCTGATCCTGCGATAAATCGTGTTACGACCAAGGCCAGTGATATGAACTACCTCTTCGAGGCGTAGAAAACGATCAATGCTTTCTGCCATCTTCTGATTATCCCTCTCTCTGGTCGCCGTCTCTGTCTGGCCAAGTCCAGCCCAGCATATGACGGTCAGCCTGGCGCAGCGAGCGGCCATGGTGAATGGATACCAGGCTGGCCGGCCGGGCACTGGTCCCGGCTTTAAAACTTTAGCGCAGGAGCGAAGTGTTGCTGGCTGAAGTGATAAAAGGCGGCGCCATAATTGCGTCTTGCCGGCCGTTTTGACGATTTCGGGAAAAACTGTCAGCGTAACCAATTTAACCTCCAGGCCAATTCAGAGGTAGGAGATGGACCAGGATCGCGTCCCAAGGGAGACCCTTTACTCCGAGGTATGGGCAACGCCTATGCTTTCCCTGGCTCCAAAATATGGAGTTTCCTCGGTATTCCTGGCTCGGGTTTGTGCCCGCCTGAACATACCCCGTCCACCGCGAGGCTATTGGGCCAGGAAGCAATCGGGGCAGAAACCGAAAATTCCGCCTTTGCCCAAGCCCCAACCGGGTGATCCTACCGAATGGAGAAAGGGCGATCAGTTACCGCGTAAAGCGGGGGTTGAACTGACTGAAGCTGCTCCGAAGAAAGCCAGTGCCCGGCGCACGATGGTGATGGGCTCTTTGGCCTCATTCACAAGCGGCCGAGTTGCTGGTGACGGCTACCTCAAACCCGCAAAGCGAAATCTTCCTGACCTGATAGTTACTGAGCCCACGCTTCAGAGGGCCGCGTCAGTTCTGCTGAAACTCGCTACCTGTTTCGGTGAAATTAATCATCGAGTTTCGATCGCATGCGGCGAAAGCGGATTCAACCGTAAGGCGCTCGGAGATGAGGAGGGACGGCTGAAACGATCGGTTTTCGAGACGAACATCTGGGCGCCTGCTCGGCCAACATTGGTTTTCATCGACGAGATAGCCATAGGACTGACTGTCTACGAGGCTACGGTCGAAAAAGAGATGGTCTACATAGATGGCCAGTATGTGCCCGTTAAAGAGGCCAAAGTGCTCAAGCCTAGTCTGTGGGACAGGAAGACGAAGACATTTTACCGGCGGAGTGCTCAGCGCGTTGCTTCCAAGCGACTATGTCTCAGGGCTTATAGCCCCTATGGGCGGGTGGACTGGGCTCGTACCTGGACAGAGGACAAAGTTAGCCTCTTGAGGCAACTCGACGACATCGTATTGGCTTTAGTCGATAGGGCGAAAGCGTTGGTGCCCCAGATCGCTGAGGCTGACCGGAAGGCAGAGGAGGAACGAAAGAGGTGGGACGCTGAGCACGCGATAGCGACAGCTCGATACCAGCGTTCCCTGATTATCCGAGCCCGGGAAGACTCGCTGAGCAACCTACTGAAGATTATTGACAAGTGGAGCTCTGATAGGAAGCTCCAGGATTTCTTTGACGACATCGCCACCCGCTCAATTGATATGGATGACGAAGCTCGCGCGGAGCTTTTAGCAAAGGTTCAGGAGGCAAAAAATCTGCTCTCTAGCTCTGACAGCGTTGAAGCATTGATGTCATGGGGGGCACCACCACCGAAACCGCTTGAATAGAAATGCTGTTTCTTATCCACGTTCTTAAAGCTGAGAACAACGCCATCTCCTCGCTCTACCATTGATCTGGCTGGATCAGGCGAGAGCGCCACAGGGCTCTATTTTTGCGATGAAAATATCGAGGTTTGGGATAGAAGTCGCGTTAGATATCCCCGTTCAAACCCACGCATGCGGTATCGGAGACCTAGGGATGTCGTAACTCGCCAAGGTCTCCGGACGCCCGTTATAAATATTCCTTTTGCCTTCTGATGAATTGCCCTAGGAGCGGAACAGCAAAAGAATACTTGCCATGTCGGTTTTTGTATATGAGCCCAGATTCTGCCAGGCTCGATAGCATTTGATTTACATGGCTGCTTCCGAAAGGCTTCTCTAGAGCCTCTTTGGATTTTACTGTCACGTCTTGTACGGAGAACTCTCCGTCGCAATGATCTAGTTCCGCGATTACACCCAATAGTTCTCTCTGCCTATCGGTTGCTCTTGCCCAGCGGCCAACAAAGAAATCGCTATCTAGTTTGCGAAGAATTTCATCCGCAGGCACACTAGGATTCTTGCCGGTGCCTATTTGCTGAATGAAAACGTCATAAACTTCTCTACATATAAATTGCACAAAATAAGGATACCCTCCAGACAGAGCCGCGACCTGTTCCATGGAGGACTTTGATAATTTAATTGGGTAGTCTTTGAGAGGAATGCTTATGGCGTCGTGTACAGCTTTTTCGCTCAGTTTGTCGAGCATTACAACTCGAAACATCCGCTCAGCATAGGTTCGTGCTTCCACTAGCTTTGGAAACAGAGTTGGTAAACCTGTCAATGCGAGCATAAATGGAACGCCCTTCCGCTGGATAGACTGGAAAACGTCTAAAAGCATAGATAGCGGGAACTGATCTTTTTGCGCATGATCAGACAAGTTTTGGGCTTCGTCATACGCAAAAATTATTCCGGCAACGCCAAGATTCTTTATGGAATTCCAAACAATTTCCAGTACACGCTTGATCTTGTCTTCCACGAGCCCTGGCGTTGTCTCATAAATATTTTGTAGAGTTTGATAATTTAATGTTTGGTCAACGGTTATTTCGGTTCGGGAAAAACCTATGCCTTCAGAGATTTGATATTCGCCAACTTTTACGGCGGAAGTTACAACTGAAAGGTCCGTTAATAATCGAGTCGCGATGCTGCCTTCATTCAGGCTTGCGCTTTCCGATAAGTCGGTACCGACCCACAACCATTTACTCTGCTGAGCCATTGGTTTGAATGTTTCAAGGAGGACTGTCTTGCCTGTGCCTCTCAGACCCGTGAGAACCAAGTTCTCAAGGATCGTCTTCTGCTCTAGAAGGCGCGCAAATTCCTTTTTCTCATCCTCCCTACCTGCGAGGTAGGGAGGCATGTGCCCCGCGCCTGGCTTGAAAGGGTTTTGAAGAGCGGCCATGATTAGCTCCAGCTATAAACTTAGTAAGAAGACTAAATTTACACCTAAGACTGGAAATGTCAAATGACGTTTGTCGGATGCTTTTAGGTCTGATAGGAGGGCGCCACTCCTGCAAAAATATTAGACGAGGGAACAGTCGCTCGGAGCCTCATTATCGCCGGAAGCCGCACGCATCAAGGCCGCCCGACAACTGAGAGGAATTCTGCCGGCGGGAATCCGTCTAGGGCCTGTCTAGTATTGCCTGGTGCGCTAAGCATTTGTCTGCCCCGGTATTTCACCACCCAATCCGCCAGCGAGGGCGTGGATCAAACAATTACCTTGACGTCCACCTCCTGAATTTTGACGAGGCTGGTGCTGGCAAAGCTGCGCAAAGCGTTGCCCAGCCTGGCTTTCAGTGTTCCAACTGCTGGTGGCCCCAATAAATCCGTCAAGGATGGTCAAGGATTATGGGCGCGCTTGCCTAGTTCGACCGTGGGCCACTTGTCCCGCAAGTGACTGTCGCGGCTCGCCCCTGTTTCTGGACGAGGTAGCTATCCGACCACATGCCCGATCTGCCGCCAGCCTTTGCTGGCTTTGGCGCGCGGGTCGGGCCGGATGAACTGCGGCCGCTTCAGCCGTCCAGAGCCTGTCCAGAATCTATCGTGCGTCACGAACGCCCTAGACTGCCGGCGACGGTCAGCTCAGCGATCCCCTGGCGAATGAACACCAGATTGTCGTCGAGCGTTTCGAGTGCGGCCCGCACATTGGCAGCGATGTCCGCAGATCCGCGTTGCTCCACCCAGTTGGAAAGTTCCTCAACCGCTGCGCCCAAGGCGAGCTGATTTTGAGTCAGGCGGTCGAACAGGCTGGCGATCAGGTTGGTGTCCGTCATGGGGGCTCTCCTTCTTTCGAGAAAGCGTAGCATCGGCCCCGTGAGCACCCGGGATCACTTTTACGGGGTTTGTGTTTGTCGGCGGCAAAGTGGCTGCCGATGTAATACGGACTTTCCCGTATTTAATCTGTAAGCCCCGCCCGCAAGGGCCGCTGCGCGCGCTCAGGCGGCCATGCTCGCCGAATCCGTCTCATGCCTGTCTCACATTCGCCAGCAATTCGGTAAAGGCCGGGTAAAAGTAGGCGGGCCGAAAGCGCCGTATCCGTCAGAGGTCTGTCAGGGGTATCAGCGACCACGGTGCGCTTGTTTGACGGGCTGGCCACGCGAAAGCCTCAGATGCCCACCAGCGTGCGGTCCGTCTCACACCTGTCTCACATTCCGTCAAAGCGTGGTCAAAGTGCGTGAGCCGCGCTTAAGCCCACTTCAAGGTTTTGGCATTTTTGGAGACAACAGCACTCCAAGGCCCCGCGCGCCGTTTCTGTAGCTCGGTGACAATGCCGTATTCGGGGAAGTGAGCGAAGTAAGCGAGATCGGTTAGAACTAGGCTTACCCTGAGATCACCATTTTCTAAGTAGCCACGCTTTTCCAGTTCGGGAAGCAATGTGGGTATCAGGTCTGGAATGAGCCGCTCCAGGCATTCGAGAAAGTCATGCTCTTTGTCCATTTCCGTAATCGCAAATATGCTGTGGCCGGAAAACATATACCCGCCACCAATGGGGGCATATGTAGTGCCGTCCTTCACTTGAACAAATGAGTTGTACCGTTTCTTTCGTAGCGTTTTGCGCTGATCAGATGTCAGCCGCTCTTTTGACTGCATTCCTTGAAGCGCCCAGTGTTCAATCGTTTCAGGCCAGTTTCTATGGACTACCTCCACAATCTCAGCGTCCGCAAAATCGTCGTGCGTGTACACATCGATCGCATAGAAACTGTCTGCGGTTACTCGTGCAAACAGAAGTGGCCCTGTCCTGGCTTTGTACTGTCCTTCTAATTCGGTGCCTAGGTGTAGATGGTGTACTCCCCAGTCGCTGAGCAGGAGATCAGTTTTTTTAACCTTGCCTATAAATTTGCTCAGGTGGGGGTTGAGATCCCTGCCCTCTAGCGCGCTTTGCTTGATCTGTTCCCACCCCTGCAAATGTTCGGCCGGGCAGTGAAAAGTATTAGATACAAGAACCTTTCTCGGCGTTGCGGTTATGCGGCGTTGGGCCGCGTTGAAGTAGTGAACAGGAACGTTTTCAGTGATTGCTTTTGTGTCGAGATCCCATTCTGATTTCATGATCTCCTTGAGCGTTTCGTGCCAGTCGGCCTTGAAGTCCATGATCAATTTCATTAGGGCGCCCTCCAATTTGCGCATCTTGATCCTACGCGTCCCTAGGCTTTGTGAAGGATCTGCAAGCTCGCTGCGCCACCTCCGTGGGTTTGTTCAACAATTGACCAGATTGCCAGTGGAAACCACTGCAATACCGTGGAAACCATAGTGGAAACCAGGGACTGTAAACGTGTCTTTGATAGCCGGGGAGCTGCCTGTGTGCTGTTTGGAGCCGTACTAACTTGGAGCTCGAGCCACGGATGCGAATTGCGTGCTGATCTTGTGTGCAGAACTAATCCATGGAGGTGTCCGCAAATCGGCTTTGTTTAAGCGTACACAGTCAACTTCAACCCAGTTGCGACCACTTGGTATTCGGTCTCAGATATCTGGTTTACAGCTCCGCCCCCCTGAATTTGATACCGCTTCAATCCAGGCGTGCGCCTCACCTCGCCGCTAAGTAATCGTTCTGTGATCACGTCTTGAAAGACCTGAATCTGGTAATCCAAATTGTCCGGCCCTACCGCAACGATTTGTCCCACGTACTGTTCAGCCATTTTGGGATCTCCGTGATTTGAACAGCAACGATAGCCGCAGTTCGTCCATCCCGCGGGGCGAAATAGCAGCGATCCGATGAAACAGCATAGGAGACCGGTTCACCCTTTCTTGGGGAGACGGTTCGCGCGCAATGGTGGTTGCGAACCAGGTGCGAACCATCGCTGCGAACTGACGAACGCGCGTGCCATAGTGCTGGCGGCTCACAGGCTTAGCCGCCTCTGGAAGCCATTTGTTAAATCATGATCTCAAGGAAGGTACGCATGTTCGCGGGCGCTAACGTTGGTGAAGTCTATAAAAAAACCTTTGAGTTGCTTTCTGAAGAGAATGATCGAGGTGCGGTTCTGCTGAGCGGAGTAATAACAGACGGCATTTTGGATGAGATGATCAAAGCGCGACTCATTGGTCTACCTCGCGCTCGCAAGGGGAAGCTGAAATTCCAATATGCCGCAAAAATAGACCTCGCGTTCTCCCTGGGTTTGATTTCGTTGGAAATGCTGACGCTTCTGCATAGTCTGCGTGAGGCAAGAAATTCCTTTGCTCATCAGGTAGTGAATAGCCTCAACGACGCCGCTATCGCTGGAGCTATCAAGTCGGTGTTCGATGCGGTACCGAGCCTTTATGACGGTTTCATGAGTAACTGGATTGCCAATTTGCAGGCCACTCTACGAGGCGTGGGCGTTGTGGACGAAGCAGTGATCGCCAGCGTCTCTCCTGGCGACAGGGCCAGATTTAACAATTACCTGGCACTCGTTGCAGCTCGGCTTCATGAAGCGTCAGTCAACATCAAAAAGCTGAGTTTCACGGGAATTTAGCTTTGCTCGGCACCCTCCACCGAGGGGCTGGCTGGCAGGGCAAGGGTGCGTACTGATCGTGCGTGCCGGGCTGAGTACCAGCGCTGGACATCTCGCTCCCACAGGGATTTCGCGGGCTCTTGGGTGCGTGAAGATCGTGCGTGAAGGTTCATTCATGGGGTTGGTTTTCCCAAAACGGCATTGGATGGCCTGGTGACCGTGGCTGGTGGTCACTTATCGTCGTCACCGCGGCTGGTCACAGGTGGGGCTCGTGGTTCCACGCAGCCCAGAAGGCTATGCGGCGCGCACTAACTTTTGCTAACAAATGGTGGATACCAAAGTGGATACCGGACGACTCGAGAACCTAACAAAACCCAACATCGATTTGAGTGCGGGGCATGGTTCGATGTTGACAAATGTTGACATGGAACCGCGTCTGTTTCCGAGATGACCCCAAATCTGGGGAGATGAGTGTGGCCTGGGGCCAGCGTCACCCTGTTAACAATTGTCAAGGTTGGCCAGGCCGGCGAGGTGCTGCGGGGATGGTTACCAATGGTGGTTACCCCGCTTGGTTACCACTACCACCGAACCAGACCATATGACCTCATTGGGACCGTATGGCCTGTCGCTCATTTGGTCCGCCAGTTACAAACAGGTCTTTATGCTCGCCACCCGCCGGTCAGATATCCAACCCATGCTGCCGCTGGAATAGAACTGGACTTTGGTCGACCCGTTGCCGCCGACTACATCAGCCATTTCTCTGTTGCCAGCGTTCACCACGGACTTGCCACCGCCCGGCCGAGGCTGAAGGCTCACCGCATAGTGAACCCCTGCCAATGATTCGTTTTGCCAGGCATACAGGATGCATTCTGCTACCTGCTGCTCAGGCTTTCGGGTTGTGAACGATTGCTCTGGTCCCTCCGCCCGCATGTCCTGGAGTGATGTGGTACAGCCGCCCAGAGCAACAACACAACAAACTGTTGCGATAATCCTTTGCATCGACTTCCCTCCGAAATTGGGGACTGTACCACTGGATCGCTACATCTGGTCTTCGGCGTAGATCGCGGCGCTGATTACTGCTCCGCCCCACCGCCGGCGGCCCGCGCATAGCGCAGCCGGGTTGCCAGACGCCGTGGTGTTTCGGGCGGAGCCGAATGCATATCCGGGCGTGTTTTCGGGGGCAGCGCTGGTCTTGAGGCCGCCAGCCTGGGGACTGAGCATCTGGATCACGCCGCCGATGGACATCGAAACGCCTGCCGCACCAACGGCGCCCCAGGCCCCTCCAGCGGCAAACCCGCCGAAGCCCCCAGTGGCGATTGTGGCAATAACAATCAGTGCGGCGCCGATGATCGTTTGCATCAACCCGGCGCGCTTACTTCCCTCGATCACCGGAGCAATGATGATATCCCCGACCCCCTGATACTGGAGTTCGGCTTCACCAATGTTCTTCTTGCCAAGAAATACGGCGAACACAAGGCCCCGTGATTTTGCGTTTGAGATGAACCGCTCGAAGCCTGGAATCTGTACGCATAGCGCCTTGATTGCCTCTGCTGGGGTGCGCACAGCCAGCGGATAGGACTTCCCAAACTGCCGCAGCTGCCCATAGAGCTTTACGGTTCTGATCGGCTGGTAATCAATGGCGCTCATGCTTTGTCCTCTGCGTAGATCGATGCGGAAATGATCATCCCGCCCCACCGGCGCTCGCCGATGCAGATCGGAACCGGATTGCCGCTGGCGGTGGTGTTTCGTGCTGATCCAAACGCATAACTCGGTGCGTTTTCGGGAGATGAACTGGAGCTGAGCCTGCCTTGCTGGGGGCTGATCATTTGAATTACACCGCCTATGGCCATCGAAGCACCAGCTGCGCCAACGGCCCCCCACGCGCCGCCCGCCGCAAATCCCCCGAATCCCCCAGTCGCAATCGTCGCCACTGCGATGAGCGCGACGCCGATAATGGTTTGTAGAGTTCCCGCACGCTTGCCGCCAGCGATCACGGGAACGATGCGGATTTCCCGCGCGCCACCCAGGCCAAGCTCATTTTCTCCTATGTTGCGGCGGTTCCGGAAAACCGCGAATTCCATGCCGCGCGCCTTTGAGTCGGCAAGGTATTTTGCGAATCCCGGATGGTTTACATCAACGGCCTTCACAGCCTCGCGAACGTCCCCAGTGGAAAGCTTGTACAGATGCTTTCGTCCGAACATCTTGCCGGCGAGCCCGCCCAGCAGAATAAGCGTTTTGTTGCCGTAGTCCGTTGCCATTGCCATGTCTTACTCCTGGGCGCCTTGGGCGCTGTGTTTGGGGGTTTCCATGCCGAGCTGGCCGGCAAGTATCATTCGAGAGGCCATCGCGTCGTTTCGAATCGCGATCTCGCGTTTCACGTCGGGATTCCAGGCGGAACAGTGAGTCGACTGATAAGCCCGGGCTCCGCGGTACTCGATGCGCATCAGTTCGGCGGATATCCTGGCTTCCTCCTCGGTGAAGAAAGGTCCCTCGATTTCAACTCGCTGGCCGTCGCGCACATGCTGTACGGTCCAGACGATGTATCCGCCAATGGTGCCGGGATCAGTTGTGAAGTCTGTGGCCTTGCACGCTTCGGCGAAGCGTATGTGATGTGCCATGTGTTGCCTCCTGCGACGCCTGGGCGCCATTGATGGGCTGCTGCCCGGTTTGTTGCTTCGTGTCGCGACACGATTTGATGATTCGCAAATCGTGTCGCGGAATTGGTTGCCTACTTGCCAACGATGCTCAGGGAGGGCGGGAGCTTCGGTCCGAACGGTGCGCCAGGCGCGAACGGATCGGGAAGCAGGTGCTCGGGGCACTCCCTGAGAAACTTGTTGAAGGCGAGCTGACAGGCGTTGAACAACGGGGCGTCGTTCCATTCCTGCCCGCGGCGTGCGGCGCTGTCCTCCAAGGAATGGGCGAACACCAGCTCCGCCAGACCGCTCACGCCGTCTTTCCTCGCCGCCTCACGCTCAATGGTGTTCACCGCCAGCAGATCGCACACCCGGTCGAATCCAAGGCCATCCATCAGGCCTTCGGTGTCCAGCATCAGCGATCGGCCGAAGGCGCCGAGTACCTTGCGTAAGTCGTCCCACTCGGGCCGCCGATGCTCCAGGGCCTGCTGCTGGAGTTCCTCAATCCTGTTGGTGGTGAAGGGTAGAAAGGCGCGAAGTTTCCCGGCCTCCCGCCGTATAGCCCGGCGCTCGCTTCGGATGGCGTCCGCCCTCTCCCCGAAGATTCGGCAGATTCGGCGGGTGGTGATCAGGCTGGTACTCATGCTGGCGCCTGGCTTCTGTGCAATATCCAAAAGGGTGATAACGACGTGGGTCTTCATGGCTGTGTCTCCATGGGCGTGCGGTCATAGGTGGCGTACAGGCCGGCGCCGACGCTGCAATAGCGGGCGGTGGGCGCGTAGCAGGACCGGCAGGCCATGATGTGGTTGAGGTATGCGTCTCGGGCCAGGCGCCACTCGAGCGTTGCCGTGGCGGCGCTTGCATGAGGCGCAGTCACAAACTGGGGCCGGCGCTCTGCTTGGGCGACCAGCGCCAGCGATGGACGAGGCGCAGGTCGGCGGGAGCCCTTCGCGTTGATCCCAGCGATGATCGGCGGCATGTGATCGAGCAGGCCGGAAAGGAGGCTCATTGCATCACCTCGCCCGAATTGCACCACTGCCCAAATGTGTCTGTGAAAAAAAAACGGGGGAACGGGGGAACAGTGGGAACACCCAATGATTCCGGGGCTTTCAGAGGGGGATTCTGTACCCCACGTTTTTTTGTGGGGAACAGTGATAACCAAACGTCAGGAAAACGGCATTCGCTTATATTCAAAAACATGTTTGTGTTCCCCCTGTTCCCCAACCACTCAATAAGGGGGAACGGCTACAAGCCGCGTATTTACTGGCTGTTCCCCCGTTCCCCCTGTTCCCCACGTTTGTAGGTTCCTGTGAACTCGGGCAATCATTTCTGTTGGTGGTAGTGGTGGTCATGCGGCACCGCCTTCGCTGTCCAGGGCTTCCGGGTCGATGACGTACAGCCGCGCCGATCCGCCGGCGGGGATGCGGTACTTTTTGGTTTTCCGGCTTTCTCGGTCGGTGTCGCGCTTGGCCAGGGCTCCGCCAACCTCCAGCGCCTTGATGACGCGGGTGAGACCGAACCCATGGGCGGCTTCGATGAGGGCGGACTTGTTGAACAGGAACAGTCGCTTGTTGGCGACCACCTCCCAGTACCCGGCGCGGTTGAACACCTTGGCGTCCGCCTCGGGTGCGTCCACGTCCGAGAAACGGCTGCTGCCGTGCTTGTCGATAAAGTCGATGATGCCGGCCAGGATCTGGCGGTCTTCGGCATTCCCTCCGCCGACACGGGAGAGCCATTCGCCATAGAGCAGGCGGCAGTCGGCGAGGGCGGTACCGGGTTCCCACGGGAGCAGTCCGTAGGCGATGGCCATCTCGCCCGCCAGCGCAATCACGGCGAACCGGTCAGCCACACGGCCGGCTTGGGCGTTGTCCTCGACGAACTGAGCGCGGATGCCGTCAAAGTCACTGAGCAAGCCAGGCTTGTCGTCTTCGGCGACCAGGCGCTCGACGAAGGCCGGCCCCAAGTGGCCATGGTGGGCGCCCACCGCGACGGTGAGCTGCCGGTGAAAGTCCGCGCCCTCCAGGCCGTGCAATTCGTCAAAGGCCCGATGGGTGCGGGTACCGGCGTTCACGTCGACCATGCGGAGTTCGGCGCCAGCGTGGGCGGCGTTACCGGATATTGCTGCGTGCTCGGAGAGGGAGCGCTCGCCACTGGAGAGCGTGAGCAGACGCCAGCTCAGCTTGCCCCTGGCCTCGCGCTCGCGGGTCATGGTGCCTTTGCCCTGGCCGTTGGCGAGGGAGTAGGCCATTTCCTGTACCCGCTTGGGGTCGGCGCGTTTGATTTCGTCCAGTGGCAGGATGGTGTCGTTACGGCTCGACGCCTCGATCTCAAGGCCACCCTTGGTCATGTCCCAGCTGGCGGCGAACACCCCAGGATCGCCCCACACCGACGAGCCGATCAGTTGCGCCAGCGATTTGCCGCTCGAGCTATCGCCCACCAGGTGAACGCCGCCACCCAGCACGCCGACCAGACTCAGCAGCGGCCCGGCCAGTGAGCAGCCGATCGCTAACGTCAGCACCGGATTCCCCGCGCATTTGGCCGCCACCTCGGCCTGCCACTGTGCCAGCTCGCCGCGCTGACTGAACAGAACTTGCGCCTTATTGCTGGCCTGATACCGCACGTTGGCCGTGCCGATCGTTCGCCCGGGCAGCACGAACGCTCCCGACTCATGCCAGCCCGGCCGGCTGGTGGTGGCGAATACCTCGGCGGGGTGCTGGTCGAGCAGATACTCCATGAACGTGCCGCGCTTCTTGAGCGCGATGATGACGCCCATGCCAAACAATGCCCGCCGGGCATCTTCACCGCTGCCACCGAACACCTCCATGGCGATGATCCACTCCTTGATGCCACCCTCGGTGACCAGGCGGAGCAGCCGCCCCTCGCTGCCGTCGTCGCTGTTGGTGGTGCGTGCTACGACCGTCACTGGGCTGGAGATCCATTCGTCGGTGATTGGACGGTCGGCGGCATCGTTCTCCGCGTCGTCCTGATCGGCTGCGGTGCGCTTGAAGCTGTGCCAGTACACGCCCGGGCGCAGCTTTCGACCGTTCTCGTTGGTAACCCAATGCTCGTACACCGCCCAGCATGGCCGGGCGGGGGTGATGGTCGCGGCTTCTGGCCGAAGTTCGATCACGTTGGTGTCAGGCTTGGCCATGGGCGAGTTTCCAGTTGGCAAGGTCGTTGAAGTCGGTGAGGTCGTTGGGCGCGCCTTCTGGCCAGTCAGGGAAAGCCACCTGGCCACCTACTGCCGCCGCGGCTGCGTTCGCCGCTGCGCGCCCCGGGTTGCCGTCGGTGAGCCGATCGTCGTCACCGGCGATGACGATTGGCTGGCCCGGGTAGCGAGCGCGAAGGGCCATCGCTGTCGGGATCAGGTTGCCCGCGTTCATGGCTGCCGCGACGACATAGCCGCCATGCTGGTGGAGGCTGGCGGCCGTCGCCCATCCTTCGCAGATGCACAGCACGGAGCCGGGCTCGATGATGCCCAGCGGCGAATACGTGCCCTTCACGAGGCCACCGGGTAGGAAGCGCTTGGCCCCGTCCGGGCCGATTCTCTGCAGGTTGACCAGGCGACCATCCAGGTAGAGCGGGACGAGCAGATCAGCGCCACGCTGGCGCAAGCTGTGGGAGCGAACGCCCTTGGCTGTGAGGTAGGGATGATCAGGCGAGGCGCGGCGCGCATTGCGCCACCAGTGGTTGGCCTTCTCGGCGGCCTGCTGCTGGCGTCGGTGTTGCTTGGCTTCGCGCTGGCGTCGGGCCTGGTCAACCCGCTCGCGGATCTGCGCAGCTTCGCGGGCGTCCACCGGTTCACGGCTACACCAGGTGTTGGCACCGCCGGCCTTCCAACTGCCGAACGCTCCGGACGCGATGCCATCCAGATACAGTACGTACCAGCCGTTGAGGGAGCCGGGCTTGTCCTCCGGCACACGGAACCGGTGGATGAAGCCATCACCTTCGGGCATCCAGTCGAGCGGGCCATAGACGGCCTGGAGCGCATCACGGAATTGGATCGCTGCGTCTGTCATGCGGCCCCCTTCGGCGGGGTAAACCGCTTGGCCAAGTTCTCCAGTTTCTGAGTCAGGCGTTCCAGCTCATCGCAGTGGCGCCCCTGGTCGCCTTCCCTGATGCGCAGTTCCAGGAAGCCGACCAGGGTCTCCACCAGCAGCACATAGCTGGCGCTGTCGATATGAGCGTCGGCAGCGGGTGGGCCGCCACTGCTCTTGCGATTGATTGGGGTCACGTCACCCATGGCTGACCTCCCGTCGATCAGCGCCAGCGAAGGCCCGGCAAACACGGCCGTTGTTTACGGCGTGCCAGTGCGTGATGTCGTCGATGGAATCAACCAGGCAGGCCGTGACCTGGGCGTCGGCGCTACGCATAACCACGCGCCCGCACTCGGCGTCGGCTTTGCTCAGGAACGGGCCCAGCAGCGCTTTGGGGGCCTTTGGGTGGGTCACGTAAAACAGCTCGTTGGCTTTCTTCAGGCAAGCCGATCCCGTCGACGCAGATGCGTCGTTTTGAAATTTCATGGTCTTAACCCTTTATCGAATCAGTGTGTGCGTGGCGTTCTGCATTGCCTGCTGTGGCTGGGTTTTGGTCGCTACACGACTGAGCCCTAAGCCTGCGTTGGCCTTCTTAAGCTCCGCCTTCTCGTCGAGCTTGGCGAGCCTGCAACGGGACGCCATCGCTGCTGCGTGCGCCCATCGGCCGATCTCCTCCATGAACCCCAGCACCTGCCCCTGCAGAGTATCTAGCTCCTCTGGGTTGGCAGTGCTGGCTCGATCGATCCAGGCAGACGCGATGCTCTTGAGGTGGCCGCCATCGCAGTCATGATGGTGTTGGCTCATGTGCTTGATCGCGACGAGACCCAAGGCACGACCGGTTGCCCAGCCTCCGTTATAGCCACCGGTCAAAGGGACATCCCAGTATCCGATTCGCCCATAGCGATCGACATAGTTTTCGTAGCCGACATAGGGGAGGCGGTGCGCCGGATACGTTCTGCGTGGCTTGAATTTCAGCGGCTGGATCATTGGGACGCCTCCTGCTCAGCGATGACATCACCGAGGAGATCGGCCCAAGCCATCGCTGTGTGCTGTGCGAAAACGGCCGTGACGCGGGCCACAATGATGTGAGTCGAGGGCGAGGCGATCAGCGCCAGCGACATGGCCAGCAGCACCAGGATCTCTTGCGCATCGCGCAGATCGTCGACGACGCCTGTATTGCTTGGGAATGCGCTGGTCATGCCGCACCTCCGAGGCTCGACAGATTGGTATTGAGGACCTCAAGGGACTGCTCGGACACTTCGAGGTGGCTCTCGGACAGATAAACGCCAAGGGCAGCCAGACCGGCGGCGTTCAGGCCGCCCGAGTGTTTGTGGTCGTCACGGATGGCCGTCATCAGCGAAAACATCCAGTTGCCGAACTCGTTTCCGCACTCCAGTTGGAATACGGCCTCGTCGGCGATTTCTTTGTAATCTGTGGCTTGCGGCTTGGTATTCATCGCGCACCCCCTTCGCCCATTTCGGCGCGGTTACCCACCACGCCGTGCGAGGCGCCCAAGTGACGATGGCGCCAGCAGAAATTGCCGCTGAAAATCCGGATCTGCTCAAGGTGGCGGGCGATATCGCTGGCTGGTCCAGTCGCCTGATGGCACAGCAGCGGCTCGATCAGCGGCCACAGAATCCGCTCAAGCTTGTTGAATTCCTCACGGGCGAAGTTCATGGAGCACATGTCCCGAGCGTCAATAACAGCCTCGCCCAGGACTTGCCCCTCGATTGGATCGGCGCCGACGATTCGCAGCTTGCGGTTCATTGCACACCCCCGGAGGCTTCCAAGGTGCGGACGATTGCCATGTGGGCGTTGTAGCGGGCGAGGCGAACGGAGAGGGATGAGTTTGCGCGGAGAGCACTCAAGGCCATGCGGCGGTGAGCAAATGCGCGAATTGCGGACGGAATGAGGGCGTGTTGCATGGGTGTAGCTCCCGAATCATGAGAACCACCACGGCCTGCCGCCAAGCAGAGAAGGGTGGCGAGTTGCACAGGATTGGCGGACCGGTGATTCAGGAACCCGGCGCACCCGAGGGTGCTCCTGCGCAACCCGCCATAACACGAGAATGCGGACGCAAAAAAAGCGCCTGCAATCGTAATGGGGGCGCTGTTGCGCCTGAAATCGTTCGACCCGCCAAGGTCGGTCGCTGAATTTGCAGCGACGGGCAAACCATACCGGCGGGCGTGACTGCTGGCAAGAAGACTTATCGACCGTTCATCGTTGAACATGAGGGGCGCTGTCATGCGGCGTTACTCCGAAGGTGCTTAGCCGTCAGGCTTTGGACGTAGCGGAGTAGAGACGCCTTCCGGGCTGTGAAGTCTTTGCCCTGACCGATCAGCAACACGTCGCGGATCTCGATCAGCGTGACCAACAACAACTCATGCGCGTTGAGTTCATTGCGATTGCGGCCGGCAAATTGACCAGTAATTACCTGGTTGATTAGCTTGGCTTCGTTGATGAAGTGGTGGCGCTGGGGAGCCGTGCCGCGCTCCTCGTGTGCGATCGCCAGCGCTTCACATAAGCCGCGGTAGCCGATAGCCGATTGGTGACGGGCCTGCTGCCAGTCCTGGCTCCCGTGAATGAGCGCCTCGATCTGCATGTCACACCAGACAGAGAATTTGGCATCGCACCAACGGGCGAACGCTACTGCCAATTTGGGATGTAGCCAGCTGCCTCCGGCGTTACCGCGGCGGGATTTCAAATACCCGGATTTCCGGGTATTCACGATTTTGGATGGCCCCGCTGTGGGATGCTGAATCTCATCCAGGGCGCGGATGTACTCGAGTGTCTCTGCGTTGTCGAGCCAATGGTCCAGTCGCTTGCCGAAGCGTTCGGCGATCACTGTGGCATGGAGCCAGCCCTCGGCATTAAAGCTGACGGCCTCGCCCTGGTAGTCGAAGGGGATGATGCGGGCGCTCATGCCTTAACCTCCGCTGGTGGGTTGGTGCTGAGGTAGTAGAGCGCCATGCCTTGGTGAGTGCGGCCTTGATCGTCGGTCAAGGTAAGGCGATGGGTCAGGATCTTATGGCCCAGGCTGCGCAGTTCATTGATGCGGGCACCAGGGCGGACGATGTTCAGTTCGCGGATGGCGGTGAAGGTGTCAATCGGGCCAGCATGCAGGCGCTCCAAAAGGCGAGCGCGTTGTGCCGTTCCGCTGGTATTCTCGACGCGAGTATTTTCGTGGCTGGCCTGTTGGTCGGCCTTTTTTTTGTTCATTAGGCGGCCACCTCGCGCAGGGCGATGCGCTGGCGAACCCAGGCATGTACCTCAGCCAAAACAAAGCCCACCGGCGACCCACGCGACTTGCTATTGCTCAGCGGCACGGGGCGGGGAAAGGTCGGATCGTCTTTAAGGCGTTTGTACACAGTGGGGCGGGCGAGGCCGGTAATGGCCTCCAGATCCGGCATGCGAATCAGGGTGATCGCCGGATCGAAGTTCTGCGCGGCGGCAGAGGGTTGGTGCGGTGTGTGGATGGTGTGCATTTTGCGTTTCCCGATACTGATGTAGACGGGAAACAGGATGATTGCGCGACGGTGCTCTCAACAGACCAGCATGCGCGGAGACTGTACCGTTAGCGCGTATACCGTACTGTATGCGCGCAGATGGTAGTCAGTCAGGTCTTTGAACGCACGTGCGCCGTGACCCATCCATAAAGCGTTCTCTCGGTAACTCCGTATTCTCTGTGTTTATTCCGAGCGAAGGCTGTGCGGCTGCTGAAGTTTGATCCGGTATTATCCCAACACAGCAGAGCTGCTGACCTACTCTCGCTTGTTTCTTTATGTCGAGCATTGGCTGCGAGACTGGCTGCGAGCGAAACCTTTTTCCTCACCAGATCCTCTACCTGCTCGGGGATTCTTTTTTCATTGTCATGCAAGAAAGCCTCGATTCTTTTGCGCATTTCGTATTCGTCCTGACGCTGCTCTGCTCTACAAATAACCTCCATGATGTCTACCGCGTCGTTGGCAATGGAGCGAAGGCACACCATAGGTAGGTCTGCTTTCAGGACGGGTGGCCACCACTCATCTTCCTGGTATGAAAGGATCGCTTCCCCAATGAGCACCAATGCTAAAACTGCGAAGTATTCATAGGGTTTTGCGTCAGGGAAATTCTCATCATCAAGGTCGACTCCTTTTAAACTATCCTCCAGTGCCTCTAGGCGGGTGGTGTTCTCTTCATTCGGAAAATCGAACTCATCAGAAATGATGTCAGGGTTTTGATCGACCAGCGTTCCCAGCCCATATTCCGTCCGGTCCTCCTCGGGGAGATGACGGAGTATCGAGCCATTGGTTTTCACTTGGTGGGTGATCCAAGATTCTTTCTCTTTTTCAAAATATTCGTTGGTGAGCCACTCGATAGTTGAGGCGGCTACTCTGATCTCATGTTCTGATCGGTTCGCAAGTACCAGCCTGGCGCGTGCTTGCATGCCGGGCAGCCGATATATGGGATCGAACGGCACTTCATCCGTGAAGGCATCAAACTCTTTATCAGTGTCCAAGATCTACGCCTCCTACGGTACCCTGTAATGAGAAGTCGGCCAGCCGAGCGGATGGGTGTCCGCTTTTCAGCTCGTCGACCTAGGCTCACAAAAATATTGTCTATACGAATACTGGTTATCCGAACAGCTACTGCTTTCAGTCTATATCTGTCTACGCAGTAGATGGAAGCGGAGTCAGGCGCGCTTGCCGAAATGACCCTGAATTACAATGCCGCCGGCCAGCCCGTCCAGGTAGTTCGCATACCATTGCATCATCGCCGTGCGCTGCGGCAGGTACTTCGCCTTGTTGTACACGCCAGCGACGCCAGGTTTCTTGTGCGATAGCTGGGCCTCAATGTGGTTCTCGTCGAACCCGTTTTCATTGAGGACCGTCGACGCGATGTGTCGGAACCCGTGCCCGGTTTGGCGGCCCTCGTACCCCATCCGGCGCAGCGCCATCAGGAACACCGTGTCGCTGCGTGGCTTCGTACGGTCGCTGCGCCCAGGGAAGAGCAGGGGATTGCCACCGGTGTACTGGCGCAGCTCTTCCAGCGCCTCGATCGCCTGAGTGGAGAGGGGCACCAGGTGTTCCAGACCTTTTTTTCGGCCCTTGCGATCAACCGGCACCGTCCAGATTTTCTTGTCGAAGTCGAACTCTGACCATTGGGCCTCACGCAGCTCACTGGGGCGAACGGCGAACAGGCTCAACAGGCGCAGGCCGAGGCGAACGTCGTGGGCGTGAGGATATGCGGCGATGGCGCGGATCAGGCCGGGGAGTTCGTCCTGGGTGACGTGGGCGTAGTTCTCTGCCTTTCCTGACTTGAGATATTTTTGCAAGCCTTCCAGCGGATTGTGCGTCGCCCGGCCGGTAACCCGGGCCAAGTCGTACACGTCGCGGCAGTAGGAGCGCACCCGACTCATCTGCTCGAGGATTCCCTGCTGCTCCATGCTGCGGAGGAACTCCATCCACTCAAGTGGAGTGATGTCGACGAACTGGCGCTTGCCGAACACCGGGAAGACATGACGCTCCAGAGCGCCGATGATTCGCTTCGCCGTGCCCGCGTCCCAGTTGGTCAGGCGTGACGAATACCACTCACGGGCCAACGGTTCGAATGTCTCTCCGGCGATGTCCCGCTCCGCCTTCTTGCGCGCCTGCTTCGTCACGATCGGATTTTTGCCATCGGCGGCATCGTTTCGCAATTCGGCTGCTTTCTGCCTGGCCATTGATCCACTGACTTCGGGGTAACCACCAAGCCCGAGCCAGGACCATTTGCCATCCGGCTTCTTGTAGCGGTACTGCCACGACTTTTGGCCATCAGGCTTCACGCGGAAATAAAGGCCGCTCCCATCCAGTTCGCGATATTCCTTGGCATCAGGCTCCAGGCCGGCCAGTGCGGTATCGGAAAGGGGGCGGCGCTTTATCTCGGATCGCTTCATTTGGGCTTGTATCCCCTCGGTTCAATTATTTGTCGAGGATACACACCGGGATACACGAAGGGAAGGTATAGGGGGATACAGAGGGAGATAGCCAGAAACAAGAAAGCCCGCACTAGGCGGGCTTCTTGAGGTTGTTTAGAGACTCATGGAGACATCTGTAAACAGGTACTTGGTGGCTACACAGGGACTTGAACCCCGGACCCCAGCATTATGAATGCTATGCTCTAACCAACTGAGCTATGTAGCCAAGTGGCGCGCATTATTCGCCGGTAACGAAGATGTGTCAAGCGTAAACCTGAAATATTTCTCTGCGCTTTCAACCGCTTAACAATCCCCGCCGCAAATCCCTGTCAACCGAGCTGAAATCTCCCTGTGTTGGCACTCAAGGCCTTGCTTCCCTGGCTCAGGGTGTCCGCCGCCACGTTCACGGCCCGTGCGCCTTCGAGCAAGCGCATGGCCGCCTGGTCGACCTGCTGGATATTGCCGCTGACCTCGTCGGCGGTGCTGGCTTGTTCATCCACGGCGGTGGCGATTTGCGCCAGGGTGTCGGTGACACTTTGCACGGCGCTGGCGATTTCTCCCAGCCGTTCGCCCAGGCCGGTGACGGCTTGGGCGTCGGTCTGGGCCTGGCCGCAGGCGGCTTCCATCAGGCTGACGGCCTCGTTGACTGTGGCACGCAGGCTGTCGACGGTGCCGGCAATCTGTTGCGTGGAAGACTGGGTGCGTTGCGACAGGCTGCGGACCTCATCGGCCACCACGGCGAAACCACGGCCCTGTTCCCCGGCGCGAGCCGCTTCGATGGCGGCATTGAGGGCCAGAAGATTGGTCTGCTCGGCCACGCCACGGATGGTATCGACCACCAGTTGGATCTGCTGCCCTTGTTCGCTGACTCGCCCCAGTGCGGCGGCGGTTTCGTTGAGTCGCTGGTTGAGCTGCTGGATGCTCGCCGTGGTGCGCTGGCTGTCACGGCTGCTGTCAGTGGCGATGCGGCGGGTCTGCTGGGCACTGTCGGAAGCCTGTTCACAACTCTTGGCCACGCCCTGGGAGGTGGCGGCCAGTTGCGTCGCGGCGGCGGCGATCTGGCTGATTTGCATCTGCTGGGCCTCGACTTCTCCCAGGGCGCCGCTGGAGTGGGTATTGAGGGTGCGCACGGCATTGCTCAACTGCAACGTTTCGTGATCCACCCCCAGCAGGCTGGTGCGCAACTGCACCACGGCGACGTTGAGGGCGGTGCTGATGGCCGCCAGTTCATCGCGCCCTTGCACCGGCACTTGCAGGCTGAGATTGCCGTCGCGCAGGGCCTCGGCCAGCAGGGTGATGCCGCTGGCGCTGCGCCGGATCGACGCTTGCAGGCACACAAAAAGATACAGCGCCGCCAGCAGCAGGCAGCCCAGCACCGTCGCTACCAGGACGAACTGGCGAATCGCCGAACCCTGGTAGTGATCCAGTCGCGTATCCAATGCCACCAGTGATTGTTGCCGCAGGGTCGCCAGGTCGGTGAGGAGGGCGTCCATGTGTTTTTCGAAGTCTTCCGGCTTCAAGTTGATGGAGCCGCCGAACACGCCGTCATCCAGCACTTTCAGGCCGGCGTCCAAGTGCTTGAGGCTGCCTTGGAATTGTCCGGCCCAGGTTTGCAAATCGCTGGGCAGGCGGGTTTCCAGCAATGCTCCGGTCTTGACCAGTTGGTCCCGGGCGTCACCGATACGGCTGCGCAGGTCCCGCAGTTGCAGGCGGCTCTGCAGCGTGAACTGGCCCGACACCACGGAGGCCTGGCCAACGCTGGCCAGGCGGCCGACCCGTTCGATCAGGTCCGGTGTCTGCTGGGTCGAAATCTGGGTCAGCAGGTAGGTTTCCAGCCAGGAGGCGAGGGTCAGGCGGTTGTCCATGACCATTTGTTCGCGCAAGGCTTGCAGGGCGCTGAGGGCCGCGGTGAAACGGTCATAGCCGTCCGGCCACCACCCCACGCTGCCCAGGCTCTTGGAGTCCAGACCGTTGAGGCTGGTTTGCAGGGCTTGATAACGGGCAAGCGTGTCGGCTTCGGCACCTTCGCTTTGCAAGGTGGTGCCCAGGTCACTGGCGGCCTGGTTGAGGGCCGGCTGCACCGCATCGAAGGCCGCCATGGCGGCCAGCGTCGCGGGTGTCGGCTGCCGATTGGTCTCGGTGGCGCGCCAGCGGGCGGCGCGGTTGCGCTGGGCGGTGAGCAGGTTGTCGAGATTATCCAGGGCCAGCAATTGGCGAACGCCGGCACGCTCTCCGGAAATCAGGCTGAGCTTGTCGCGATAGTCCTGGCCGATGAGCCACAGGCTGCCCATGAGCGGCAGTATAAAAAGCAGGAACAGCAATTGGAATTTGCGGGCGAAGCCGAAATGCCCCAATAACCTGATTCCCGGTGATAGAAACGCCTGCATGCCCATACTCCCCTGGACACCCATGCACTGTTTTTGTGCGTTTTTTACACAGTGCTAAAACGGGTGCCCTTTTAAAAGGCCTCGAAAGTTTGTCCAAATCGGCTTGGTAGGCCAGCTCTGTAGCGAAACTTCCCATTCTCGGTCTCCTTTGTAAGGAGCCGCGTTATAGCTCATTAACAAGGCAAGATTCAGACCATGGCGTTGGGCTATCACCTTGGAATGGGACAATTTTTTCAAGGTCGATAGCAAGCTAAGGGGATAGCCTTGTCGCACCGAAAAATGGCACATTGACGCACCTGCCCATGTGCACCCTCTCGTATGGAAACTCCCATGGCTATCAGCAATACCCAGGCCGCCACCCCTTCCGTTGCCGCCCTGGCGCAAAGCAGCCCGTTGGTCATGCGCATCATCGGCGCCGTGGCGCTGGCGCACTTGATCAACGATTTGATCCAGGCCGTGCTGCCCTCGATCTACCCGATGCTCAAGGACAGCTATGGCCTGACCTTCACCCAGGTTGGCCTGATCACCCTGACGTTCCAGTTGACCGCATCTTTGTTACAGCCCTGGGTCGGCTATCACACGGATCGCCATCCCAAGCCCTGGCTGCTGCCGGCCGGGACGGTGTGCACGCTGATCGGCATTGTGATGATGTCCATGGTCGGCAGTTTTGCCTTGATCCTATTGGCGGCGGCATTGATCGGTATCGGCTCGTCGACCTTCCACCCGGAAGCATCACGTGTGGCACGACTGGCGTCGGGTGGACGCTACGGGCTGGCGCAATCGACGTTCCAGGTGGGCGGTAACGCCGGCTCTGCCTTCGGCCCGCTGCTGGCGGCGGTGATCATCATTCCCTACGGGCAGGGCAATGTGGCCTGGTTCGGGTTGTTCGCCCTGTTTGCGTTGTTCGTGCTGTACCGCATCAGCCGCTGGTACGCCAACCATTTGAACCTGTTCAAGCTCAAGCAAGGCCAGGCGGCCACCCATGGCCTATCCAAGGGCCGGGTCTTGAGTGCGCTGGTGGTGCTGGGGCTGCTGGTGTTTTCCAAGTACTTCTACATGGCTAGTTTTACCAGCTACTTCACATTCTATCTGATCGAGAAGTTCGACCTGTCGGTGGCCTCTTCGCAGTTGTACCTGTTCCTGTTCCTCGGCGCAGTAGCGGCGGGGACCTTTTTGGGCGGACCGATTGGCGACAGGATCGGGCGCAAGGCGGTGATCTGGTTCTCGATCCTCGGCGTGGCACCGTTCACCCTGATTCTGCCTCACGTCGACCTGCTGTGGACCAGCATTCTCAGCGTGGTCATCGGTTTCATCCTCGCTTCGGCGTTCTCGGCCATCGTCGTGTACGCCCAGGAGCTGGTGCCGGGCAATGTCGGGATGATCGCCGGCGTGTTCTTCGGGCTGATGTTCGGCTTCGGCGGGATTGGCGCCGCGCTGCTGGGGCATCTGGCGGACATTCGTGGCATTGAGTACGTGTATTGGTTGTGCTCGTTCTTGCCGTTGCTCGGGGTGCTGGCGATTTTCTTGCCGAGGACTAAAAAAGTCTGATCCGCCTCCAGATGGCCGTTACCAATGAATATCGAGTTTTATGCTGAAAAATCTTTTGATCAGAACGGTGACCGCCGCCATGGGTAAGCGTAAACGCAAGACACTGCCGAAGGATTTCGGTCAGTTGCTGGAACAGGCCTCGTTTGCCGAGCTGGTCGCCGTGTTCGATGCGTGCGAGCTTGAAGCCACTGGCGGCTACAGCAAAAGCACCGCGCTGGGCTTTTACAACTGTCCCGACGAACTGGCCCGCTGGTTGGTGGAGCAGGGCGCCGATATCAATGCCCGTGACACTTACCAACGAACGCCCCTGCATCATCGCAGTTCGAGTTGGATCGGGGGTATCGACCTGCTGCTGGATTTGGGCGCCGATATCGAGGCGCAGGATTACCAGGGCTACACGCCGTTGCATGCCGCGGCCAACAGCCACAAAGCCGAGGCCATCGCGGCCCTGATCCGCCGTGGCGCCAATGTCGACGCCAAGAGTCGGCAGGGGCACGGTGTCCTGCATATTGCCTTGGCCACTACCCGCAACGCCGATATCGAGGCCACCGCGAAAATCGCCCAGACCCTGTTGGCGGCAGGGCTGCAGCGCGATGAAGGCATGCTCGTTGAAGTGCAACGCATCGGCCGTGAATTCGAATTTCACCGAGCCTCTTTCAACCCGGACTACCTCGAGGCAACGGACGCTGCCCTGACCCGTCTTTATCGCCTTTTCGACGTCGCGCCCGTTGCCTCTCGCAAGGTTCACGACGGTCAGGCCGCCATCGTCGTGACGGCCAGTGGCTGGCCAGACCAGCATCAACAATTGTGGGAGTTGCTGGTGCCATCCTCTGGTGCCGCAGCGACGGCGCAGGGTGAGGTGATCCGCATCAGTGGCCGTATCTCCCGAGAGATCCACCACAACGGATCGGCCAACTGGGACGCCGATTTCAAAACGATGTTGGTGGCTCTGGTCGATCATCTGGGCAGCGCCGTGCCCTTGCCTGAGGCCGACCTCGCGCAAGCCCGGACACTGGCCGCCGTCCTGCGGGGTGGCAACGATGATGGCGAGCAGACTGATCGTCTCTGTGAATTGGCCGTGCGTTGGGTGATCGCCAACCCGCAGCCGGTGCCATTGGCGGCACCTTCCTACGGTAGGTGACGCCCACCTCTTCAGGATCCAATAGCCCGGCGCGACACCTCGTGCGTCGGTGTTGAATTACGACCAAAGTACTGTTTTGTATAACGCCTAAGTTCGATTTTGTATAAAAGTCGAGCGTGTTAATTTGGTGCTGTGGTTATTGGTCTGAATGGATTCTGCGATATTGTTCAAGCGTAACCCCAGGGTTACTGGAAAAGCAGGGATCGCGCATTCTTTCCACCTAGCGCCCTTATGTGCCCTGGCACTTAAGGCCTTCGGTTCTTGATCTGAATACCTCTAGCTGCTTTCAGGTGGATAGAGCGGATTTACGCCCCAACCTGCCACGTTTCAAATATTTATAAAGCGCTGCATCGCCGTGCCCCTTCAAGGCGTTTGTCTTGTGGGCAGCGTAAACAGCCGTGATCGATTGTTATTTGCCGCGTCGTGCACAAGTTAGAGGCCGTCGTCTTTAGCGTTGGCAATCAATAGAATCAGGCAGGGGATGATATGAAGTTCAAGTCATTGCAGGCACGCATTTGTGTCACGGCAGGCGTATGCCTGTTTGTTGCATCCGTCAGTCTGGTTGTCTACGGGCTGTTTACCGCTCGGACCAATGAGCAATACGTCGCTTCCGAAGTCTCGGCGCTGGTTGAAACGTCAACGATCCGGGAAATCCAGAACCTGGCCGAGTCCCGTGCCAATGCCATCCAGGCCAAGTTGCAGAATGCGCTGGACGCCGCCCGCACCATGGCCAACACCTTTGCCGCCAGCAAGGCCGCGCAAAGTCCCTTGGCGTTGGGGCGCGAGCAGATCAACAGCGTATTGCTCAGCGTCCTCAAGGATAACCCGGACTTCAACGGCACCTACTCCTGCTGGGAACCCGATGCGTTGGACGGCCAGGATCCGGCGTTCCGTAATGCTACCGATGGCAATAATCCCCTGACGGGACGTTTCACGCCTTACTGGACTCGCAGCGCCGACGGTCGTGTCGCGGTGCAGCCACTGGTCGAGTATGACTCCCCGGATCGCCATCCCAACGGTGTGCCCAAGGGCGGCTGGTACAGCGGCCCGCGCGACACCCTGAAGGAGAGCGTGCTCGATCCCATTCCCTATGTGGTCCAGGGCAAGAACGTCTGGCTGACCACCCTGTCGGTGCCGATCGTGGCCAACGGCAAGTTCTACGGTGTGGTCGGGGCTGACTTCGATATCGCCTTTATCCAGAAACTCAGTGAGCAGATGTCTGCCGAGCTCTACGGCGGCAAAGGCACGGTTTCGATCCTGAGTAACCAGGGCCTGGTGGTCGCGGACAGCCAGCGCACCGACCTGATCGGGCAATCCATCAAGGCCTTGTTGCCTGATTCCTGGGAAAAAGTGCTCAGCGATATCCAGGGCGGTCGGGGTGACGGCCTGCTCAATCCGCAAACCCAGAATATCGAAGTGCTGATGCCCATTGCCCTCGGTCGCACAGGCAAGCCCTGGGCGGTGCTGATTCGCTTGCCCAAGGCCGTGGTCATGGCCCAGGCCATCGCCCTGGAGCAGGAGTTGCAAGCGCGCAGTATCAGCAACAGCATCTGGCAAGTGTCGGTAGGGCTGGGCATTTCCTTGTTGGCGTTGGTCGCCCTCTGGTTCGCCACGGCGAAAATCGTCGGGCCGATCCGCGAGGCCGCGGCGTTGGCCGCCAACATCAGCCTGGGCGACTTCTCGCGCCGCCTGGTGCAGCAATCCGAGGATGAAGTCGGGCAACTGTCTGCCGCACTCAATGACATGTCCGAAAGCCTGCAGCGGCAGGTGAGGGTGGCCGAGCGTATTTCCGAAGGGGATCTGGACCTGGAGGTCCGCTTGTCGTCGCCCCACGATACCCTCGGCAAGTCACTGGAGAAGATGGTCAGCAACCTGAACCAGCTGATTTCCGAGGTGCAGACCAGCGCCACCCAGATTACCGGCAGCTCGGCGCAGGTCACCGATCTGAGCCAGTCGTTGTCCGACGGTGCGTCGAACTCCGCGTCGTCCATTACCGAAATCAGCGCGGTGATGACGCAAATGGCTGCGCAGACCCGGGACAACGCCGCCAACGCCAAGAAAGCCGATGAGCAATCCCAGGCATCACGGGCCGATGCGGGGGAGAGCGATAAGTTGATGAGCGAGCTGATTGCCGCGATGGCTGAAATCGATAACTCGGGCAAGGACATCACCGCGATCATCACCACCATCGACAATATTGCCGCTCAAACCAATCTGTTGGCGCTGAACGCGGCCATCGAAGCCGCCCGGGCGGGTGAGCTTGGGCGCGGTTTCGCCGTCGTCGCCGACGAAGTCCGCAGCCTGGCCGCCCGCAGCGCCGAGGCCGCCCAGCAGACGGCGGCATTGATCGCTGACTCATCGAGCAAGACCCAGCGCGGCATGATCATCGCCGGCCGGACCGCCGAATCGCTGAAAAACATCGTCACCGGCACCAGCGCGGTTTCCAACCTGGTTTCGCTGATCTACCAGGCCTCCAGCGAGCAGGCTTCGGGCTTGCAGCAGGCCAGCATCGGCTTGGAGCAGATCGATGAAGTGACGCAGAAAAACCAGTCCAACTCGCAAGAGTGCGCGGTGGCGGCCAAGGACCTTTCGGAGCGAGCCTCACTGATGCAGCGTGTGTTGGGACGTTTCAAGGTCAAAAGGGGTGGGCTAAAGCACAAGACTTCCGATTGAAAAAGCGGATAATGGCCGCCTATTTTTTGCTCGTGATGCTGGTAATCCCGTATGGAAATCAAGGTCAACTTTCTCGACAACCTTCGACTTGAAGCCAAGTTTGATGACTTTACGGTGGTGGCCGATCAACCTATCCGCTACAAGGGCGACGGCTCGGCCCCCGGGCCGTTCGATTACTTCCTGGCTTCATCGGCGTTGTGCGCGGCTTACTTTGTGAAGTTGTATTGCCAGACGCGCAATATTCCCACCGATAACATTCGCCTGTCGCAGAACAATATTGTCGATCCGGAAAATCGCTACAACCAGATCTTCAAGATCCAGGTCGAACTCCCGGCGGATATCAGCGACAAGGACCGCCAAGGTATTTTGCGTTCCATCGACCGTTGCACGGTGAAGAAGGTCGTGCAAGCCGGGCCTGAGTTTGTCATTGAGGAGGTGGACAACCTCGACGCCGATGCCCAGGCGTTGCTGATGCCCAATTCGGTTTCCCAAGCGGGCACCTACATCGCCGGCAAGGACCTGCCGCTGGAACAGACCATCGCCAATATGTCGGGTATTTTGGCGGTCCTGGGCATGAAGATCGAGATCGCTTCGTGGCGCAATATCGTGCCCAATGTGTGGTCGCTGCATATTCGCGATGCCCACTCGCCGATGTGTTTTACCAATGGCAAGGGCGCGACCAAAGAGGCCGCCCTGGCGTCGGCGTTGGGCGAGTTCATCGAGCGACTGAACTGCAATTTTTTCTACAACGATCAGTTCTGGGGCGAAGACATCGCCAACGCGGCGTTTGTGCATTACCCGGACGAACGCTGGTTCAAGCCTGGCCGTAAAGATGCGCTGCCAGCGGAAATCCTCGACGAGTATTGCCTGAACATCTACAACCGCGACGGCGAGCTGCGTGGCTCCCACCTGATCGACACCAACTCGGGTAATGAAGAGCGCGGCATCTGCTCGCTGCCGTACGTGCGCCAGTCGGACGGCGAGGTGGTGTATTTTCCGTCTAACCTGATTGAAAACCTGTTCCTGAGCAACGGCATGAGCGCCGGTAACACGCTGGCCGAAGCTCAAGTGCAATGCCTGTCGGAGATTTTCGAGCGCGCGGTCAAACGCGAGATCATCGAAGGTGAATTCGCGCTGCCGGATGTACCGGCCAACGTGCTGGCGAAGTACCCGGGCATCATGGCCGGTATCCAGGCGCTGGAAGAGCAGGGGTTCCCCGTCCTGGTGAAGGATGCATCCCTGGGGGGAGAATTCCCGGTGATGTGCGTCACGTTGATGAACCCGCGCACCGGCGGAGTGTTTGCCTCCTTCGGCGCACACCCGAGCCTGGAAGTGGCACTGGAGCGCAGCCTGACCGAATTGTTGCAGGGCCGCAGTTTCGAAGGCCTCAACGACTTGCCCCAGCCGACGTTCGAGGGGCATGCGGTGACCGAGCCGAATAACTTCGTCGAGCACTTCATCGACTCCAGCGGCGTGGTGTCGTGGCGCTTTTTCAGTGCCAAGTCAGATTACGAATTCGTGGAGTGGGACTTCTCCGGCCAGGGTGAAAACTCGAATGCCGAGGAGGCCGCGACCTTGTTCGGCATTCTCGAAGGCATGGGCAAGCAAGTGTACATGGCGGTCTACGAGCACATCGGCGCGAAAGCCTGCCGTATCCTGGTGCCGGGTTATTCGGAAATCTATCCCGTGGACGATCTGATCTGGGATAACACCAACAAAGCGCTGTTTTTCCGCGCCGACATCCTGAACCTGCACAGCCTGGACGAAGACGAACTGCAAGCGCTGGTCGAGCGTCTGGTGGAAAGCGAGCTGGACGACTACACCGACATCACCACCTTGATCGGCATCGAGTTCGATGACAACACGGCTTGGGGCCAGTTGACGATCCTGGAGTTGAAGCTGTTGATCTATCTGGCCTTGCAGCAGTTCGAAGAGGCGAAGGAAGCGGTGGAAACCTTCTTGCAGTACAACGACAACACGGTTGAGCGCGGGTTGTTCTACCAGGCCGTGAATGTGGTGCTGGAGATGAAGCTGGACGAAGACCTGGAACTGGAAGACTACGAGGCCAATTTCCGCCGGATGTTTGGCAACGAGCGGATGGATGCGGCGATCGGCTCGGTGGACGGCAGCGTGCGCTTCCATGGCTTGACGCCGACCAGCATGAAGCTGGAGGGTCTCGATAGACACCTGCGCCTGATCGACAGCTACAAAAAACTGCACGCGGCGCGGGCCAATGTGTCGGCTTTACCTTCCGGGCTCGCCCCGTCGCTTGGCTGAATCCCGGCACTTGCATGGGGTTCGGTTTTTTCCGAACCCCGAGGCTCAGTCAAACGGAACGAAATCGCAGGATCTGCGCGCCGTCGAAAGGGTCGATCAGGTAATGGGCGTGCACGCCGAACGTATCCTGCAAGCGTTGCGGGGTCAGCACCTCCAGAGGCTTGCCTAGCGCCACCAGCCGACCCCGCTCCAGTACCGCCAGGCGGTCACAGGTCAACGCCTGGTTCAGGTCGTGCAGGGCGATGACCGTCGTGACAGGTAGCGCTTGCACGACTTTCAGGATGGCGAGCTGATGCTGGATATCCAGGTGATTAGTGGGTTCGTCCAGCAAGAGAATCTGTGGGCGCTGGGCCAGGGCCCGAGCGATGTGGACACGTTGGCGTTCACCGCCGGACAGACTGTGCCAGGTGCGGTTTTTCAAGTGCGCCGCATCGACGTCCCACAGCGCCTGCTGGACGATGGCGGCGTCTTCGTTGGACCACGGGCTCAAGGCTGATAGCCACGGCGTTCGGCCCAAGGCAACGGCGTCGAACACGCTGATCGCATCCAGTGTGTCGGCCTGTTGCTCAACCACGGCCAGGGTCTGCGCGACGGTTCGCCGTGCCAGCGTCTTGAGGGGCTGGTTGTTGAGCTGAATGTCGCCCCGGCTGGGGGCACGTACGCCCGCCAGCAGTTTGAGCAGTGTGGATTTTCCCGAACCGTTGGGCCCGACGAGGCCCAGGGTTTCGCCCCGACGGATGTCCAGGTGGATATCGTGCAACAACTCGGCGTCCCGCACATGGAACCCGAGGCCGGAACAACTCAGCACGGATTCGCCGATGACAGCGGTGACGGCATTCATCGGGCATTTCTCCGACCGATCAGGATCAACGCGAACACTGGAGCGCCCACCAGTGCAGTGATGACGCCGACCGGGATGACTTGGCCTTTGATCAGCGTTCGGGAGAATACATCGGCGGCGATCAGGAACACCGCGCCACCCAACGCGCTTGCTGGCAACAGGCGCGCATGCCGGGTGCCCAGCAACAAACGCACGGCATGGGGAATGACCAGCCCGACGAAACCGATGGAGCCCACGATCGACACCATCACCGCTGTCACCAGTGCCGCGCAACTGATCAGCAGAAATTGCACCCGGCGTACCGGAATGCCGAGGGAGGCGGCCGAGTCGGCGCCAAAGGTAAAGGCGTCCAGCGCCCGCCGATGCCACAGGCACACCGCGAGACCGATCAATGCCACGGGCACCGACAGCCACACCGACGGCCAACGGACCCCACTGAGATTTCCCAGCAACCAGAACATGATGCCGCGAGCTTGTTCGGAGCTGGCGGACTTGGTAATCAGAAACGCGGTGAGCGCATTGAACAACTGCGAGCCGGCAATGCCGGCCAGGATGATCTGCCCGGTGCCAGCGGGTGAGCGACTGGCGCGGGCCAGCAAAACGACCACGGCGAACGCGGCAACGGCCCCGGCGAAGGCCCCGGCCGACAACGAAACCAGACCCGCCCCAATGCCCAGCAGCGCCACCAGTACCGCGCCTGTCGAGGCGCCGGCGGAGATGCCGAGCAGGTAAGGATCGGCCAATGGGTTGCGCAACAGCGATTGCAAGATCACCCCGCAGGTCGCCAGGCCCGCACCGCAGGCCGCTGCCACCAGCGCACGGGTCAGCCGGTAGTTCCAGACGATGCCTTCGTCTATCGGGTCGAGGGTATAACCTGCCGCCCACAGTTTGTTGGCCAGCACCTGGAACACCACACTCGGCTCGATACTCGTTTCACCGATGGCCACACCGGCAATCACTGCCAGGAGCAGCGTCACCAACGCCAGCAACGTTCGAATCAGCGTCGGAATCATTTCGGCAGGTCGTAGCCGCTGATGGCCGTCGCCAGGGTTTCCAGGCCGTCGAACATTCTGATGCTCGCTTGCATGGCCATCGCATCGAGAATGATGATGCGGTTGTTTTTCACCGCGTCCATATTGCGGGTCACCGGGTCACTGCGCAGGAATTGCAGTTTCTTTTCATGGTCATCCGCTGGAAAACGTCGGCGATCCATGCGGGCAATGACCAGGAAGGTCGGGTTGGCCTTGGCGATGGTTTCCCAGCCGACGGTCGGCCATTCCTCATCGGATTCAACCACGTTGCGCACGCCCAGGGTACTGAGCATGAAGTCAGGAATGCCCTTGTGCCCGGCTACGTAGGGGTCAATGTCCAGACTGGCGCTGGAGAACCAGAACAGCGCACTCGTCTGCTTCAGATCCTTGGCCTGCACCGTGGCGATAGACTTCGCCAGGCTGGCCTTGAGTTGGGCGTTCAACTGCTGGCCACGCTCCTGTACGTCGAAGATTTCAGCCAACTGGCTGATGCTCTTGTAGATACTGTCGATGCGAAACGCCTCCAGCCGCGTGCCATCCGCACCGACCAGATTATCCTTGGCCTCGCAATCGGAGGGCATCAGGTAGGTCGGGATCTTCAGTTCATGAAACTGCTGGCGGGTACCGACCACGCCTTGCGGCCCGACCATCCATTCCAGTTCCACCGCCACCAGTTGCGGACGTTTGCCGATCACCGCCTCGAAGCTCGGCTCGTTATCGGCCAGGCGTTCGATCTTGTCGTTCTGCGCCTTGTACTTCATCTGCACATCGTTGAACCAGAGCGAAGTGCCGACCACCTTGTCGCTCAACCCCATGGCATAGAGCATTTCAGTGCCGGCCTGGCCGATGGTCACGGCGCGACTGGGTGCTTGCTCAAAGGTCAGTGTGCTGCCGCAATTCTCGAGGGTCAGGGGATAGTGAGTCGGGGCCGCGTGGGCGAGGCTCGGCAGACCCAGGGCAATGACGAAGGGGACAAGGCGGGGCAGCAGCATGATGCAAACTCCAGTTGACCGTACACGGAGCAGGGGACGGACTGGAAAACACATCATCGAACGCTGTCGCTGCCGATCGGCCCAGTGACGCGCAACGCAAGGATGCTCTTCCCGGACACCCCGCCGGTTAGTGATTGACTTGGCCGGCAGGTCTCCTGACTGATGCGTCATCGCCTGGCTCCAGCCTTCCCGGGGCGATCCCAGTGGCCATTGAGGAGCAGGCTCAGCACCTACAGTTGCGGGGGCAGTTCCGTTTGATGCCGTGCGAGGCATCTCGGATTCCCTATTAGTCCCGTGGGGGAACCGGCGGTCGGCATGTTAGTCGATCGGGGTGTTTATCACCACTCGCCACTGAGAGGCGTTCTCCTGGCATCGTACGATTGCGGGAATGATTTTCGGGAGGTGCGGCATAGCGCCGCTTCTTGCTATTCTGATCGCCCTCTTCATGGACGAACACTGAGACAAGCCATGGTTAACTACGCCCCGTCACACATCGGGAAGATATTGCTGGGCCTGCTGTTTGCCCTGATTGGTATCGGTTTGTTGAGCATTGCCATCAATCTCACGCTTGAGCGACGCGAGTTTCTCGACCGCGCACAGACCGCCGATGGCATCGTCAGCCACTTGAATGCCGGTGGTTCGCATCCTGAGATCGCCTTCACCACGAGCAGCGGTGAAAACATCTCCTACCCCCAGGGTGGCTTCATCTTCGGCTATCAGCAGGGTCAGCCGGTGCGGGTGCATTACCTGCCCGAGCAGCCGGCCAACAGCGCCATCGTCGATGACTCGGCCGCGCTGTGGGGCACTTCCGGGGTCCTGGGTCTTATCGGTCTGGTGTTCACGCTCGTCGGTCTGGCAAAAGCTATCCGTCAGCGCGGTCGCGGTACGGTTCATTCACATAAAGGACTTTAACGTATGAGCTACAACATCCCGATCCCGGTCAATGAAAGTCGCTGGCAGTATCAGACCGCCAGCGGCGGCGGCCTGACCGTGGTCATGGTGGCGGGCAGTGGCGGTTCGATCACCCTGCGTTCGCCCCAGGGCGAGGACGTCAGCTACCGCTACGGCGGCGTCGGAGTAGGTGCCGGATTTGGTGCGCGGCTGCCGCGTTTCGGCAAGATCAATATCCAGATCAAGGGCAAGGGTGTGTCGGCAGCGGGGGCGGCGGAGGCTTTTCCCAGCACCGGCAAGGTGTTTGTCAGCGATGCCTTGGCCGCTCGCGACCTGACCAGTGACGACATCACCGGGCCTTGCATGTACACCGAAGTAGGGGTGGGCCTGGGAATCGGTGGTTCGGCCACGGCGCTGTTGTTCGGGCTCGATCCCAAGCTGCTGGCGTTGTCGGTGGCCCTGAGTTCCAACCCGGCGACCTCGCTCATTGCATCCGCCACGGTCAGCCGGCAATTGGCGCGGTCGGCCAAGGGGGCGCTGGTCATGGCCGGCATAAACGCTGGCTTGCAGGCCGGTGGTGGTGGCGCGATTTACATAGGTTATCTGTTCTAGTCGGATTGTGGAGTAATGCCACGGCTATCCCGGCATGCATGCCGGGATGCCCACTCCACAATGCCTGCGTTCGGCCAGCGTGGTTAACGGGGCGCCCAAGATCAAAAGCCAAGCGAGGTGGCCTCATAGCCGGTCTGGCTTAGAGTGAACGCGTTCCTTCTGTGGGAGCGAGCTTGCTCGCGAAAGCGGAGGATCAGTTTGCGGTGATGTGGCTGTGCTGACGTCATCGCGAGCAAGCTCGCTCCCACAGGTTTTTGTGTCGTGTGCAGATACTGTGAACATCCACACCCCCATGTGGGAGCGAGCTTGCTCGCGAAAGCGGAGGATCAGTTTGCGGTGATGTTGGCTGTGCTGACGTCATCGCGAGCAAGCTCGCTCCCACAGGTTCTTGTGTCGTGTGCAGATGCTGTGAACACCCGCGAGTCCATGTGGGAGCGAGCTTGCTCGCGATGACGGTGGTTCAGTGACATAAATGCCGGAGTGAGGGCATGCCGAGCCCTGGCGAGGCACCGAGTGGTGGCCATATTGAATGGACTCTGGAAATCGAGGCATGCATCAAGTCCAGTCATGCACATCACTGGAAGGTGATTTCGTGACCAGTTGCAGACGAAGTGCGCAGTGTACGCAGCCCCAGAAGCACTATCAGCACCATGGCCAGGCCAGCGGCAATCGCGACGCCGAACCCTGCCTGCGCGCCACAGGCGTCGATGACCAGGCCCGCCAATACGCCGCCGAGCGCTACGCCGATGCTGACGCCGGTCGACATCCACGTAAACCCTTCGGTGATCCTGGAAGGCGGAACAATCATCGTGCCGAGATTCATGATGATGACCATCGTTGGCGCAAACGACATGCCTGCCAAAAATAGCATGCCGGAAAGGACGTAGACGTTCGGTGAAAGAATGGGCAACACAGCAGTGACTGCCGTTACCAGCGACCCGATAAAAAACTGCTGGTCAATCGGCATGGAAACCCTCAAGGCGCCGAACGTCAGGCCTGCGATCAGTGAGCCGAGGGCATAGGTTGCCAGGATGAAGCTGGCAGATGCCGGCCAGCCCTGTGCGTTGGCGAAGGCGACAACCGCCACGTCAACGGATCCTCCAATGACGCCCATCGCCAACAGTGCGAGCACGATGGTAGGAACGCCGGGGATAAGCAAGGTCGAGCCTGTGCTCCTCGCTGTGCCCACGACCACCTTCGGTTCCGTCTGCCGCTGCATGAGAAACGCCGTCACACCGACCATCAACAACAAGACCGCAGCAAGGGGCCCGGCTTGGGCGAAAACACTGATGCTCAAACCAATGGCAAGTGGCGGGCCGATGACAAAGGCCAGTTCAGTTATAACGGTATCCAGGGAAAAGGCTGTGTGCAGCTGTGGCTTACCACGGAAAAGCTGTATCCAGCGTGCCCTTATCATGGCGGGCATGCTTGGCATCGTGCCCGCCAATGTCGCGAGAATAAACAGCAGTGTGACAGGAGCGCTCATGTATACGGCAATGATCAGCGCGAGCAGCATACTGGTGCTGAAGGCCGCCAGAGGGGGCAGAACCCTGCGTTGCCCCCGCCGGTCGACAAGTTTCGATACTTGCGGACCGATAAGCGCAGTCGCCAGGGTATAGGTACCGGCGACCGCGCCTGCCAGCCAATAAAGTCCTGTCTGCTGCACCAGCATGGTGATGATGCCAATGCCGATCATCGCCTGTGGCAGACGGGCAATGGCGCTCGTCATCACTAGCCCGATGGCGCCCGGGGTGGAGAAAAGTTCGCGGTAGGGGTTGGCCATGATGCTTCCTTTATCATGTGACACTGATGAATAACCCGCTGCCTGTGACACAAACGAATGGGACGGCAAACCGGAGGCTGGTCATTTGAGCACGCCTGCGAATGGGCCGTTACACGTTATTCGGGCAGGACAGCTATTCAAGCAAACGAAGCCCAGGGGTAGGCGGGCAGCGGATTGATATCGGACGGTTCTGGGTTGCACCGAGATGCTCCAACGCAAAAGCCCCGCATCGCGGGGCGATAACGGGGCTTTTTGGGATGCTGCGTGGAGCGGCGTGGCCGGGTCAGACGTTAAAGCGGAAGTGCATCACGTCGCCATCCTTGACGATGTATTCCTTGCCTTCCAGGCGCCATTTACCCGCTTCCTTGGCGCCCGCTTCGCCCTTGTACTGGATGAAATCCGAGTAGGCGATGACTTCGGCACGGATGAAGCCTTTTTCGAAGTCAGTGTGGATCACACCGGCGGCTTGCGGTGCGGTGGCACCCACGCGGACGGTCCAGGCGCGCACTTCTTCGACACCGGCGGTGAAGTAGGTCTGCAGGTGGAGCATCTCGTAGCCGGCGCGGATCACGCGGTTCAGGCCAGGCTCTTCCAGGCCCAGGGCCTCGAGGAACATGTCTTTCTCTTCACCGTCGTCCAGCTCGGCGATTTCCGCTTCGATCTTGTTGCAGACCGGAACGACCATGGCGCCTTCTTCCTCGGCAATGGCCTTGACCACGTCCAGGTGCGGGTTGTTCTCGAAACCGTCTTCAGCGACGTTGGCGATGTACATGACCGGTTTGGTGGTCAACAGGTGGAAGCCCTTGATCACCAGCTTCTCGTCGGTGCTCATGTTCTTCATCAGGCTGCGCGCAGGCTTTCCTTCGGTGAAGTGGGCGATCAACTGCTCCAGCAGACCCTTCTGCACAACCGCGTCCTTGTCACCGCCCTTGGCGTTGCGGGCAACTTTCTGCAGTTGTTTTTCGCAGCTGTCGAGGTCGGCGAAAATCAGTTCCAGGTCGATGATTTCGATGTCGCGCTTCGGGTCGACGCTGTTGGAGACGTGAATCACGTTCTCGTCTTCGAAGCAGCGCACCACGTGGGCGATGGCATCGGTTTCACGGATGTTGGCCAGGAACTTGTTGCCCAGGCCTTCGCCTTTCGACGCGCCAGCCACCAGGCCTGCGATGTCGACGAATTCCATGGTGGTCGGCAGGATGCGCTTGGGGTTGACGATAGCCGCCAAGGCTTCCAGGCGCGGATCGGGCATCGGCACGATGCCGCTGTTCGGCTCGATGGTGCAGAAGGGGAAGTTCTCGGCCGCGATACCGGATTTGGTCAGGGCGTTGAACAGGGTGGACTTGCCGACGTTAGGCAGGCCGACGATGCCGCAATTGAATCCCATGGTGTTTCCCCTCGGATAAGTGTCAGGCCTTCTGGCTGTGCAGGTTTTTCATCGCGCGGTTCCATTCACCGGCGAGAATATCCGGCAGCACGCCGAGGGCAAAGTCGATGCTGGCATCGAGTTTTTCCTGTTCGGCGCGAGGCGCACGACCCAGGACAAAGTTAGAAACCATACTGGCAACGCCCGGGTGGCCGATGCCAAGCCGCAGGCGATGAAAGGTATTCTGATTGCCCAGTTGCGCGATGATGTCGCGCAACCCGTTGTGACCGCCATGGCCGCCGCCTTGCTTGAGCTTGGCAACGCCCGGAGGCAGGTCGAGTTCGTCGTGGGCCACCAGGATTTCTTCAGGCTTGATGCGAAAGAAACCGGCCAATGCCGCCACGGCCTGGCCGCTGCGGTTCATGTAGGTGGTGGGAATCAACAGGCGAACATCCTGACCCTGGTGCGAGAAGCGCCCGGTCAGGCCGAAATACTTGCGATCGGCCGCCAGGCTGACGCCTTGTGCGTGCGCGATGCGCTCAACAAAAAGGGCCCCTGCGTTATGCCGGGTCTGTTCGTATTCAGCGCCTGGATTTCCCAGGCCAACGATCAGTTTAATGGCAGTCACGATAGGGGCCCTTCCTGGAGTGTGGATAACGATGTCGCAATCAGGCGGTGTTGCGACAGTGGACGAAAATGGCGGATTTACCGTTGAGTAAACTTCGCGTTCTCGCCCGCTGTCTCGCTACGTTCCAGTCCGCGATGTTTCCGGTCACTCCGGCGACAGAGTGAAATTACTCTGCAGCGCCTTCTTCAGTGGCTTCTGGAGCAACACGTGGAGCGTGGACGTTGGCAACAGCCTTGTCGTCGCCGTGCGCCAGAGCAACAAACTCAACGCCTTTAGGAGCCTTGAGGTCGGACAGGTGAATGATCGTGCCGACTTCGGCGTCAGCCAGGTCGACTTCGATGAATTCAGGCAGGTCTTTCGGCAGGCAGGAAACTTCCAGCTCGGAAGTCACGTGCGAGATTTCGCCGCCTTTCTTGACCGGAGCAGCTTCGTTGATGAAGTGCACTGGAACAACAGCAGTCAGCTTCTGACCGGCAACAACGCGGACGAAGTCAGCGTGCATCACGTGGCCTTTGGCCGGGTGACGCTGCAGGGCTTTGATCACGACGTTTTGCTTGGTGCCGCCAACGTTCAGCTCGATGATGTGGCTGTAGGCCGCTTCGTTTTCGAGCAGTTTGGCAACTTCTTTGGCCAGCATGCTGATGGACTCAGGGGCTTTGTCGCCACCGTAGACTACAGCTGGAACCAGGCTTGCGAGACGACGCAGGCGGCGGCTCGCACCTTTCCCCAGGTCGGAACGCACTTCAGCATTCAGAGTAAAATCGTTCATGTTGTATCTCCAAAATAGCCATGACCGAGTGACGTTTGCGACCAGCGTCAGGCACGGTATGGGCAAAAAAGCCCCGCCCCGACAGGTGATGTCGGGGCGGGGCGCTTTTCGTCAACGGGATGTCCTGGAAAGGGCGGGGCCCTTAGCGGAACATCGCGCTGATCGATTCTTCATTGCTGATGCGGCGAACCGCTTCGGCAACCACCGGTGCGATATCCAGTTGACGGATACGCGCACAGGCTTGTGCTGCAGCGGACAGCGGAATGGTATTGGTCACCACCAGCTCGTCCAGCACGGAATTTTCAATGTTCTCGATTGCCCGACCGGACAGCACAGGGTGTGTGCAGTAGGCAAAGACCTTGGCCGCGCCATGCTCTTTCAGGGCCTTGGCCGCGTGGCACAGGGTGCCGGCGGTATCGACCATGTCATCGACCAGGATACAGGTGCGCCCTTCGACGTCGCCGATGATATGCATCACTTCGGAGTGATTGGCTTTCTCACGGCGTTTGTCGATGATACCCAGATCCACGCCCAAGGATTTGGCGACAGCCCGTGCACGCACGACACCGCCAATGTCCGGGGACACGATCATCAGGTTTTCGAAGCGCTGATCTTCGATATCATCCACCAGGACGGGGGAGCCGTAGATGTTATCCACGGGAATATCGAAGAAACCCTGAATCTGGTCAGCATGCAGATCAACCGTGAGGACACGGTCGATGCCGACTACGGTGAGCATATCAGCCACGACTTTCGCGCTGATGGCCACACGTGCGGAACGCGGACGGCGATCCTGACGGGCATAACCAAAGTAAGGAATAACAGCAGTGATACGAGTAGCCGAGGAACGGCGGAAGGCATCAGCCATCACGACGAGTTCCATCAGGTTATCGTTGGTCGGAGCGCAAGTCGGCTGAATAATGAAGACGTCTTTACCGCGAACGTTTTCATTGATCTCGGCAGTGATTTCGCCGTCGGAAAATTTACCGACAGAAATGTCACCGAGAGGGATATGCAGCTGACGTACGACACGCCGAGCCAGATCGGGGTTGGCGTTCCCCGTAAAGACCATCATCTTGGACACGCGCAGTACCTGAAGGCTGAGGGTATACCTGGATGAGTATAGGAAAATGGCAGGGGCGGCTGGATTCGAACCAACGCATGGCAGGATCAAAACCTGCTGCCTTACCGCTTGGCGACGCCCCTGTATCTGTTGCTGCGAGTGCCCAGCACTCGATTCCTTTTAGAGCAGGTCTTGCAGCTTGCGATGCAACATCGAAACGTTGCTTCCTTTTGCCACAAACCCTGTAAGGGTCTCTGTAAGAAGGGCCGAGACTTTATCAGCTTCAGCTTTGCTTGGGAAGCCCCCAAACACACAACTTCCAGTTCCGGTGAGTTTTGCTTCGGTAAATTTACCTAGCAAATTCAAAGCGTTACGAACATCTGGATAACGCCTTGCTACCACCGGTAAGCAGTCATTTCGACTGTTTCCCTTGGGAACGGGGCGCACTTTAATGGGAGGAGAGTTGCGTGTCAACAGTGGATCTGAAAAAATTTCTGCTGTACTTACAGATACTTGCGGCACCAGCACCAAGTACCAGGGTTCCTCGGGTTCCACTGGGGTGAGTTTTTCCCCGACGCCCTCGGCGAAAGCGGCGTGGCCACGCACGAAAACCGGCACGTCGGCGCCCAGCGTCAGGCCCAGGGCAGCCAGGCGATCGATGTCCCAGCCAAGCTGCCACAAATGGTTGAGGCCCAATAAAGTCGTCGCCGCATTCGAGCTGCCGCCACCGATGCCGCCGCCCATGGGCAGGATTTTTTCGATCCAGATATCGATGCCCAGCCTGCAACCGGATTGCGCCTGGAGTTGTTTCGCGGCCTTGACGATCAGGTTGCTGTCGTGGGGCACGCCTTCGAACTCGGTGTGCAGATGAATCTCGCCGTCGTCACGCACGGCGAAGGTGATGTCGTCGCCGTAGTCCAGGAACTGGAAGATCGTCTGCAACTCGTGGTAGCCGTCCGGACGACGGCCGAGGATGTGCAGCATCAGGTTGAGCTTGGCCGGAGAGGGCAGGGTCAGGCGTGCAGCGGTCATGTCATTGCCCCAGCTTGCGCGGCTGCCATTGCTTGATCACCAGCGTGACGTCGAGGTCGCTGCCATGCAACTTGATGCGTTCGGGCAGCCAGTAGCCGTTCTGCTGGGCATAGCTGAGGTACTCGATCTGCCAGTCATCCTGTTCCAGGTTGGACAGGCGACTGTCGGCGTCGAGGGTCAGGCGACTTTTACTGTCCGGTGCCGGCAGCCCGCGGACCCACCAGGTCAGGTGGGAGACCGGCAGTTTCCAGCCCAGCTGTTCTTCCAGCAGCGCTTCGGGGGTGGGAGCCTCGTAGCGTCCCTGATTGGCGACTTCCAGGGAAACCTGGCCCGGCCGGCCAGTCAGGCGGGCCGCGCCGCGCCCCAGTGGGCCCGACAGGCGAATGTCGTAGTAGTCCTGGCGTTGCAGCCAGAACAGCGTGCCGCTGCCCGAGTCTTTCGGGGCGCGGATGCCGATCTTGCCGTCGATCTGCCAGCCGTCGAGGCCGCTCAGTTGTTGCTTGTGCTCGCGCCACTGGGCCTGGTTGCCCTGGCCCTGGACGGATTCACGGGCGCCGAAGCCCGCGCAACCGGCGAGCAAGGCAATGAAGCTGAAAACGATGAAATGGCGCAAAAACATAATTTTAAAGAGTCTCGGATCCGGTCAGGCGTTTGATGGTGCTGCGCAGGATAGGGCTGTCAGGCTGATCCTTGAGGAATCGGCTCCAGATCTGCCGGGCTTCGCGTTGTTTGCCGTTGGCCCACAGGACCTCGCCCAGGTGAGCGGCGACTTCCTGATCGGGAAAACGCTCCAGGGCCTGGCGCAACAGGCGTTCGGCTTCGTCGAGATTGCCCAGGCGGAAATTCACCCAGCCAAGGCTGTCGAGTACCGCCGGGTCTTCCGGATTGATCTGGTGGGCCTGTTCGATCAGCAGCTTGGCTTCGTCATAGCGGGTGGTGCGATCCGACAAGGTGTAGCCCAGGGCGTTGAGGGCCATGGCGTTGTCCGGGTCACGCTGGATGATCAGGCGCAGGTCTTTTTCCATCTGGGCCAGGTCATTGCGTTTTTCCGCCAGCATGGCGCGGGTATACAACAGGTTCAGATCGTCCGGGTACTGCTTCAGGGCTTGCTGCAGTACGTTCCAGGCCTTGTCGCTCTGATTGTTGGCCGCCAGGGTTTCGGCTTCAATCAGGTACAACTGGATGCCATAGTCCGGCTGGGAGTCGCGTTGTACCGCGAGGCGGCTCTGGGCATCGGCGGTCTTGCCATTGCTGATCAGGATATCGGCCTGGCGCAACTGCGCCGGCAGATAGTCGTTGCCCGGGCCGACCTGGGCGTACTCGATCAGTGCGCTCTCGGGGTCGTTGCGTTCCTCGGCGATGCGACCCAGGTTCAAATGGGCCGAGTCGACATGGCTTTCCCGGGCGATCAGGTCTTCCAGATAACCCTTGGCCTCTTCCCAGGCCTTGGCCTCCAGGCAGACCAGTGCCAGGGAATAGCGCAGCTCGTCGTCTTCCGGGTATTGCTGGACCAGGCTGGAGAACTCCACCTTGGCGTCGTCCATGCGGTTGTTTTCCACCAGCATGCGGGCGTAGGTGAGCCGCAGGCGTTTGTCGTCCGGGTACTTCTTGATGCTTTTTTCCAGCAGCGGCAAGGCTTCGTCGCCGCGGTTCAAGCCTTGCAGCAGGCGGGCACGCAGCAGGATCGGCGCCACTTCGCCGGCTTCCGGCGGGTTGTCTTCCAGCAGGGTGAGGGCGCCCTGGGTGTCGCCATCCTGTTGCAGCAGCAGGGCCTTGCCGAAAATCAGCTGGCCGTTATTCGGGTGGCGCTGCAACAGGCGATCGAAGCTTTTCATCAGGCCGTTGCGGGTTTCCTGGTCGGTGTCGGCGGCCGACAGCGCCAGGAAGTCGAAATGGGTGTCGCCCTTGCCCAGCAGGACTTTCTCCATATAGACCATGGAGTCGTCGTAGCGCCCTGCCCGGGCCAGTTGCACGGCGGCGGCGCGCTGCGCTTCCAGGTCATCGGGGGCGTTCCTGGCCCAGATCAGTGCGGTATCCAGCGCGGGTTGGTCGGCGCCCAGGTATTCGGCAATGCGAAATGCCCGTTCGGAGATGCCCGGGTCCTGGGTATTGATGGCCTGGGTCACGTAGTTGTCCAGCGCAATGTCGAAGCGATTGCGCTGGCCTGCCAGTTCGGCGCTCAACAGGCTGAAGATGGTTTCTTCGCTGAACGAGCCATAGACCTTGGGTTTTTCAGGGGCCTGCACGCTGTCTTCGACTGGCGGCGTACCGTCCGTCGAAACGGGGGCCATGGACTGGCAGCCGCTGAGCAAGGCAAGGGCGAGGAGCAACGCGGAAGATCTATTCATATAGGAAGAGGACGACTAACCTGCGGTCGGATCATCATGACACAAGCCTTGGGTCAAACATAACCGCCCCGTCGATTTACAACCCAGGGCAGGGCGATAGAGATCGAGTGGTTGTTCTGAATCTGACGAAGTAGGACAATTACCGGCTTCACGTCACCATCAGCGACCTTGAATGGCCTTCCTTGCACTCGGTATTAACCACAAGACTGCTTCAGTAGACGTCCGCGAGCGCGTGGCCTTTACGCCAGAGCAGCTGGTTGAGGCCCTGCAGCAGCTCTGCCGGCTCACCGACAGCCGCGAAGCTGCGATCCTCTCCACCTGCAATCGCAGTGAGCTTTATATAGAACAGGATCACGTTTCGGCCGATTCAGTGCTGCGCTGGCTGGCCGAATATCACAACCTGAGCCTTGAAGAGCTGCGCGCCAGTGCCTATGTGCACGAAGACGATGCGGCCGTTCGTCACATGATGCGCGTCGCCTCGGGGCTCGACTCGCTGGTGCTGGGCGAGCCACAGATCCTCGGCCAGATGAAATCGGCCTACGCCGTGGCCCGCGAGGCCGGCACCGTCGGCCCGCTGCTGGGGCGCTTGTTCCAGGCCACCTTCAATGCCGCCAAGCAGGTGCGCACCGACACCGCCATCGGCGAGAACCCGGTGTCGGTGGCGTTCGCCGCCGTCAGCCTGGCGAAACAGATTTTCAGTGATTTGCAACGCAGCCAGGCGCTGTTGATCGGCGCCGGCGAGACCATCACCCTGGTCGCTCGCCATCTCCACGACCTGGGTGTGAAACGCATTGTCGTCGCCAACCGGACCCTGGAGCGGGCCAGCACCCTGGCCGAACAGTTCGGTGCCCATGCGGTGCTGCTGTCGGACATTCCCGCCGAGCTGGTGCACAGCGATATCGTCATCAGTTCCACCGCCAGCCAGTTGCCGATCCTCGGCAAGGGCGCCGTGGAAAGTGCCCTGAAGCTGCGCAAGCACAAGCCGATTTTCATGGTGGACATCGCCGTTCCCCGGGACATCGAGCCGGAAGTCGGCGAGCTGGACGATGTTTACCTCTATAGCGTCGACGACCTGCACGAGGTGGTGGCCGAGAACCTCAAGAGCCGGCAGGGCGCGGCCCAGGCGGCGGAAGAGATGGTCAGCGTCGGCGCCGAGGACTTCATGGTGCGCCTGCGCGAGCTGGCGGCGGTGGATGTGCTCAAGGCGTATCGTCAGCAGAGCGAACGCCTGCGCGACGAGGAGTTGCAAAAGGCCCAGCGCCTGCTGGCCAACGGCGGCAGTGCCGAGGAGGTGCTGGTGCAACTGGCCCGCGGCCTGACCAACAAGCTGCTCCACGCCCCCAGTGTCCAGCTCAAGAAGCTGACTGCCGAGGGCCGCCTCGATGCGCTGGCCATGGCCCAGGAACTCTTTGCCCTCGGTGAGGGCTCACCGGATAGCTTTTCGGATAAAAAACCGCAATGAAAGCGTCGCTGCTCAACAAACTGGACATCCTCCAGGACCGTTTCGAAGAATTGACCGCCTTGCTGGGAGATGGCGAAGTCATTGCCGACCAGAACAAATTCCGCACCTATTCCAAGGAATACGCGGAAGTCGAGCCGATTGTCGCCACCTATAAACAGCTGCTTAAAGTGCAGGGCGACCTCGAAGGCGCCCAGGCGCTGCTCAAGGACAGCGACCCGGACATGCGCGAAATGGCCGTGGAGGAAGTGCGCGAAGCCAAGGAGCAGTTGCTCGAACTGGAAAGCAACCTGCAACGCATGCTGCTGCCCAAGGACCCGAATGACGGGCGCAACGTGTTCCTCGAGATCCGTGCCGGCACCGGCGGCGACGAGGCGGCGATTTTTTCCGGCGACCTGTTCCGCATGTATTCGCGTTATGCCGAGCGTCGCGGTTGGCGCGTGGAGATCCTGTCGGAGAACGAAGGCGAGCACGGCGGCTATAAAGAAGTCATCGCCCGGGTCGAAGGCGACAATGTCTACGGCAAGCTCAAGTTCGAATCCGGCGCCCACCGCGTGCAGCGCGTGCCGGCCACCGAATCCCAGGGGCGTATCCACACCTCGGCCTGCACCGTGGCGGTATTGCCCGAGCCGGACGAGCAGGAAGCCATCGAGATCAACCCGGCGGACCTGCGGATCGACACCTACCGTTCCTCCGGGGCGGGCGGCCAGCACGTCAACAAGACCGACTCGGCGATCCGCATCACCCACTTGCCCTCGGGCATCGTGGTCGAGTGCCAGGAAGAACGTTCCCAGCACAAGAACCGTGCGCGGGCCATGGCCTGGTTGTCGGCCAAGCTCAACGACCAGCAGACCAGCGCCGCGGCCAATGCCATCGCCAGCGAACGCAAATTGCTGGTGGGCTCGGGCGATCGCTCCGAACGGATTCGCACCTACAACTTCGCCCAGGGCCGGGTCACCGACCATCGCGTCAACCTGACCCTGTATTCCCTGGACGAGATCCTGGCCGGTGGTGTCGATGCGGTCATCGAGCCGTTGCTGGCCGAATACCAGGCCGACCAGTTGGCGGCGATTGGCGAGTAAGCACAGGTGAATAAATGACCATCATCGCCAGTCTGTTACGCGCCGCCGAGCTGCCGGATTCGCCCACGCCACGGCTGGATGTCGAGTTGTTGCTGGCCGCTGCCCTGGGCAAGTCCCGCAGCTTCCTGCATACCTGGCCCGAGCGGATCGTGCCCAGCGAGGCGGCGCTGCTGTTCTCCGAATACCTGCGTCGCCGTCGCTCCGGCGAGCCGGTGGCCTACATCCTCGGGCAACAGGGTTTCTGGAAACTCGACCTGGAAGTCGCGCCCCATACGCTGATCCCGCGTCCCGACACCGAACTGCTGGTGGAAACCGCACTGGCCTTGCTGCCTGCGACACCGGCCCGGGTCCTGGACCTGGGCACCGGCAGCGGCGCGATTGCCCTGGCGTTGGCCAGTGAGCGTGCGGCCTGGAACGTCACGGCGGTCGACCGGGTGCTGGAGGCCGTGGCCCTGGCCGAACGCAATCGCCAGCGCCTGGACTTGCGTAATGTCACGGTATTGAGCAGCCACTGGTTCAGCGCCTTGGAGGGCGAGCGTTTCCAGTTGATCATCAGCAACCCGCCGTACATCGCGACCAGCGATCCGCACCTGGCCGAGGGTGACGTGCGTTTCGAGCCGGCCAGTGCCTTGGTGGCCGGGCCGGACGGGCTCGATGATCTGCGCCAGATCGTGGCCCAGGCGCCGGCGCACCTCGAACCGGGTGGCTGGCTGATGCTCGAGCATGGTTACGATCAGGCCGAGGCGGTGCGCGATTTGCTGGGCGCCCAGGGGTTTGTCGAGGTCCACAGCCGCAAGGACCTGGGGGGCCATGAGCGCATCAGCCTGGGGTGCCTGCCGTGCTGAACGATCAGGAGCTGTTGCGCTACAGCCGGCAGATTCTGTTGCAGCATGTCGACATCGACGGCCAATTGCGTCTCAAGCAAAGCCGCGTGTTGATCATCGGCCTCGGCGGGCTCGGCGCCCCGGTGGCGTTGTACCTGGCCGCCGCTGGCGTGGGTGAGATGCACCTGGCGGATTTCGACAGCGTCGACCTGACCAACCTGCAACGCCAGGTCATTCACGACACCGACAGCGTCGGCCTGGGCAAGGTCGATTCGGCGATGCGGCGCCTGGGGGCGATCAACCCCGAGGTTCGGTTGGTGCCTCACCGGGCCGCCATGGACGAAGACAGCCTGGCCGCTGCGGTCGCGGCGGTGGATGTGGTGCTCGACTGCTCGGACAATTTCTCGACCCGCGAAGCGGTGAACGCGGCCTGTGTCGCGGCGGGTAAGCCGCTGGTCAGCGGCGCGGCGATTCGCCTGGAAGGGCAGTTGTCGGTGTTCGACCCGCGTCGCCCTGAAAGCCCTTGCTACCACTGCCTCTACGGCCATGGCAGCGAAGCCGAGCTGACCTGCAGCGAAGCCGGTGTGATCGGGCCGCTGGTGGGGTTGGTGGGCAGTCTGCAAGCCCTTGAAGCCTTGAAGCTGCTGGTCGGTTTCGGCGAGCCGTTGGTGGGACGGCTATTGCTGATCGACGCCCTGGGCACGCGTTTCCGCGAATTGCGGGTCAAGCGCGACCCGGGGTGCAGTGTCTGTGGTGGCTCGCATGAATGACGCACCGGTGGGCGTGCTGGACTCGGGCGTCGGCGGGCTGTCGGTGCTGGGGGAGATCCGTCAGTTGCTGCCCGATGAGTCGCTGCTGTATGTGGCTGACTGTGGGCACATTCCCTACGGCGAGAAGAGCCCGGAATACATCCGACAACGTTGCGCGATCATTGCCGACTTTCTCTTCAGTCAGGGCGCCAAGGCGTTGGTGGTCGCCTGCAACACCGCTACGGTGGCCGCGGTCGCCGATCTGCGGCGCGATTTTCCCCGCTGGCCGATCGTCGGCATGGAACCGGCGGTCAAACCGGCGGCCGCCGCAACCCGTAGCGGTATCGTCGGGGTGCTGGCGACCACCGGCACCTTGCAGAGCGCCAAATTCGCCGCCTTGCTCGACCGTTTCGCCACCGATGTGCGCGTCATCACCCAGCCGTGCCCGGGCCTGGTCGAATTGATCGAGGCGGGGGACCTGCACAGCCAGGCCCTGCATCAACTGCTGCAACACTACGTCGAGCCGTTGCTTGCAGCCGGCTGCGATACGCTGATCCTGGGCTGCACCCACTATCCATTCCTCAAGTCTTTGCTCAAGGACATGATCCCAAGGCACATCAGCCTGATCGACACCGGCGCCGCCGTGGCCCGGCAACTTCAGCGCCTGTTGGCCGAACGTGGGTGGCTGGCAGAGGGGGCGCCCCATGAAACGCAATTCTGGACCAGCGCAGACCCGATACATTTGAGAAAAATCCTACCGCTGCTATGGCATTCGTCTGGCGTTGTGCGAAGCTTCGAACTGTAAGAAAAACGTGAAAATTGTGTGAAACGGGCTGAACTTCTGTTTTACCGCGGATTTCTATAGCTTTGTCTGTTTGTAACTAAACTAACTAAGTCTGTTCGCAAAGGATGTTTCTAATGAAGCGCGTATTCTGCTTTGCCGCGTTTGCGGCTGCATTGCTGGGGCACACTTACACCGCTCAGGCGGCGGGTGTGGAGTTTGGGGTTGGCCAAACTAGCGACTCGACCATGACCTATCGCCTGGGCATGCAGTTCGACTGGGACAAGAGTTGGTGGCAGAGCGATGTCGGTCGCCTGACCGGTTACTGGAGCGGTGCCTATACCTACTGGGAAGGGGACGAGACGTCCAGCAACCATAGCCTGTCGTTCTCGCCGGTCTTTGTGTATGAGTTTTCCGGCCAGAACGTGAAGCCTTACATCGAGGCGGGTGTAGGTGTTGCGCTGTTTGCCAACACCGAGGTGGAAACCAACAAGTTGGGGACGGCCTTCCAGTTCGAGGATCGCATCGGGTTCGGCCTGCGCTTCAATGGCGGACATGAAGTGGGCATTCGCGCCACTCACTACTCCAACGCAGGTATCAAGTCGACCAACGACGGTGTGGAAAGCTACGCGCTGCACTACACGATGCCGCTGTAACACCTGAACAATTGTGGGAGCGAGCTTGCTCGCGATAGCGATAGACCAGCCACCCTGGAGTTGTCTGACCTACCGCTATCGCGAGCAAGCTCGCTCCCACAGGTTTTCTTCGCCTACCGATACGCCGTCGCAATGCCCTGGCGCTCTTCCAGGCATTCCGGCGCGCCCATCTCGAACTCGCGGCAGATCAGCGGGCGCTTTTCGTAGATAGTGCACATCATGCTGTCGCGATCCAGGGCCGCGCACCAGCCGTCGTCGAGCCGCAGCATCACTTCCCCACCCCAGTCGTCCGTGTCGATAAAACGCTCCGGGACCCCGGTGTCGGTGATCAGCATCACTTCCAACTGGCAGCAGCACGCCGCGCATGTCGAGCATGTGACGGCCGGTGCCGGGATTTCATGGAGGGGGATGGTTTTCATGGCGCGCAGTGTAAGGCAATCGGCGGCTCAGGGGCGTCCCTTGATCGGATAGCCGTTTTTTGCCTGGCATGAGTCGTTGTCGGCCGGCAGGGTTTCGGTGGATGAAGGCAAGGGCCAAAGCGCGCTCATGGACGCGATGGGAAGCGCGACTTCCCGGGGGCGTTCCACCAAGTGATTCAGCACATGCCGCGCCGCCTCTTCTGGCGACCAGTGGGCCGGGAATGGGAAACAATCGTCGGGCCCCAGCGATGGATCGTCGTAGCCAGGATGCACCCAGGTCACATCGATGCCCGCAGACGCCAGCTCTGCCCGAGTCGATTCGAACAGATGGCGCATCCCGCTTCCGCCCGCCTCGATGTTCGAGGGCGGCAGATAAGTCGCCGGGCTGGCAATACCCACCAGATGAGGTTGGGTCCCGGCGCGCAACAAGGGCATGGCCACTTCGATGCAGAAACTGGCGGCCAGCAGGTTACTGCGCACGATATGTTCGATCAATGTATGGTCAGTATGCTGTTCGTCAACGTACTCAGTCGTTCCAGCATTGAGGATCACCTGATCCAGGGCGCCCCATTGTCGGGTGATCTGTTCACCGATCTCGCGCACGGTCTGGCTGTCGGTCAAATTGCCGGGCACGGTCAGCACTTGTCCTGGATAACGTACCGAAAGGGTTTCGCACGAGCGGGGCGAGTGTGAACTGACGGCCAGGTATGCACCTGTCTCGAGTATCGCTTCAGCCAACGAAGCGCCGATTCCATTGCCGGCCCCGGTGAGCCAATAACGCCGGGGCAGTCTTGAACCCATTCCGTACTCCTTTCGATTGCCAGACGCTGATACACGACTTTCAGTAGCGCTCGTACGTTCAGTACGACTATATGTTATCGGGTAAATATTGCATCCCGCGGCCCGGCAATTTTATGTGCGCTAATCGCCCGCCCCTTCGACGGCTGCGTCCTGTCGCGCCGGCAGGTTTCTGAACGCCGCCAGCGCACGGGCCCTGGACTCGCGCAAATCGACGATCGGTGCCGGATAATCCACTGCGCCAAACAAGCCGCCTTGGGTGTTTGGGCTATGGACCTGTTGCCTGTCCAGATCGTTCAGTTCAGGTAACCAGTACTTGATGAACAGGCCCTCGCGGTCAAATTTTTCCGACTGGCTCAAAGGGTTGAAGATGCGGAACCACGGCGCCGAGTCGGTGCCGGTGGAGGCGCTCCACTGCCAGCCGCCATTATTGGCGGCCAGGTCGCCGTCAATCAGGTGCTGCATGAAAAAACGCTCGCCTTCACGCCAATCGATCAGCAGGTTCTTGGTCAGGAACATGGCGACCACCATCCGCAAACGGTTGTGCATCCAGCCGGTTTCCAGCAATTGGCGCATGGCCGCATCGATAATCGGCAGGCCGGTGCGTGCCTGTTTCCACGCCTCCAGTTCGGTGGGGGCCTTGCGCCACGCCAGCGCCTCGGTTTCCGGGCGGAACGCGCGGTGACGCGACACACGTGGATAGCCCACGAGAATGTGTTTATAGAACTCGCGCCAGAGCAATTCATTTATCCAGGTCACGGCGCCGGTGCTTCCACTTTCGAATTCACCCCGGTTGGCTTGCAGCGCGGCATGCAGGCACTGACGTGGCGACACCACCCCGGCTACCAGGTAGGCCGAGAGCTGGCTGGTGCCGGGCCGGGCCGGGAAGTCCCGCTCGTGCTGGTAATCGTCGAGGTGCTGGTCGACAAAACTGTCCAGGCGCCGTCGGGCTTCCGTTTCACCGGCGGGCCAGAGGGCGCGCAGTGCTTCGCTGGGCGGGGCGAATCCATCGACATGGGGCGGCACCGGATCGCGGGCAATGCCGATACGGGCCTGCTGGCGCGGCGTGGCGACCAGGCTCGGCAGCGAAACATGCAGCCGGTTGTAGCAGACCTTGCGGAACTGACTGAACACCTGGAAATAATTGCCGGTCTTGGTCAGTACGCTGCCAGGCCTGAACAGCAATTGATCGAGGTGACGGTGAAACTCGATGCCCTGATCATTCAACGCACGGGCGACTTCGGTGTCGCGTTGCGTTTCATTCAGGCCGTACTCTTCGTTGACATGCACGGCACCAACGTTCAGTTCGCGACACAGCTTGAGCAGCACGTGCGGCGCCTGGTGCCAATGCGTTGCCTCGCGAATCAGGAGCGGGATGTTCAATTCATCCAGGGCCACGCTCAATACGCCGAGGTTGCGCAGCCAGAAATCGATCTTGCACGCTGCGTCGTCATGGGCACGCCATTGTTCGGGGCTGGTCAGGTATACCGCCACGCATGGGCCTTGGGCGGCGGCCGCCGCGAGGGCGGTGTTGTCGTGCAGGCGCAAGTCGCTGCGCAGCCAGATCAGTTGCAGGCTGTTTTCCATCTAAAGGAGTTCTCTGCGGCTCAGTTCGCGGTGAGCCGATAGCGGGTCTTCGGCCCAGGACAGGTCAATCATCGAAACGCCTGTGGATAACCGGGCTTGATGAATCGACGCGGCCGGGCCGGCAATGATGATCGGGCAATCGATTCCACCCAGCAGCCTGGGCAGTTGGGACAGATTGACGGCATGACTGGAATACAACAGGACGCCGCGAGCCTTGAGGCGTTCGACCGCCAGGGCCAGTTCGCCCGCCGGTAGCGGGCTGTCGAACACCTCCACCGGGCAATCGGCGCTGCTGGCCAGCCAGGCGGTGAGCCACAGGTGCGGCTCCTGGGGCAAATCCGAATGATTGACCAGCAACAGTGGCGCACCGCGCAACTGACGGTTGTTGTGGTAGATCCGGCTGCCAAACTTGCTGCGCAGCCACGAGTACAGGAAGACCCGTTCCAGCTGCGCGCCAAACTGGCCTTGCCAGCGCGAGTGCAGCTCGGCCAGCAACGGCAAGAGCAATTGCTCGCACACGGTCCAGGGCGGATACAGCGCCATCGCTTGGTTGATCAGGTCATCGATCTGACGCTCGGCCAGTTGCGTCACCGCCAGCGCCAGGGCGTTGCGCTGACGTTGCCAATCGTTCTCCGGTGGCGGCGTAGGTGCTGTAGACAGCGGCGGTGTGTCCAGCAACGGCTTGATCTTGCTCACCGCGACGCCACGATCGATCCAAGTGAGGATGCTGCGGATCCGTTGCACGTGGTCGGCATTGAACAGTCGATGCCCCTTGGGCGTGCGGTGCGGCACGATCAGGCCGTAGCGGCGCTCCCAGGCCCGTAACGTGACGGCGTTGACACCGGTCTGCCGGGCGACTTCGCGTATGGGCAGCCAGCCTTGCGCCAAGGCCTTGGCAAAATCGGCCCCCAGGTCTTCGCGGGCGCTGGAATCGGGATCGTTGTTCATCAAATGGCGTTTCGCAAACTGAGGTTTTCCGGGTGCGGCTGCAGATAGACCTGCTGCGCCAGGTAAGGGTCGGGGTGCTGGCGCAGGTGATGCTTGAGCAACGTCAGCGGCACCACCAAGGGCACGATGCCGAGGCGGTACTGGCCGATGAGGTGCTGTACCTCCTGCTTGTCGTCGGCGTCGATGGCGCGCTTGAGGTAACCGCTCAGGTGTTGCAGCACATTGGTGTGGGTGCGGCGGGTGGCGCATTTCTTCAACGCGGCCATCAACGCACTGAAATAGCGTGGACCCAGTTCATTGGGGTCGGCCTTGCCCATGTCGCCCAGCAATTTGCCCAGGGCCTTGTACTGCTCGGGGTTGTGGGCCATGAGTAGGTATTTGTAGCGCGAGTGGAATTCGATCAGGTCGCGCCGGGTCAGGCCCTGGCGGCGCAAGGGTTGCCAGGCGGCATAGGCAAACACCCGGGTCAGGAAGTTCTCCCGCAGCACCGGGTCGTTGAGGCGACCGTCTTCCTCCACCGGCAGATCGGGGTGGCGTTCGCAAAAGGCCTGGGCATAGATACCGCGCCCGCCGCCCTCCTGGGGGACACCGTTGTGGTCGTAGACCTTGACCCGCTCCAGTCCGCAGGATGGCGATTTCTGCATGAAGATATAGCCGCAGAGGTCATCCAGTTCCCCGGCCATCTGCTGCCCATAGTCGGCCAATGGCCGGGTCACGTTGAGGTCGCGATTCACCGTACCGAGCGCCTCGGGGTGTTCAGGATTGCCCACCAGGCGAATCGGCTCCCGGGGAATGCCCAGGCCGATGGCGACTTCGGGGCACACCGGCACGAAATCGAAGTAATCGATAAGGGTGCGGCTGCACAACAGCGATTGCTTGTGCCCGCCATTGAAGCGAACTTCGTCACCCATCAGGCAGGCGCTGATGGCGATTCTGGGTTTGGCGATGGCTGCGCTGGGCATGGGCGACCTCTGATGGCTAATCTTGTACAAGTTTATATTTATGTACAATATTTTCATCATAGGCCCGAATGTACACAAGTCAACCGGATTCATAGCGGGGCTGGGCGACGTCAGTGGGTGCCGCGGGCAGGCTGCTGTCTCTTTCGACAGCAGCGAAGAGCGATGGGTGACGCGATCTATTGCAGGCTTGCGTGCAGGCGGCGTGCAGCCTCCTGGCCGCTGAGCCATGCGCCTTCGACACGGCCGGACAGGCACCAGTCACCACACACGTACAGACCCAGGTCGGCATCGGCCAGGGCGCCCCATTCATGGCTGCCGGCGGGGCGGGCATAGAGCCAACGATGGGCCACGCTGAAGCTTGGTGCAGGCATCGCGCTGTGCAGCAACTCGGCGAAAGCACCGTGCAGGTGTTCGATCACTGCCTCCTTGGACAGGTCGATGTGCTGCCGGCTCCAGTCGCTGGTGGCGTGCAGTACCCAGGTGTCGAGCTTGCTGTCGCGTCCCGGTTTGCTGCGGTTGCGCGCCAGCCAGTCCAGGGGGCTGTCCTGTACGAAGCAGCCTTCCATGGGCGTATCCAGCGGTGTTTCGAAGGCCAGGGCCACAGCCCAGGTCGGGTCCATCTTCACGCCAGCGGCCACGGCGGCCAGCTTCGGTACGGCCGCCAGCAAGGCGGTGGCCTGGGGCGCGGGCGTGGCGATCACCACGTGGCCAAAGGGGCCGTGGGTGAAACCTTCCGCGTCCTGCAGATGCCAATGCTCCTGGCCGCGGTACACCTCGGTGATCCGGCAGGAAAACTGCACCTGCAGCTTGTCGAGCAAGGCGCGGGTGATGGCGCTCATGCGCGGGGTACCGACCCAGCGAGTCTGTTCGTCCGGCGATGGGCTCAGTTGCCCATTCTGGAAGTTGTAGAGCTGCGGGTTCCATTCCGCGGCCCAGCCGTTGGCTTGCCAGCGCTGGACCTCTGTGACAAAGCGGCGATCGCGGGCAGTGAAATACTGCGCGCCCATGTCCAGTGCGCCAGCGTCGCTGCGCTTGCTTGACATGCGTCCGCCACTGCCGTGGCTTTTATCGAAGAGTTGAACGATATGCCCGGCCTCCGTCAGGGCCTGGGCGGCTGAAAGTCCGGCGATGCCGGTGCCTATGATCGCGATAGGTACAGTCATGAGGGCCTCGTTTACCTTTCTGTACAGACTACGCCGTCGTTAAAACCTGTACAATTTGGGTTTTTGGTATAAGTTTTACCGTTCGCGTTTGGACAGCTTGTCCTATTGTTAAACACAGACCTTGTCCGATACGAAAAATCCCTGCCTATAAAAATAGACTAATGGACCGGGTAAAACGCGATGCGAGGAACATCTCATGCACATATTGCTGACCGGCGGTACTGGTTTGATCGGACGTCAGCTCTGCCGCCTCTGGTTGCAGCAGGGGCATCGCCTGACGGTATGGAGTCGCCGACCCGAAGAAGTGGCGAAAATCTGCGGGACACCGGTGCGGGGCGTGGCCAAGCTCGACGAAATCCATGAACCGGTGGACGTGGTGGTCAACCTCGCCGGCGCCCCCATCGCCGACCGCCCATGGAGCCACAAACGCAAGATGTTGTTGTGGAGCAGTCGTGTCACGTTGACGGAAGTCTTGCTGGCGTGGCTGGAGCGTTGCGAGCAGAAACCGCAGGTGCTGATTTCCGGTTCCGCGGTGGGCTGGTACGGCGACGGTGGCGAGCGTGAATTGACCGAGGAATCGGGACCGGTGAGCGAAGATTTCGCCAGTCAGTTGTGCATCGCTTGGGAAGAAACCGCGCAACGGGCCGAGGCCTTGGGCCTGCGCGTGGTGCTGGTGCGTACCGGTCTGGTCCTGTCCGCCGAGGGCGGCTTTTTGTCGCGGCTGCTGTTGCCATTCAAACTGGCGCTGGGCGGGCGTATCGGCAATGGGCGACAGTGGATGCCGTGGGTTCACATCGACGATCAAATCGCCCTGATTGATTTTCTTCTGCACCGCACCGATGCCAGCGGTCCTTATAATGCGTGCGCGCCGAACCCGGTGCGCAACCGCGATTTTGCCAAGGCCCTGGGGCGCGTATTGCATCGGCCGGCCGTGGTGCCGATGCCGGAGCTTGCGCTGAAGGTCGCGCTGGGGGAATTGTCCCTGCTGTTGCTCGGCGGCCAGCGCGCTACGCCGGCCCGATTGCAGGCGGCGGGTTACACATTCCGGTTCACTGATTTGCCTGCGGCCCTGGACGACTTGTCCAGCCGCCTTTGAAATAGGACGTTGCATGACCGATCACGCGTTGCTTCTGGTGAATCTGGGTTCGCCTGCCTCCACCTCGGTGGCCGATGTGCGCCGCTACCTCAATCAATTCCTGATGGACCCGTATGTCATCGACCTGCCATGGCCGGTGCGGCGTTTGCTGGTGTCGCTGATCCTGATCAAGCGCCCCGAGCAGTCGGCCCACGCCTACGCCTCGATCTGGTGGGAAGAGGGGTCGCCGTTGGTGGTGCTCAGTCGCCGGCTGCAACAGGCCATGACCGCACAGTGGACCCAGGGGCCGGTGGAGCTGGCGATGCGTTATGGCGAGCCGTCCATTGAATCGGTGCTGGTGCGGCTGGCGAGCCAGGGTCACAAGACGATCACGTTGGCGCCGTTGTATCCGCAGTTTGCCGACAGCACCGTGACCACGGTGATCGAGGAGGCCAAGCGGGTCGTGCGGGAAAAGAAACTCAACGTGCAGTTTTCGATCCTCCAACCGTTCTACGATCAGCCCGAATACCTCGACGCCCTGGTGACCAGCGCCAAGCCGTACCTGATGCAGGAACACGATCATCTGTTGTTGAGTTTCCACGGCTTGCCGGAACGGCACCTGACCAAGCTCGACCCGACCGGATTTCATTGCTTCAAGGATGCCGACTGCTGCAAGAATGCGCCGCCGGAGGTCATGGCGACCTGTTACCGCGCGCAATGCATCCGTACTGCCGAACGGTTTGCCCAACGCATGGGGCTGGCGGATGGCAAATGGTCGGTGTCGTTCCAGTCGCGCTTGGGGCGTGCCAAGTGGATCGAACCCTACACCGAGGCGCGCCTGGAGGAGTTGGCCAAAAGCGGCGTGAAGAAAGTGCTGGTGATGTGCCCGGCGTTCGTGGCCGACTGCATCGAAACCCTGGAAGAAATCGGCGATCGCGGGCGCGAGCAATTCCGCGCGGCAGGGGGGGAGGAGTTGGTGCTGGTGCCTTGCCTCAATGATGAGCCACAGTGGGCACAGGCGTTGAGTACTCTCTGCGAACGGGCTCCGATCGCGTTGTGAGGTTCAAGGGTCTCATCGCGAGCAAGCTCGCTCCCACATGGAATCTGCGGTGGACACAAATGTTGTGACCACTCGAGACCCACTGTGGGAGCGAGCTCGCGATGGCTATCAGGCTGACAATAAAGCTTTCAAGCTTGAGTCACAGCAGCGGTTCATCCGCCTTCTTCTGCTTCCAGCCGTCATTGCCCGGCAGCAGCAGGTTCAGCGCGATCGCCACCACCGCGCACAATGCGATGCCTTTGAGGCCGAAGTCGTCCGGGCCGGTGCCGGTGCCCACCAGCACGCCGCCGATGCCGAACACCAGCGTCACCGAAACGATCACCAGGTTGCGCGCCTCGCCCAGGTCGATCTTGTGGCGGATCAGCGTGTTCATGCCCACCGCCGCAATCGAACCGAACAACAGGCACAGGATCCCGCCCATCACCGGCACCGGGATGCTTTGCAGCAGCGCGCCGAACTTGCCGATGAACGCCAGGCTGATGGCAAAGATCGCCGCCCAGGTCATGATCTTCGGGTTGTAGTTCTTGGTCAGCATCACCGCGCCGGTCACTTCGGCGTAGGTGGTGTTGGGCGGGCCACCGAACAGGCCGGCGGCGGTGGTGGCAATGCCGTCACCGAGCAGGGTGCGGTGCAGGCCGGGTTTCTTCAGGTAGTCGCGACCGGTCACGCTGCCCACGGCGATCACGCCGCCGATGTGCTCGATGGCCGGTGCCAGGGCGACCGGCACGATGAACAGGATCGCCTGCCAATTGAACTCCGGCGCGGTGAAGGCTGGCAGGGCGAACCAGGGGGCGGCGGCGATTTTCGCGGTGTCCACGACCCCGAAGAAAAACGCCATGGCAAAGCCCACCAGCACACCGGAAATGATCGGCACCAGGCGGAAAATGCCTTTGCCGAACACCGCCACGATCAGGGTGGTGAGCAGGGCCGGCATCGAGATCATCATCGCGGTCTGATAATGAATCAGCTCGGTGCCGTCGCCGGCCTTGCCCATTGCCATGTTGGCGGCAATCGGCGCCATGGCCAGGCCGATGGAAATGATCACCGGACCGATGACCACTGGCGGCAGCAGCCGGTCGATGAACCCGGTGCCCTTGATCTTCACGGCCAGGCCCAGGAAGGTGTAGACGAAACCCGCCGCCATCACCCCACCCATGGTCGCGGCCAGGCCGAACTGGCCCTTGGCGAGGATGATCGGGGTGATGAAGGCAAAGCTCGAAGCCAGGAACACCGGCACCTGGCGCCCGGTGACGAGCTGGAACAGGATCGTTCCCAGGCCGGCGGTGAACAGCGCCACGTTAGGGTCCAGCCCGGTGATCAGCGGCATCAGTACCAGCGCGCCGAAGGCGACGAACAGCATCTGCGCGCCGGACAAGACCTGGCGCCAGAGCGGATCGTTGAACTCATCCCGCATGCTCAAGCGTCCTTCTGCTTGGTGCCGAAGATCTTGTCGCCGGCATCGCCCAGGCCCGGGATGATGTAGCCATGCTCGTTGAGTTTCTGGTCGATGGACGCGGTGTAGATGGTCACATCCGGGTGGGCGTCCTGCACGGCCTTGATGCCTTCGGGAGCGGCGACCAGCACCATGGCGCGGATGTCCCGGCAACCGGCCTTTTTCAACAGGTCGATGGTGGCGACCATGGAGCTGCCGGTGGCGAGCATCGGGTCGATGATCATCGCCAGGCGCTCGTCGATTTCCGGCACCAGTTTTTCCAGGTAGGTGTGGGCTTGCAGGGTCTGCTCGTTGCGAGCCACGCCCACGGCGCTGACCTTGGCCCCCGGGATCAGGCTCAGTACGCCTTCGAGCATGCCGATGCCGGCGCGCAGGATCGGCACCACGGTGATTTTCTTGCCGGCGATTTTCTCGACCTGGACCGTACCGGCCCAGCCATCGATTTCGTAGGACTCCAGCGGCAGGTCCTTGGTGGCTTCGTAGGTGAGCAGGGCACCGACTTCCTGGGCCAGTTCACGGAAGTTCTTCGTGCTGATATCGGCGCGGCGCATCAGGCCGAGTTTGTGTCTGATCAGCGGATGGCGGATCTCGAGGATGGGCATGGGGAAGGCTCCGGCGGCGGGCAAAAAAACCGGCCTAGATTAATCTATCCGAGGGTGTTGTCCTATAGACAATACAGAACGTTAGTCCACAAACGCTTGATCTGGCCGGGCGGGATGCGTACCTTTGCCGGCTTTTCCGAACCCTGCCACCCCTGGAGAGCGCCATGTCCGCTGATCTCGAGCATATCCGTCAAATCATGCGAGAGGCTGACTGCCTGTACACCGAAGCCGAAGTCGAAGCGGCCATCGCCCGTGTCGGTGCGCAAATCAACGAGCAACTGGCCGATGCCAATCCGGTGGTGTTCTGCGTCATGAACGGCGGGCTGATCTTCTCCGGCAAGCTGCTGACCTACCTGAACTTCCCCCTGGAAGCGTCCTACCTGCACGCGACGCGTTATCGCAACGAAACCAGCGGTGGCGACCTGTTCTGGAAAGCCAAGCCGGAAGTCTCGTTCATCGACCGCGACGTGCTGATCATCGACGACATCCTCGACGAAGGTCACACCCTGGGCGCGATCATCGACTTCTGCAAACACGCCGGCGCCCGCGCCGTGCACACCGCCGTGCTGATCGACAAGGACCACGACCGCAAGGCGCGACCGGACTTGAAAGCCGATTTCGTCGGCCTGCCGTGTATCGACCGCTACATCTTCGGCTACGGCATGGACTACAAAGGTTACTGGCGTAACGCCAATGGCATTTTCGCCGTCAAGGGGATGTAATCGATGACTCGGCCAAGTTTCCTGGAACACGCGTTGTTCGATGAATTGGCCGAGAAAGCCGCGGCCAGTCCTCGCGGACGCCAGCACCATAACTTCCATGAGATGGATGAGCCGTGCCACCGCATGGCGGTTGGCTTGCAGCCTTGCACCTACATCCCGCCGCACCGCCACCTGAGCGCCGATAAGGCGGAAACGTTGCTGGTGCTCAAGGGGCGGCTGGGGGTGTTGATTTTCGACGAGGCCGGTGCGGTGGTGGACAAGCGCATCCTGCAGGCCGGTGGCGATTGCCTCGGCGTCGACCTGCCCTCTGGCGTGTATCACGGGTTGGTGGTGCTGGAAGCCGACAGCCTGATGTTCGAATGCAAGGCCGGTCCCTACCGGCCCGTGGGCGAGGGCGAACTGGCTCACTGGGCACCCCGCGAAGGCGAGGCGGGCGTGGCCGAGTACCAGGCCTGGATGCGTGCGCAGTTCGACTGAGCACCGAGTCAGGCACAGGCAGCGGAGCTTTTGTGGCGAGGGGATAAATCCCCTCGCCACATGAATCTGCTGTGCACCAGCGATCTCACTATGAATCAGGCAAGTCTTGGATGAGCCGCGCCGCCGGCCAACCATTGCTCACTCTTGACCCGCGCCTGCTCCAGGGTCTGCACATACGCCAATTGCCGCTGTTCGCGATGAATGCCGGCGCGGCGCAGTTTCAGGCGCACCCTGGGTGCGGTCGCCACCAGGATCAGGCCGATGCCGTGCTTGCGGTAATCCTTCAGGATATTTTCAAACGCAGCCAGCGCGGTCATGTCCAGCATGGGCACGGCACTCATTTCCACGACCACCACCCGAACGCCCGGGTCGAACCGGCGCAGCACATCCAGGGCTTTTTCCGCCGCGCCAAAGAACAACGGTCCACGAATGGCGTAGCAGCGAACGTGCTCGGGCATGTCCAGCAGGGCCTGGTGAAAATGGCGCGGCAACTCGGCGCTGTCGGTCAATTCGCTCATGCGCTTGATGAACAGCCCGGCGGCCAGCAGCAGGCCGACGGCGACGGCCAGGACCATGTCGAACAGCACCGTCAGGCCCAGACAGGTCAGCAGCACCAGCACGTCGCTGCGCGGGGCGATGCGCAGAGTGTGCAGCACATGCCCGGCTTCGCTCATGTTCCAGGCGACCATCACCAGTAGCGCGGCCAGTGCGGCCATGGGCAAGTAACTGAACAGCGGCGCCAGCAGCACAATCGCCACCAGCACCACGAGGCTGTGGATGATCGCGGCCAGCGGTGAAAAGGCGCCACTGCGCACATTGGTGGCGCTGCGGGCAATGGCAGCGGTGGCGGTGATGCCACCGAACAGCGGCGCCACCAGGTTGCCCAGGCCCTGGCCCATCAGTTCGGCATTGGGATCGTGCTTGCTGCCGGTCATGCCGTCCGCCACCACCGCGCACAACAGTGATTCGATGGCACCGAGCATGGCGATGGCAAAGGCGGGCGCCAGCAATTGGCGGATCAGGTCATAGGACAGGATCAAGGGATGTCCCTGGCTGTCCGGCAGGTTCCAGGGCCAGTCGAAGCTGGGTAGAAAGGGCGGGATGCCCGGGTGAGCGATGCCATCGACGACGTAGCTGAAACGTTCGCCCAATGTCGCGATCGGCCATCCGCCGCGCTCCATCGCCAGCCCCAGCAACGTGCCCACCAGCAACGCCACCAGATGCCCGGGCACCCGTGGCACCCAGCGCGGCCAGGCAATCAGCACCGCCAGGCACACGGCCCCGATGACTCCATCGCCGAGACGGGCACCGGGCAGCGCCACGATCAATTCGCCCAGCTGTTCTATGTAGTGTCTGGCTTGGCCTGCGGTGGTCAGCCCCAGCAGATCCTTCAGTTGCAAAGTGGCGATGACCACGCCGATGCCCGCGGTGAAGCCGAGGATGACCGGATAGGGAATGTACTGGATCAAGCGGCCGGCGCGTAACAGGCCCAGGGCGATCAGGATCAGGCCGGCGAGCATGGTGCACAGCAGCAGGCCGCCCAGGCCGTATTGTTGGGTGATGGGCAGCAGGATCACCACGAACGCCGCTGTCGGCCCGCTCACGTTGAAGCGCGAGCCGCCGGTGAGGGCGATCAACGGTGCCGCCACCAACACCGTGTACAGGCCGTTCTGCGGCGGCACGCCGACGGCAATCGCCAGGGCCATGGCCAGGGGGATGGCGATAATGCCGACGGTCAGCCCGGCCACCAGATCGCCGCGCAGGCGTTCCAGGGTGTAGCCGGCGCGCCAGGCCTGGCGCCAGGCGGCGAATAACGGTGGGGCGGAGAAAGCCATGAATACTCCTCGCAAGGGGGGGGTGGCACTGGCCGTGGCGAGGGGGCTTGCTCCCGCTGGGCTGCGCCCGTAGGAGCTGTCGAGTGCAACGAGGCTGCGATCTTTCCCCTGTCACTTGAGTCTCAAGCGAAAGATCAAAAGATCGCAGCCTTCGGCAGCTCCTACCAAACCCAGCGGGAGCAAGCTCCCTCGCCAAAGGCAGGCGCCAGTAAGATCGACGCTGATGGCCTCTTTGAGTATGCCGCGCCCGCTGTCCGGATGTATTGATCCGGATCGCTTATTTTTACTGTCCGTGCTCATGCTAGAGTGCCCGGCCAAGATTCCGGAGGTTGTCATGCGTGTATCGATCCGCCGCTGCGCCACTTCACTGTTGATCGCCAGCCTGCCTTTGACGGTCGTGGCCGCGCCGATGCACAGCCAGTTCCTGCCGCCGGATGACCTGGTGGTGCGCCAGGAACAGCCTGAACAGCAGCAGTTGCTGCAAGTGACCGAGTATTCGGTGGTGCTGGGGAACCAGCGCCAGTCCAACCAGCAACCGATCCCGGTCACTTCGCCCTTGCTGGTCCGTCTCAAGGGCAAGTCCTTGAACAAGGGGGCGACCATCAGCCAGGTGATCCTCAACTTCGATGGCGAAAGCAAAAGCTTGAAGAAACCGGCCTTCGACGAGGCGAGCAAGACCCTGACGCTGTCTTATCCACAGGCCCAGTACCGGGTGGTCATCGATCTGTTGCGCAACAACACGGTCTACGTGCAGTTCCTCACCTACGCCAACGGCCATATCTGGGCCGACCTGCACACCGGCATCGAACGCCCGCGTTGAGCCCCGAGGCCTGCCGGGGGTAAACTGCCCGCCCCGTGAATTGTGCGAGTTGGAGCCGGCAATGCGTAAAGACAAGAAACAAGTGATTGGCGACGAGATTGGCGATGAGCAGATCAAGCTGTTCCTCAATTTCGAGCCGGTCGATGCCACTTCGCCTTCGTTGCACAAGCTGATCAAGGCCTACCGTGGCCTGCGGGTCGACGATTTCGAGCGTTTCCTGACGTTCTTCGTCGAGGCCGGCCATGACCTCGACGGCAAGGATGAGCACGGCAACGATTTCGTTGCGCTGATCCAGGACCAGCGCAATGCCGAGGAATATATCGAATTGATCAACAAGGCGCGCCGCTGAATTGAGCCCCTGTCAACGCTCTTCAGAGCGTTGACTCGTTCGAGCCGAGCGCAACTAATCTCTTCTTCTGCAAGTTGCTCCGAAAGGTTATGTCACCATTCGGACTGTTTTGTTTTATTTGAATTTCCATTACGTTTGCGTCGAAGCCAAGTGGCTTTGATGTCATCGTTTAAATGGAGTTGTATTCATCATGGAAGATCAAAAGAAGTGTATCGCCGGGGTGTTGTTGTCCCTGGTGGCGTGTCTGGCAAGTTCAGCTTCCTGTGCGCGGGATGAAATTGTCAATGTCGAAGTCTACAACGCAACTGCCGCCGTCATCGTTCCCGACAGCGATTTTACCTGGACGCAGAATCCGGCCAACGCGGGCCACAGCTTTTCGATAAGCCCGGGTGAGAGCCAGGAATTAACCTACTACCTGCCCCAGTCACGCGCCGAGCGAGAGGCTTTCAGCTATAGGCAAGGCAGCCGAACCTGTCATTTCAGCTTTGGACATGTCCCAAGGGCACCGGGCAATGATAAAGAGGCAATGCCTTATCATCGCTGGGTCAAGGCGGAACCGGCGAGTTTCTGTGTGGCTGAATTGTTTTATGTTGAAGATGATGACGACTATGTGAGTCACGGTGGAACACGCATCAAATTCAGCATGAACTAACACCGAGGAAATAAAAAAAGCCTCCCGTCTGCACGGGAGGCTTTTTTATATGAGTGGCAAGGTGTCAGGCGTAACTTTGAGCCTTGCTGTCTTCAACCAACTCCAACGCAATGTTGTTCTGCGCGTTGATCTTGCGATACAGCGCCGCGTCGGTTTCCAACACTTTTTCCCGGGCCGGGAATATCTCTGCGAGCTTGGCAGCCCACTCGCCCTTGGCCTTGTCCGGGAAGCAGCGCTCGATCAGTTCCAGCATGATCGATACGGTCACCGAAGCACCCGGCGATGCGCCGAGCAGGGCGGCGAGGGTGCCGTCCTTGGCCGCCACCAGTTCGGTGCCGAACTGCAGGACGCCACCTTTCTTCGGGTCTTTCTTGATGATCTGCACCCGCTGGCCGGCCACTTCCAGGCGCCAGTCTTCGGCTTTCGCCTCGGGGTAGAAGCGACGCAGGGATTCCAGGCGCTGCTCCATGGACTGCATGACTTCGCTGATCAGGTACTTGGTCAGGTCCATGTTGTCCCGGGCCACGGCCAGCATCGGGCCGATGTTGCCGGCGCGTACCGACAGCGGCAGGTCCATGATCGAACCGTGCTTGAGGAACTTGGTGGTGAAGCCGGCGTATGGCCCGAACAGCAGGGATTTCTTGCCGTCGACCACGCGGGTGTCCAGGTGCGGCACCGACATTGGCGGCGAGCCCACGGCGGCCTGGCTGTAGACCTTGGCCTGATGGTGCTTGACCACTTCCGGGTTGTCGCAACGCAGCCACTGGCCACTGACCGGGAAGCCACCGAAGCCCTTGCTTTCCTCGATGCCCGAGGCTTGCAGCAGCGGCAAGGCCGCGCCGCCGGCACCGAGGAACACGAACTTGGCGTCGACTTCGCGGGTGCTGCCGGAATTGACGTCCTTGATGCTCACGGTCCAGCCGTTGCCGTTGCGCTTGAGGCCGGTGACGCGCTTGCAGTATTTGACCTGGGTGTCAGGGGCGCTGGTCAGGTGCTTGAGCAACTGATTGGTCAGGGCGCCGAAATTGACGTCGGTCCCGTTCATGACGCGGGTGGCGGCGATGACTTCATCGGCCGGCCGGCCAGGCATCATCAACGGCATCCACTCGGCCATCTGGCCCTTGTCTTCGGTGTATTCCATGTCGGCGAAGGCGTGATGCTGGCGCATCAGCTCGAAGCGCTTCTTCAGGAACGCCACGCCTTTCTCACCCTGTACGAAACTCAGGTGTGGCACCGGGGCGATGAAGGACTTGGAGGAGCCGAACGTGCCTTTGCGGGTCAGGTACGTCCAGAACTGCTTCGACACTTCGAACTGGGTGTTGATGTGCACGGCTTTCTTGATGTCGACCGTGCCTTCGGCCGCCTGGGGTGTGTAGTTGAGCTCACACAGCCCGGCGTGGCCGGTACCGGCGTTGTTCCACGGGTTGGAACTCTCCGCGGCACCGGAGTCCATCAGCTCGACGACTTCCAGCGAGATCGCGGGGTCGAGCTCCTTGAGCAGCACGGCCAGGGTGGCACTCATGATGCCGGCCCCTACCAGAACTACATCGACTGCTTCGTTATGCGCCATTTAACGCGTCTCCAAAATCTGCAGCACCAAATTGTCGGCATAGCGGCCAGGAGTGGCGGGGCAGGTCAGTTGCGCCCCAGTTATCCATGGCCAGGATCGCCATGTCCGAATCTTCGCAATTTTTCGCACCTACTGCGGATGCATGCAGCCTGGCCTCAAGAGTCACATGAACTCATTTAAGCGCCGGGCGGGCAATTCGACTTATGGCCGAGACATCCGTTCGTGCAACCAAATCCGTAGCGGACAGGCTTCAGGCGCCGGTTCTTGAGCGATATCCGGTCCTGTGTCGTTGGGCTGTTTCAGACGCCAATGGTGCTTGTTCAGACGCAAAACTCTTCATTTGCTCGCCACACTCTCGTGAAGTTGTGAAAACCCGTTTTTTCACGCTCTTTTGAAGACGTGAACCTCAAAAAAGGGCTGTCCCAGCCTGGCACCGTGCCCGGTTTGGTTGCCCCCATGTAGTACATGACAGGCAAAACAGGCAGACAGCTCAGTGACCGAGCGTAATGACAGCTCTGCAGATTCGCGAAAAGTGGTGATTTGCCTGGAGAACAGCAAGCGCGCCAGCTTCACTCGATCTGTGTGGGCGGCTCTCTGTGGGCGGTGCGGGGTGCCAATACCAGCGCATCAGCGGTGTTGCGAGGCCCGATCAGGAGACGTCCTTATAATCGGGGGGAGATTGTATCGAAGAAACGCAGGGAAATGGTCGTGTTTAATGACTTTTATTAGCCGTCCGGTCAGATGGTCAACAGTTGCCGGTTGCGTGCGCGGGCACGAAGCGGTTGTACGCGGGCGCTGGCGGGCAATGGCTGGTGCAACCAGTTGAGGCGGATTTCGTCGATTTCCACCCAGCCCTCGCCCATGGGTTGCAGGCTGCACTGCTTGAAGGCCTGGCAACGGCCGTTGCGATCAAGCAGGGCGAAGCTGCGGTGCTGGGGACGCGGGGTGAACAGGGAAATGAGGAAGCGCATGAGCGGATACCGGGTCAGGGAGCTTGGAGCAAGCCTGACAGCGGGCCATGACATGCCGGTGTAAGGACCGTGACAATGGGGTGACAGGAACCGGCAATCACGGCCCGTGTCAGACATTTCAGTATTCATCGCAAGGCGCTAGTTCACGGCGATGGCGCACCGCTATACTGCCGGCCTGTTTGTGCCCGATTCTGGAGAGAAGAGCATGTTGCAACGCCTGTTGTTCGGTTTGATCGCTGTGACCAGTCTGACCCTCGTCGGCTGCGCCCACAGCCCGCAACAACTTAACCCGGAGCCCAAGCTCAATGCCCAACTGGCGCCTGTAGGGCGTGGCCAGCCGGTGGTGGTGCGGGTCGTGGACGGTCGTCCGTCGCCAACGCTCGGCACCCGTGGCGGGCTGTACCCGGAAACCAGCGTGATCACGGTGCAGGGGGCGCAGATCCTGCCCAAGCTCCAGGCCCAGGCTGAAGCCGCGGTGCGTTTGCTGGGCTTCACGCCGACCGCCAATGCCTTGAATGCACCGCAACTGACCGTGACCCTGGCCGAACTCAAGTACCAGTCGCCCAAGGAAGGCATGTACGTGACCGAAGCCACCATCGGCGCGACCTTCCGCTCCGACGTGCAGAACGCCAACCGCCGCTACAGCGGCCGTTACGGGGCGTCCCTGGACCAGCGCTTCGGCATGGCGCCTAACCAGGACACCAACACCAAACTGGTCAGCGACGTATTGAGCGATGCCCTGACCCGGCTGTTCAAGGACCCGACCATTGGCCAGGTGCTGGCTGAGTAAGCATCAAGTCCTGTAACCCCTGTGGGAGCGAGCTTGCTCGCGATAGCTGAGTGTCAGCCATCTCGATGTCGGCTGATCCACCGCTATCGCGAGCAAGCTCGCTCCCACAGTTTTTTCAGGCGGCCTGGGAATAGAATTCCAGCACGCTGATCCCGGTCAGCAGGTCTGTCTCTGGCAGGTCGGCATGTTGATGGCCGCCGAGGGCGCAGTACACCAGCCAATGGCGGTCCTGCACATTGAAGGACAGGCTGTCGACGAGGTTCTGTTGTTCGTCGCTTGGACTGATGAGATAGAGGCGATCCTGGTTTTCGGCGTGCAGCATGACGGGTTCCGTGCGGGTTTGAAGGGCGACAGAGTGGCCTAATCAGATGACGAAACCGTGACGTAAAGAATTACGATGGATTGAGGCCTTTCTCCTGTGGCGAGGGGATTTATCCCCGTCCGAGTGCGTAGCACTCGCAAGCTCTTGGGCGCTGCAGAAAGCTCGGGGCTGCTTCGCAGCCAGCGGGGATAAATCCCCTCGCCACAAAGTCACTACGCTAACATCCGTAGGCGCCGGAGAAGGTCGTTACTGGTCGGAAAAAACGGTGCAGGACGGCAGGCTTTCGGTAGAATCCGCGCCCTGTTCGTAGGCCATGGGCGTGTCTGCCCTGTCCGTTTTTCGCTTGAGGTTCGTGATGTCGCTGCATCTGTTTTCGTTGTTCGCCGCCCACCCCGCCAAACTGATCAACCTGCTCGCGTTGCTGTTTGCCTGCCCGGGCGGCTGGGTGCTGCACGCGACGCGTCGCCGTGAACAACGGGCGCGAGCCTGCTTGCAAGCACGCAATGGCAATGGCGAGGAGCGCTTCGAAGCACTGCTGGACCTGGCCACCCAGCGCATGAACCGGTTCTTCTATCGGTTCGGCTTTGGCTGCCTGGCGCTGGCGTTGCTGGTGTCGTGGATCAGTACGCAGTTCTGACTGCGTAGAGGGCAAGCGAGGGCCACCAGGCAAAGGTGCTTTTGTGGCGAGGGAGCTTGCTCCCGCTGGGCTGTGCCCGTAGGAGCTGTCGAGTGCAGCGAGGCTGCGATCTTTCCCTTGTCACTTGAGTCTCAAGCGAAAGATCAAAAGATCGCAGCCTTCGGCAGCTCCTACCAAACCCAGCGGGAGCAAGCTCCCTCGCCACAGGGACCCATGTCCTCAGACCTGTCGCTTAAAGCGCCAACCCCGCCTTGACCCGATACTGATTACGCACCGGCGTCGCGTATTGCAGCACCAGGAACGGCCGGTGTTCCGGCGGGCAAGCGTCCAGCCGGCGCTGCCATTCTTCCTGGGCCTTGGCCAGTTCATCGGCACCAAACACCTCGGCCGCCGCCGGCACCTGCAACTGCGGGTCGGCGTCGGCCCATTGGGCGTAAGCCAGGTAATGCACCGGGAACAGGCGGTAGCCGCCGAGAATCTGCCGGTCCATTTCCAGGGCCAATTGCTTCGTGTCCTCGAACAGCTCGGTGATGGGCGCGGCGAAGTTCACATGGACCCGGCCCTTGTAGCCGGTGATGCCCTTGGCGATGCTCACGTCGTCCTCGCCCGGTGCCTTGGTGTAGGTGCCGGTGGTGGCGCGGATGTACAACTCGCGGGCCTTGGCCTGGTCGCACGGGTCATATTCGTAGCTGATTGACACCGGCGTGAGGTTCAGCGACTGGATCACCTCGCCGAACGGCTCGTCCTTGCGGCTCATGTGGAACATCTTGAGGATCGCCGATTCGGTCCGGTCGTCGCCGTCCTTGGCCCGCCCTTCGGCCTGGGCGATCCAGATCGAGGCGCAGTCGTTGCGGATCGAATGGTTGATGTACGCCGACAGCAACTGGTACGCCGCCATTTTTTCCCGCCGTCCGGTGATGGAGCGGTGCACGATGAAGCTCTTGTTCAGGCGCATCAGGTCGCTGACAAAAGGCTTTTGCAGCAGGTTGTCGCCAATGGCGATGCGCGGCGTCGGCAGGCCGGCGTGGTAGACGGCGTAGTTGACGAAGGCCGGGTCCATCACGATATCGCGGTGGTTGGCGATGAACAGGTACGCGCTGCCGGACTTGAATTGCTCCACGCCGGTGTAGGTCACGCCATCGGTGGCGCGCTCGATGGTGTGGTCGACGTAGAACTCCACCTTGTCCTGCAAAGTGGCGACCGACGTCACACCGGCGAACTCACGGCGCAATCTTTGCGCTATAAGGGGTTTGAGCATCCAGCCGAAGGCGCCGGCCAGGCGTGGGAAGCGGAAGTGGGTGAGGATATCTAGAAACGCCTTGTCGCCGAGCAGCCGTGCCAGCACCGCTGGGACTTCGCTGTCGTCGTAAGGTCGGATGGCATCGAATTCGCCCATCATGCTCTCTTGTTGGAAACGGCTAGGGTAAGTAAAGGTTCGATCGAAAAAACGACGGGGCACGGCCTGGAAGATAAGCCAGACGAAAATAGCCCTGCAAATAGACCGGCGATTATACGCACAAGTCACTTGGGAGACCGCGATGCTGGAGCAGGCTCGTTATGATTGTCCCTATTGCGGGGAGGATGTGGAGACAACCGTGGACTTGTCTGGCGGCGACCAGACCTACATCGAGGACTGTCAGGTGTGCTGTCGACCGATCACCTTTGTGCTGCAGGTCCATGGCGAGGAATGGCATCTCGAAGTCTTCAGCGAAAACGAATGATGGGGCGCCCATGCAGCGAATCTACGAGCTGGAAAACCTGATGGAAGGCGAGTTGTTGCAAGGGATGCTTGCGAGCGAAGGCATCACGGCGCATCTGGTGGGGCGTGATTTGCTGGGCGGCGCGGGAGAGTTGCCCATGCAGGGCCTGCTGGGGCTGGCGGTGGAGGACGAGCAGGCGCAATACGCCCGTGAGTTGATCGCCGCGTACAATGCCGCGCTGCCGCTGCCCGGCGATGAACCGGACAGCTACCCCGGCACGCTGGTCTGTTAGGCTGGCGGTCGTTCGTTCGATCAAGAGTCGTGTTGCCCCATGTGTGGACGTTATGCCCTGTTTCGCTGGAACCCCACCTTTGCGGCCCTGCCCGGTTTTCCCGCCGATCAGAAGGCCCAGTGGAATATTTCGCCCAACGATTCGGTGCTGATACTGCGGGCCGGCGCCGAGGGCCAGCGCGAGCTGGCCCGGGCGCGCTGGGGCCTGACGCCGCCGTGGCTGACCGATCTGTCCCGCACCCCGGCCCACGCCCGGGCCGAAACCGTGGCCGAGCAGCCGATGTTTCGCGAGGCCTTGCGCCTGCGCCGCTGCCTGCTGCCTGCCAACGGTTTTTATGAGTGGCGCGGCGGCACGCGCAAGCGTCCGTACTGGCTGACGCCGGGGGAGGGCTCGTCACTGTTTTTTGCCGCGATCTGGGAAGCGTATCCGGTGCAGGAGCAGGTGTGGCTGAGCACGGCGGTCATCACCCAGCCGGCGGCGGGCCAGCGCCGGCCGTTGATCCTGGATGACGAAGGCCAGCGCCTGTGGCTCGACCCGCAGACACCGCTGCATGCCTTGCAAGGGTTGTTGGCAAGCGAGCCGGCGCCACTGCGTGAGCGGGTATTGGCCAATATGGTCAATGATCCGAAGCTCAATGGGCCGGAATGCTTGACCCCGGCTTGAGCTTTGCGGTGATTGTGCCGGCCTCATCGCGAGCAAGCTCGCTCCCACAAGGGTTAGGCGGTGAACACATTTTTTGTGAACACCCCAGTAACCCACTGTGGGAGCGAGCTTGCTCGCGATGGGGTCGTGTCAATCAACCTACTCGTGATGCGGTTCGCCCAGGAAGGTCAGCGAGGTGAACACGCCGCGGGTGGCCACGTCCTTGTTGTCCTTGAGCGCTATTTCCATCTGCGCCGCGATCACATTCAGGCCTTCGTTGCGCACCAGCACCTTGGCCCGGCCTTCCGCGTCGGTTTCAGTCGAGACGGTGTTCGGCGCGCTGCGGTAGTCGCCCACCAGTTTCACACCGGCCGCCGGTTTGCCATCCAGCAGCACCCGTACCGGCAATGACTGGCCCGGGCCTACGGTCAGCGGGTCGACTTCCGGCAGGATCACGAACTTGATCGGTGCAAGCGCCGGCAGTTTCGCCCCCGGCTCATAGATCGCCAGGCTGTACTTGAACGTCTGGGTCGACTCGATCGCCCCGGGCACTTTGCTGCGGCCTTCGTTGATCCACTTCTTGTCCGCCGTCTGGGACCACATGCCATTGTCCAGTGCCACCGCCAGCACGGCCGGCGGCTTGAGCGGTTGCAGGCGGGCGTGGTCCGGCAGGCGCTCTACGGTGACCGGAATCATCTTGCCGCCCAGGTCATAGGCCCAGGCACCGCTGATTTTCTGTGCCTTGAAGGCATTGTCTTCGGCACCGTGGCCGTAGATCACTTCGATGTTGCCGCGACGCTGTTCGGTCCACAGGCCATGGGCCGAGGCCTGTGTGGCCAGGAGCAGGCCGAGCAGGGCGAAGGTCTTGGGGTGTTTCATGGCGTTTTTCCTTTTACAGAGCGAGGGTAAGACTGACGGTGAAATTGCGCGCTTCGCCGGGGGTGACCCAGTAGTTGCTGTAGGCGCGTTCGTAGTACTTTTCGTCGAAGACGTTGTTCAGGTTCAGGCCCACGGTGACATCGTCGCTGGCCTTGTAATGGGCCAGCAGGTCCACGGTGTGGTAGGCCGGCAATTCGAAATCCTTGCCGGCTTCGCCCGAGCGATCGCCGACATACGTGAACGCCGCGCCGAGGTCCGAACCGCGCAGGTGCCCGTCCTGGAATTCGTAGACCCCCAGCACGCTGCCGCTGTGTTTGGCGACGCCGAGAATCCGGCTGCCGGTGGGATTGTCCCGGTCGCCCCGGGTCACTTCGGCATCGATGTAGGCATAGGCACCGATCACGCGCACGGCGTCGGTCACCTGCCCAGTCACTTGCAGGTCGATGCCCTGGCTACGGGCCTTGCCGATGGCACGGCTGAAGTCGGTCCCGGCGACCGGGCTCAGGACGTTTTCCTTCTCTATATGGAAGGCCGCCAGGGTGGTGCTCAGGCGATCGTCGAACAGTTCGCTCTTGATCCCCACTTCATAGCCGACCCCTTCCTCGGGATCGAAAGTCTTGCCGCTGGCGTCCAGGCCGTTGTTGGGCTTGAACGAGGTGGAGGCGTTGGCGAACAGCCCGGCTTCGGGCGTCAGTTGGTACAGCAGGCCGGCCCGGTGCGTCAGGGTGTCGTGGCGCTGACGGCTGGTTTTACTGCGGGTGTGGTCGTCGATGCGCTGCTCGAAATGCTCATACCGCACGCCGAGCATGCCCCGCAGCTTGTCGGTGAAGATGATCTGGTCCTGCAGGTTCAGCGCCCGGCTTTGCACATGTTCGAAGAAGTTTGTGCCGGTCCGGGCACCATTGGGTTTCGGCTGGCCGTAGATCGGCTGATAGAGGTCGATAGGGTAGAGGCCGCCACCGATGGTGGTCACGCGCTCGTGCTTGCGGTAGTCCTCGTACTCGCTGCCGACCAGCAGTTCGTGCTGCCACGGGCCGAGGTCGAACAGGCCACGCAATTCCAGCTGGGTGATGCTGTCGTGCCAATTGTTGTCGCGCTCGCGATAGCGGCGGTTCACCGTATGGCCGTCGGCGTTCAGCGGGCGCGCTTCGGAGGCGAAGCCCCAGAGTTCACCTTGCTTGTAGTGGCTGGCCAGGCGCAATTGCCAGGTGTCGTTGAGCTGGTGTTCGAGGGCGGCCTGGAGCATGTTGTTGTGATTGTCGATGTCGCCGTCGTTGGGTTCGCCCAAGAAGGTCGAACGGGAAACGCCGCTCCAGCGATTGTTCGGGACGACGATGCCACGGTCGAACGTCGAGCTGTGGCGCACGATTTCGCTCTCCACCCGCAACCGCGTGTCAGGGTTCAACTGCCAACTGATGGAAGGCGCGACGAAAACGCGCTTGCTGTCGACGTGATCGCGAAAGCTGTGGTTGTCCTCGACCGCCAGGTTGACCCGCGACAGCAGGTTGCCTTCGGTATCCAGTGGCGTGTTGACGTCCAGCGCGGTGCGGTAGCGATCCCAGCTGCCGGCGCTGGTTTGCAGGGTGGTGAAGGCTTCGGGCTGGGGTTTCTTGGTGACAATGTTCACCGTACCGCCGGGATCGCCCCGGCCATACAGGCTGGCGGCCGGGCCCTTGAGCACTTCGATGCGTTCGATGTTCGCAGTGTCCGGCGTGCTTGGATAACCGCGGTTGGCGCTGAAGCCGTCCTTGTAGAACTCCGAAGTGGTGAAGCCGCGCACACTGTATTCGTAGAGCGTCAGGCCGCCGAAGTTGTTCTGCTTCGACACGCCGCCGGCATATTCCAAGGCCCGCTCGACGCTGGTGCTGCCCAGGTCCTTGAGCACGCTGGCGGGAATCACGCTGATCGATTGCGGGATGTCGCGCAGGGCGGTGTCGGTTTTGGTGGCGCTGGCCGAGCGGGTGGCGCGGTAACCCGTGACAGGTCCGGTGGCGGATTCGTAGTCGGACGTCACGGTGATGGCGTCCAGCTCCAGGGGTTGGATTTCTTCGGCGTAGGCCGGATCGCCCAGTAGGCCGAGGGCGAGGCTGGTCGCTGAAATCCGTTTTAGGGATGACATGTTATGTTGTTCCAATTTCTATTATTGAAACAATATAACACTGCCAATGAGAATTTATGATATCTGTATTTTCGGTGAAAACCGAACACAGTTTTTGTGGCGAGGGAGCTTGTTCCCGCTGGGCTGCACCTGTAGGAGCTGTCGAGTGCAACGAGGCTGCGATCTTGTCCCTGACAGTTGAGTCGCCAGCGAAAGGTCAAGATCAAAAGATCGCAGCCTTCGGCAGCTCCTACAGAGCCCTGCGAGAGCCAGCTCCCTCACCATGGGACTGGGAGGCTTACTGCTCTTCCTTGAGCACCATTGGCGCCGGCGGTGGGCGCAGGCCGATTTCAGCGGTGAGCTTGAGCTCCTTGCCGTTGCGCATGACCTGGATCGTCACCTTGTCGGTGGGCTTGATCCGCGCCACCTGGTTCATCGAGCGGCGGCCATCGCCGGCCGGTTCACCATCGATGCTCAGGATCACATCGCCCAGTTGCAGGCCGGCCTTCTGCGCCGGACCGTCGCGGAAAATTCCCGCCACCACGATGCCGGGCCGCCCGGACAAGCCGAAGGACTCCGCCAGTTCCTGGGTCAGCGGCTGGACTTCAATGCCCAGCCAGCCACGGATCACCTGGCCGTGTTCGATGATCGACTTCATCACCTCCATCGCCAGCTTTACCGGAATGGCGAAACCGATGCCCTGGCTGCCGCCGGACTTGGAAAAGATCGCCGTGTTGATCCCGGTGAGGTTGCCGTTGGCATCCACCAGCGCGCCGCCGGAGTTGCCGGGATTGATCGCGGCGTCGGTCTGGATGAAGTCCTCGTAGTTGTTCAGGCCCAACTGATTGCGCCCGGTGGCGCTGATGATGCCCATGGTCACGGTCTGGCCGACGCCGAACGGGTTGCCGATGGCCAGGGCGACGTCACCGATGCGGATGCTGTCGGAGCGGCCGATGGTGATGGCCGGCAGGTTCTTGAGGTCGATCTTCAGCACCGCGAGGTCGGTTTCCGGATCGCTGCCGATCACCCGGGCCAGGGTTTCACGGCCGTCCTTGAGGGCCACCACGATCTGGTCGGCACCGCTGGTGACGTGGTTGTTGGTCAGGATGTAGCCTTCCGGGCTCATGATCACGCCCGACCCCAGGCTCGACTCCATGCGTTTCTGCTTGGGCGAGTTGTCGCCGAAGAAACGACGGAATTGCGGGTCTTCGAACAGCGGATGGCTGGGCTTGTTGATGACCTTGGTGGTGTACAGGTTCACCACGGCCGGCGCGGCGATGGTCACGGCGTCGGCATAGGATACGGGCCCCTGCTGCACCGCCTTGGTTTGCGGCGCCTGCTGCAGGTTGACGTCGAGGCTCGGCAGGCCGACCCATTCCGGGTAGCGCTGGATAATCAGTAGAGCGACAAGCACGCCGGCCAACAGCGGCCAGCCGGAAAAACGCAGCGCCTTGAGCATTAAGCATGTCCTACAAAGGTTGCAGGCGGTATGAGACCGCCCATAATGTCGCGCATTATACGAGGCCGCGCGCGCCTCTGAACGGGATATTTAGGAGTCTTTTATGGCCGTAGCCCTGAACACCCTGGTTGAAGAAGCGGACCGTTACCTGGCCAGCAGCCGGATTGCCGATTATTGCCCCAACGGCCTGCAGGTCGAAGGCGCGCCCCAGGTGATGCGCATCGTCAGCGGTGTCACCGCCAGCCAGGCGCTGCTCGATGCTGCCGTCGAGGCCGAGGCCGACCTGGTGCTGGTGCATCACGGTTATTTCTGGAAGGGCGAGAATCCTTGCATCACCGGCATGAAACAGCGTCGCCTCAAGACGTTGCTCAAGCATGACATCAGCCTGCTGGCCTATCACTTGCCCCTGGACCTGCACCCCGAGGTGGGCAATAACGTGCAGCTGGCCCGCCAGTTGGACATCACCGTCGAGGGCCCACTGGACCCGGATAACCCCAAGATTGTCGGGCTGGTCGGCTCCCTGTCCGAACCGATGACGGCGCGGGATTTCGCGCGCAAGGTCCAGGATGCCCTGGGGCGCGAGCCCTTGCTGATCGAAGGCGGGCAGATGATCCGCCGGGTCGGCTGGTGCACCGGTGGCGGCCAAGGTTATATCGACCAGGCGGTGCTGGCCGGGGTCGACCTGTACCTCAGCGGCGAGGCATCGGAACAGACCTTCCACAGCGCCCGGGAAAACGGCATCAGCTTCATCGCCGCCGGGCATCATGCGACCGAACGCTACGGTGTCCAGGCGCTGGGTGACTACCTGGCGCGACGGTTTGCCCTGGAACACATCTTCATCGATTGCCCGAATCCCATCTGACTGCTTATAACCCCTGTGGGAGCAAGCTTGCTCGCGATGGCGGTGGGTCAGTCAACCTCAGTGCTGACTGATACACTGCTATCGCGAGCAAGCTCGCTCCCACAAAAAGCGGTTGCAATACCCGAACCACCAGGCATATCCATATGCTGTTTCGATCTAGTTGGCGCCCTGATTAGAAGAGGTCGCTGTGCTAGGATTCCCCGCTCGAACACGGCCCGCTGGCCGTTCATAAGAAAGTTTTCGTGAGTAGCCATGGTCGACAAACTGACGCATCTGAAACAGCTGGAGGCGGAAAGCATCCACATCATCCGCGAGGTGGCCGCCGAGTTCGATAACCCGGTGATGCTGTACTCCATCGGTAAAGACTCCGCCGTGATGCTGCACCTGGCACGCAAGGCGTTCTTCCCGGGCAAGCTGCCGTTTCCGGTGATGCACGTCGACACCCGCTGGAAATTCCAGGAAATGTACAAGTTCCGCGACCGCATGGTCGAGGAACTGGGCCTGGACCTGATCACCCATGTGAACCCGGACGGCGTGGCGCAGGGCATCAACCCGTTCACCCACGGCAGTGCCAAGCACACCGACATCATGAAGACCGAAGGCCTCAAGCAGGCCTTGGACAAATATGGTTTCGACGCCGCGTTCGGCGGTGCCCGTCGCGATGAAGAGAAATCCCGCGCCAAGGAGCGCGTGTACTCGTTCCGTGACAGCAAGCACCGCTGGGACCCGAAGAACCAGCGTCCGGAACTGTGGAACGTCTACAACGGCAAGGTCAACAAAGGCGAGTCGATCCGCGTCTTCCCGCTGTCGAACTGGACCGAGCTGGACATCTGGCAGTACATCTACCTCGAAGGTATCCCGATCGTGCCGCTGTACTTCGCCGCCGAGCGCGAGGTGATCGAGAAGAACGGCACGCTGATCATGATCGACGACGAGCGCATCCTCGAGCACCTGTCCGACGAAGACAAAGCCCGTATCGTCAAGAAAAAAGTGCGTTTCCGTACCCTTGGCTGCTACCCGTTGACGGGCGCGGTGGAGTCCGAGGCCGAGAGCCTGACGGACATCATTCAGGAAATGCTCCTGACGCGAACTTCCGAGCGCCAGGGCCGGGTCATCGACCACGATGGCGCAGGCTCGATGGAAGATAAGAAACGTCAGGGTTATTTCTAAGGGGTTGTCATGTCGCACCAATCTGATTTGATCAGCGAGGACATCCTCGCCTACCTGGGCCAGCACGAGCGTAAAGAGCTGCTGCGCTTCCTGACCTGCGGTAACGTCGACGACGGCAAGAGCACCCTGATCGGGCGCCTGCTGCACGACTCCAAGATGATCTACGAAGATCACCTGGAAGCCATCACCCGCGATTCGAAGAAAGTCGGCACCACCGGGGACGATATCGACCTGGCGTTGCTGGTCGACGGCCTGCAGGCCGAGCGCGAGCAGGGCATCACCATCGATGTCGCCTACCGCTACTTCTCCACCGCCAAGCGCAAGTTCATCATCGCCGATACCCCCGGCCATGAGCAGTACACCCGCAACATGGCCACCGGTGCCTCCACCTGTGACCTGGCGATCATCCTGGTGGATGCCCGCTACGGCGTGCAGACCCAGACCCGTCGCCACAGCTTCATCGCCTCGTTGCTGGGCATCAAGCACATCGTCGTGGCCATCAACAAGATGGACCTCAAGGACTTCGACCAGGGCGTGTTCGAGTCGATCAAGGCCGACTACCTGAAGTTCGCCGAAGGCTTGAAGATGAAGCCCACCAGCATGCACTTCGTGCCGATGTCCGCCCTCAAGGGCGACAACGTGGTGAACAAGTCCGAGCGTTCGCCGTGGTACACCGGCCAGTCGCTGATGGAAATCCTCGAGACCGTGGAAGTGGCGGGCGACCGCAACTTCACCGACCTGCGTTTCCCGGTGCAATACGTCAACCGTCCGAACCTGAACTTCCGCGGTTTCGCCGGCACCCTCGCCAGCGGCATCGTGCACAAGGGCGACGAAGTGGTGGTGCTGCCGTCGGGCAAGAGCAGCCGTGTGAAATCCATCGTCACCTTCGAAGGCGAGCTGGAGCATGCCGGTCCAGGCCAGGCGGTCACGCTGACCATGGAAGACGAGATCGACATCTCCCGTGGCGACCTGTTGGTGCATGCCGACAACGTTCCGCCGGTCACCGACAGCTTCGAAGCGATGCTGGTGTGGATGGCCGAAGAGCCGATGCTGCCGGGCAAGAAATACGACATCAAGCGCGCCACCAGCTACGTGCCGGGCTCCATTGCCAGTATCGTCAACAAGGTGGATGTGAACACCCTTGAAGAAGGCCCTGCCAGCGCGCTGCAGCTCAACGAAATCGGCAAGGTGAGGATCGCCCTGGATGCGCCGATCGCCCTGGACGGTTACGAAAGCAACCGCACCACCGGCGCCTTCATCGTCATCGATCGCCTGACCAACGGCACGGTCGGCGCCGGTATGATCGTCGCCCAGCCGCTGACCCACGGCAGCAGCACGCACCACGGCAAACTGGCCCATGTGTCGGTGGAAGAACGCGCCCAGCGCTTCGGCCAGCAACCGGCCACGGTCTTGTTCAGCGGCCTGTCGGGCGCGGGTAAAAGCACGCTGGCCTATGCGGTCGAGCGCAAGTTGTTCGACTCGGGTCGTGCGGTCTTTGTCCTCGATGGCCAGAACCTGCGCCATGACCTGAACAAGGGCCTGCCCCAGGATCGTGCCGGACGGACCGAGAACTGGCGCCGTGCGGCGCATGTCGCTCGTCAGTTCAACGAAGCCGGCCTGCTGACCCTCGCCGCGTTCGTCGCGCCGAGTGCCGAAGGGCGTGAGCAGGCCAAGGACCTGATCGGCCGTGAGCGTCTGCTGACGGTCTACGTCCAGGCCTCGCCAACGGTATGTGCCCAGCGTGATCCGCAGGGGCTGTATGCCGCCGCCGGCGACAACATCCCGGGTGAGTCCTTCCCGTATGACGTGCCGCTGGATGCCGACCTGGTCATCGACACCCAGGCGCTGACCCTGGAAGAGAGCGTCAAGCAGGTGCTGGATCTGCTGCGCAAGCGTGGGGCGATCTAAGGAACGCCGCTGTCAGTAAAAAGCCCGCGGATGAGTGATCGTCTGCGGGCTTTTTGTTGTCTGGAAGGGCGCTATCGCGAGCAAGCTCGCTCCCACAGGGGGTGGTCAGTGGACACAGGACCGGAGCTCACCCCCATCTCCTGTGGGAGCGAGCTTGCTCGCGATGAGGCCAGTACAGACACCTCAGGATTGACCGGGATACTCGCGGTGCATCTGCTCCAGCAACGCATCCTTGTCCTGCCACAGCTGGTTGATCCAGCCCTGGAACTCCAGGCGATACACACCGTCCTGGTCGTAGTTCCTGCCGATGAACTGCGGCGGGATCTTCAGTTCCTGGAAGTGCACCACCACTTCCCCAACGTTGCCGCAGAGCAAATCCCAATAACCCGGACGCCCGCCCGGGTAATGAATGGTTACGTTGATGATCGATTCCAGTTGCTCGCCCATGGCATCGAGTACGAACGCGATACCACCGGCCTTGGGCTTGAGCAGATAGCGAAACGGTGACTGCTGCTGGGCATGCTTGCCGTCGGTGAAACGCGTGCCTTCGACGAAGTTGAAAATGCCCACGGGGTTGTTGCGAAACTTCGCGCAAGTCTTGCGAGTGGTTTCCAGGTCCTTGCCTTTCTTTTCCGGGTGTTTTTCCAGGTACGCCTTGGAATAGCGCTTCATGAAGGGGAAGCCCAGGGCCCACCAGGCCAGGCCGATCACCGGCACCCAGATCAGTTCCTGCTTGAGAAAGAACTTCAATGGCCGGATGCGCCGGTTCAGCACGTACTGCAACACCATGATGTCGACCCAGCTCTGGTGGTTGCTGGTGATCAGGTACGAATGCTGGTAGTCCAGGCCCTCCAGGCCACTGAGGTGCCAGCGGGTACGGCGCAGCAGGTTCATCCAGGCCTTGTTGTTGCTGATCCAGGCCTCGTGGATGTGGCCCATCAGCCAGTCGGTGAAGCGCTGGGCAGCGGGGAAGGGCAGCAACAGCTTGAAAATCGCCACGATGAACAGCGGCGTGCAGCAGGCGATGGTGTTCAGCGCCAACAGCAGCGAGGCAATGACGCCGCGCAAAGGGGGAGGCAGGAAGTCCAGCATTTAAATATCCAGAGGTCGGTTGGCGGCTTGGATCGCGGTCAGGGCGATGGTGTACACGATGTCGTCGACCTGGGCCCCGCGGGGCAAGTCATTCACCGGTTTGCGCAGGCCTTGCAGCATCGGCCCGAGACTGACGCAATCGGCGCTGCGCTGCACGGCCTTGTGGGTGGTGTTGCCGGTGTTGAGGTCGGGGAAGATGAACACCGTCGCCCGGCCGGCCACCTGGCTGTTGGGCGCCAATTGCCGCGCCACGGTTTCATTGGCGGCGGCGTCGTATTGCAGCGGACCGTCGATCAGCAGGCCATGCTGGGCTTCGTGGGCCAGCAGGGTGGCTTCACGGACTTTTTCCACTTCTTCACCACTGGCCGACTCGCCGCTGGAATAACTGAGCATCGCCACCCGCGGCACGATGCCGAACGCGGCGGCCGAATCGGCGCTCTGCAGGGCGATTTCCGCCAGTTCCGCGGCGCTGGGGTGCGGGTTCATCACACAGTCGCCGTAGACCAGCACTTCTTCGGGAAACAGCATGAAAAACACCGAGGACACCAGGGAGCAACCTGGCGCGGTCTTGATCAGTTGCAACGCGGGGCGGATGGTGTTTGCGGTGGAGTGGATGACCCCGGATACCAGCCCGTCCACTTCATCCAGGGCCAGCATCATGGTGCCGATGACCACGGTGTCTTCCAGTTGCTGCTCGGCCATCGGCGCGTTCAGGCTTTTGCTCTTGCGCAACCTCACCATCGGTTCGACATAACGCTCGCGAATCGAATCCGGGTCGAGAATCTCCAGCCCCGGCGGCAGCTCGATGCCTTGGGCGCGGGCCACCGCTTCGACGTCGGCCGGTTTGGCCAGCAACACGCAGCGGGCAATGCCCCGGGCCTGGCAAATGGCGGCGGCCTGGACGGTCAGCGGTTCGCTGCCTTCGGGCAGCACGATGCGTTTGTTGGCGGCTTGGGCGCGCTGGATCAACTGATAGCGGAACACCGCCGGCGACAAGCGCATTTCCCGCGGTGTGCCGCAGCGCTGGTGCAGCCATTTGGCGTCCAGGTGGCTGGCGACGAAATCGGTGATGATCTCCGCACGTTCGCGGTCATCGATGGGAATTTCCTTGTTCAGGCCGTTGAGCAGGTTGGCGGTGTCATAGGAGCCGGTGCTCACCGACAGCACCGGTAACCCTGCCTGCAAGGCGCCGCGGCACAGGTCCATGATGCGTGGGTCGGGCAGGGTGTCGCTGGTCAGCAGCAGGCCGGCCAGTGGCACGCCGTTGATCGCCGCCAGGCTCACGGCGAGGATGATGTCGTCGCGATCGCCGGGGGTCACCACCAGCACGCCGGGCTTGAGCAGTTCCACCGTGTTGCGCATGGTGCGGGCGCAAATGATGATGTTGCTCATGCGCCGGGTTTCGTAGTCGCCGGCATTGAGCACTTGGGCGCCCATCAGGTCGGCCACGTCGCGGGTGCGCGGTGCATTGAGTTCGGGGCGAAACGGGATGCAACCGAGCAGGCGGAAATCGCCGCTGCGCAGCAAGGGCGAGTGCTCCTTGAGCCGTGCGGAAAACGCCTCCATGCTTTCCTCGGTGCGGACCTTGTTCAGGATCACCCCGAGGACTTTCGGGTCCTTCGGCCCGCCGAACAGCTGCGCCTGCAACTCCACCCGCCCGGAAAGCTCGGTCAGCACTTCGTTCTCCGGTGCCGACACCAGGATGACCTCGGCGTCGAGGCTCTTGGCCAGGTGCAGGTTGACCCGGGCGGCGTAGCTGGCGTTGCGGGTCGGGACCATGCCTTCAACGACCAGCACGTCCTTGCCGATGGCCGCTTGCTGGTAAAGGGTGATGATTTCTTCCAGCAGCTCATCGAGCTGGCCGTCGCCGAGCATGCGCTCGACGTGCGCCAGGCCCAGGGGCTGCGGAGGCTTGAGGCCATGGGTGCGGGCCACCAGCTCGGTGGAACGCTCCGGCCCGGTGTCGCCGGGATGCGGCTGGGCAATGGGTTTGAAAAAGCCGACTTTCAGCCCGGCCCGTTCGAGGGTACGCACCAGCCCGAGGCTGATGGAGGTCAGGCCCACACCAAAATCGGTGGGTGCGATAAAAAAAGTTTGCATGCGGATTCTCTAAAGGAGCATGGCAATGGCGCGGCCTATGACTGGCCGTCTACCCACAATTCAGTCGCCAAGGTTATCGCTAACCGGGCCTTGAGCGCACCAGCCGCAAGCAAAGGGCTGGCCTATTTTTTCAATACGTTGCACAGGGTCCAGTACCCAGGCCCGGGACTGCCAGGGTGGCTGGTGGCGCAGGTGCTGGGTATGGCCGCAGGACAGCTCGGCCACCCAGTGCCCGTCCTCATCCTGATGCAAACCGGTGACCGTCGGTCTGTTCGAGCAGGCCCGTTTGTCCGGGTTCCGTTCGCTTTCGGGCAAATCCTTGTTTAGACTTGTCCGTTCTTCATTCTTATGCAAAAGGTCTCGCCCCATGCTGATCGCCGCCAATAAGGCTGTCTCCATCGACTATACCCTGACCAACGACGCTGGTGAGGTCATCGACAGCTCTGCCGGCGGCGCTCCGCTGGTCTACCTGCATGGCGCAGGCAACATCATCCCGGGCTTGGAAAAAGCCCTGGAAGGTAAAGCGGTCGGTGACGACCTGAACGTTGCCGTCGAGCCGGAAGACGCTTACGGCGAATACTCCGCCGAACTGGTCAGCACCCTGAGCCGTAGCATGTTCGAAGGCGTGGATGAGCTGGAAGTGGGCATGCAGTTCCACGCCTCGGCACCCGATGGCCAGATGCAGATCGTCACCATCCGCGACCTGGAAGGCGATGACGTCACCGTTGACGGCAACCACCCGTTGGCTGGCCAGCGCTTGAACTTCAAGGTCAAGATCGTCGACATCCGTGACGCCAGCCAGGAAGAGATCGCCCATGGTCACGTCCATGGCGAAGGTGGCCATCACCATTGATTTGTGCGCTACGCTCAAGTTGACTGGAGAGGCGCCCTATGGCGCCTTTTTAGTCGCTTGCTGTTAGCATCACCCATGGCTGTTTCGAAAAGATCCGCAAACCTGGAGTTCGTCATGAGTGCTTTCCACGACCTTAAACTCAAAGCCCTGGATGGTCAGGAGCTTGCTCTGGCGCCGTTCAAGGGGCAAGTCGTGCTGGTGGTCAACGTCGCCTCCAAATGTGGCCTGACGCCTCAGTACGCGGCGCTGGAAAATCTCTACCAGCAATACAAGGACAAGGGGTTCAGTGTGCTGGGCCTGCCCTGCAATCAGTTCGCCGGGCAAGAGCCGGGGACCGAGCAGGAAATCCAGGAATTCTGCAGCCTCAACTACGGCGTGACGTTCCCGCTGTCCAGCAAGCTGGACGTGAACGGTCATGATCGTCATCAGTTGTACCGCCTGCTGGCGGGCGAGGGGGCCGAGTTTCCCGGGGACATTACCTGGAACTTCGAAAAGTTCCTGCTCGGCAAGGACGGCCGGGTGCTGGCGCGCTTTTCGCCGCGTACGGCGCCGGATGATCCCACGGTGATCCAGGCGATCGAAAAAGCGCTGGGTTGATCCCCAGGAAGTTGTGACAATCACTCTGTGGCGAGGGAGCTGCTCCCGCTGGGCTGTGCCCGTAGGAGCTGTCGAGTGCAACGAGGCTGCGATCTTTCCCCAGACACTTGAGTTTCCAGCGAAAGATCAAAAGATCGCAGCCTTCGGCAGCTCCTACCAATCCAGCGGGAGCAAGCTCCCTCGCCACGGGGGTTCTGGTTGAGCGCCCCTCAGCGCTTTCTTCTGATCCTTAATCATTCAAATCAATAGTGCTACCCAGCGCCTTCCATGCTCCATATTATCGTCGTCATATCCGACCTGTGACTTCGTCCCGTGGAGTGCCCCATGCCTGCAAAAGCCCTGTTCAAACCCTTCCACCTCGGCGCGTTCGAGTTGCCAACCCGGGTGGTGATGGCGCCGATGACCCGTTCCTTTTCTCCGGGCGGCGTGCCGAACGCCAAGGTGGTCGAGTACTACCGTCGCCGCGCGGCGGCCGGGGTCGGCCTGATCATCACCGAAGGCACGACGGTCGGGCACAAGGCGTCCAACGGTTATCCGAATGTGCCGCATTTCTACGGCGACGCCGCGCTGGCCGGTTGGAAGCAGGTGGTCGATGCGGTGCATGCCGAAGGCGGCAAGATCGTTCCACAGTTGTGGCACGTGGGCAGTGTGCGACGCATCGGCACCGAGCCGGACGCCAATGTGCCCGGCTATGGTCCGAGCGAAAAACTCAAGGACGGCCAGGTGGTGGTCCACGGCATGACCCAGGCCGATATCGACGAGGTCATCGCTGCGTTTGCCCAGGCGGCGAAAGACGCCCAGAGCATCGGCATGGACGGGGTGGAAATCCACGGCGCCCACGGCTACCTGGTGGACCAGTTCTTCTGGGAAGGCAGCAACCAGCGCACTGACGGTTATGGCGGCAGCCTGGCCAACCGCTCGCGCTTCGCGATCGAATTGATCCGTGCCGTGCGGGCGGCGGTGGGCGAGGGGTTCCCGATCATTTTCCGCTTTTCCCAATGGAAGCAGCAGGATTACACCGCGCGTCTGGTGCAGACCCCCGAAGCCTTGGGCGAATTCCTCAAGCCGTTGTCCGAGGCGGGCGTGGACATTTTCCACTGCTCGACACGGCGCTTCTGGGAGCCGGAGTTCGAAGGTTCCGAGCTGAACCTGGCCGGCTGGACCCGCAAGCTCACCGGCAAGCCCACCATCACGGTCGGCAGCGTCGGCCTGGATGGCGAGTTCCTGCAGTTCATGGTCAACACCGACAAAGTCGCGCAACCGGCCAGCCTGGAAAAGCTGCTGGAGCGCTTGAACAACGATGAGTTCGACCTGGTGGCGGTAGGGCGTGCGCTGTTGGTGGATCCGGACTGGGCGCAAAAAGTCCGTGAAGGGCGGGAGCAGGAGATCTTGCCGTTCAGTCGCGAGGCGTTGATGACGTTGGTTTAAGCGGCGCCCGATCTGACGCTATCGCGAGCAAGCTCGCTCCCACATTGGATCTTCAGTGGACACATTACTTGTGTGAGACCGAGATCCCTTGTGGGAGCGAGCTTGCTCGCGATGGCGGCCTGAACATCACCGAACAATCAGCGCACAGTCGGCGCAACAGGCATCACCTGCTCACCCACGCAAACCCCTCGCAGCTGCGCTTCAAATTGCTCGATCACCGCCGCCCAACCCTGGCGACTGGCATGCTGGCGAGCATTGAGCCGCACGCAACGTAAGGTCTCGCGCTCCTCCAGCAGCCAACGGGCGGCATCGCAGAACGCCTCTTCATCCCCCGGCATCGCCAGCACGCCGTTATAGCCGTGGCGAATGTGTTGCGCAGCCGCGGCCTGATCGTAGGCCACCACACCCAGCCCGGACGCCAGCGCCTCCAACACCACGTTACCGAAGGTTTCGGTCAGGCTCGGAAAGACAAACACATCCCCGGAAGCATAGTGGCTGGCCAGCGCCTCACCGCGTTGCGAGCCGCAAAAGATCGCCTCGGGCAATGCCTGTTCCAGCTCGGACCGCTGCGGGCCGTCACCGACCACCACCAGCTTCATCCGTCGCCCCGCAAAAGCGCTGCACAGCGTCTCGAAACTGCGCTTGAGCAGCCCCAGGTTTTTTTCCGGTGCCAGGCGTCCGACATGGAGCACGGCGATGTCGTCGTCGCCCAGGCCCCACGCTTCGCGCAGGCTCGGCGAGCGCTTGACCGGATGGAACAGTTGGCTGTCCACGCCGCGGGACAACAACGCCACGCGCTCGAAATGCCGTCGTTCCAGTTCCAGGCGCTGGCTGAGACTGGGCACCAGGGTCAGGCTGGAGCGGTTGTGAAACCAGCGCAGGTAATGGGTGAGCACGCGGCTCAACAGCCCGAGGCCGTACTGTTGGGTGTATTGCTGGAAATTGGTGTGGAAACCACTGACCACCGAGATGCCCAGGCGTCGTGCCGCCCGCAGCGCCGACAAACCCAGCGGTCCCTCCGTGGCGATGTAGAGCACGTCCGGACGATGACGTTTCCAGCGCCTGAGCAGCTTGTGCATCGACGCCTGGCCCCATTGCAAGCCCGGATAGCCCGGCAGCGGCCACCCCCGGCACAGCAGCAACTGTTCGTCACTGGCTTGGCGCAAGTCGTCGGCCTGGCGAGGCCGTATCAACTCGACCTGATGCCCGCGGGCGCGCAAGCCGTCGTACAGACGGCCCAAGGTATTGGCCACGCCATTGATTTCCGGCGGGAAGGTTTCGGTGATCAGGGTAATGTGCAGGGGTGTGGTCATGACCCCAGTGTCGACCGGGGCCATTTCGTCATTGTGACGCCAGGATGATGGATTTGTGACGGCTCAGCCCTGACGGGCCAAGGCCGTCTCGGCGCCTTGCTCGCGCACCCAGAACAAGGTCGCCCCGGCCACCGCCGCCGGCATCATCAGGATGTTCACCACCGGGATCAGCAGCACCAGGTACACGCTGCCGCCAAAACCCAGGCTCTGCCAGCGTTTTTCCCGCAGCCAGGCGAGCATTTCGTTCCAGCCCAGCTTGTGGTTGTCCGCCGGGTAGTCGATGTACTGGATCGCCATCATCCACACGCCGAACAGCAGCCACAGCGGTGCCGCCACCAGATTGACCACGGGGATGAACGACAGCACGAACAACCCCAGGGCGCGGGGCAGGAAATAGCCGAGCTTGCGCGCTTCCCGACCGAGGGTCCGGGGGATCATGGCAATCAATTCGGCCCAGCTGAAGGCCGGGAAGTCGTCGGTGCCACGGATGACCACTTCGACTTTTTCCGCGAGAAAACCGTTGAACGGCGCGGCGATGATGTTGGCGAGCATGGTGAAGGTAAAGAACACCATCAGCACGACGAGCACCACGAACAGTGGCCAGAGCACATAGCTGAGGAAACCCAGCCACTCTGGCAGCGACGGCATCAGCGTATCGACCCACAGGCTGAATTGATGGCCGGCCAGGTAGATCAATCCGACGAACAGCACCAGGTTGATCGCCAGGGGCAAGAGTACGAACAGACGCAGGCCCGGGCTCAGGACCAGCTTGAGGCCTTCTCGCAAATATTGCGGGCCGGACAGGACGGGGGCGGGCATAGGTGACTCCGAGCGAAGGTGAACGCGCCGACCTTACCGGCTTTACCCTACGCGGGAAAGCGGCGACATGGCGCGTAACAACCTTTATGGCAGCGAATGCGCCTATTGAAGGGGCCGCTGCGGATAGAGCTCACCTATGAGCTGGATTGTTAAACCGTATTTCCTTAATCTTCGCTCCCTCGATACGCTGCACCCATTCTTTTCCAGGACTGTCGAACCCAAGCCTTCCCCAAGTGCGTCAACGGTCCTTTTTTATTCACGCCGCTCACCCGGCGTTCCGGCCCGCGAGGTCCGGTCAACAGGAGCAGGTCATGTCTGAAGTGCGTCATTCGCGAGTGATTATCCTTGGTTCCGGCCCTGCCGGTTACAGCGCTGCGGTTTATGCGGCCCGTGCCAACCTCAAGCCGCTGCTGATCACCGGCATGCAGGCCGGCGGTCAATTGACCACCACCACCGAAGTCGACAACTGGCCGGGCGACGTCCACGGCCTGACCGGCCCGGCCTTGATGGAGCGCATGAAGGAACACGCCGAGCGCTTCGAGACCGAGATCGTTTTCGACCACATCAACGCCGTGGACTTCGCCGCCAAGCCGTACACCCTGACCGGCGACAGCGCGACCTACACCTGCGATGCCCTGATCATCGCCACCGGCGCCAGCGCTCGTTACCTGGGCCTGCCGTCGGAAGAAGCCTTCATGGGCAAAGGTGTGTCGGCTTGCGCCACCTGCGACGGTTTCTTCTACCGCAACAAGCCAGTGGCTGTGGTCGGTGGCGGTAACACCGCGGTCGAGGAAGCGCTGTACCTGGCCAACATCGCCAGCACGGTCACCCTGATCCACCGCCGCGAAACCTTCCGCGCCGAGAAGATCCTGATCGACAAGCTCAACGCCCGCGTCGCCGAAGGCAAGATCATCCTCAAGCTCAACGCGACCCTGGACGAAGTGCTGGGCGACAACATGGGCGTGACCGGTGCCCGCCTGAAGAACAACGACGGCAGCTTCGACGAGATCAAGGTCGACGGCGTCTTCATCGCCATCGGCCACACGCCGAACACCTCGCTGTTCGAAGGCCAGCTGGAGCTCAAGGACGGCTACCTGGTGGTCAAGGGCGGCCGCGACGGCAACGCCACCGCCACCAGCGTCGAAGGTATCTTCGCGGCCGGCGACGTGGCCGACCACGTCTACCGCCAGGCGATCACCTCGGCCGGTGCCGGTTGCATGGCAGCCCTGGATACCGAGCGTTACCTGGATGGCCTGCAGAACGCTTCGTTCTGATTCATCGGGTATAAAAAACCGGCTTCGGCCGGTTTTTTATACCCGAATACCTGGCGGTGAACCCCTGTGGGAGCGAGCTTGCTCGCGATGGCGGTGTATCGGTCAACATCGATGTCGGCAGACTTGACGCTATCGCGAGCAAGCTCGCTCCCACAGGGTTTCTAGTGCCGTCAGATGACAATACTCAGGCCAGCTTCGCCAGGCACGCCTCCAGAATATCTAAGCCTTCCTCCAACACGTTCGGCTCGGTCGTCAATGGCGCCAGCAGCCGCACGATGTGTCGCGACTTGCCACTGGGCATCAGCAGCAGGCCCGATTCCCGTGCGAGGGCCAGCAGTTGCGTCAATTGTGCCGAAGCCGGGGTGCCGTCGGCGTGGCTCAGCTCGATGCCGCGCATGGCGCCGATGCCGGTCAGGCGGCCCAGGTAAGGGCTTAGCCCTCGGCTGCGCCAGGATTCGTAGCGGCTGACGATCGCCTCTTCCTGTTGTGCACCCCAGGCGTGCAGGTTGGCATCGGTCATTTCGTCCAGGGTCGCCAGTGCGGCGGCGCAGGCGATGGGGTTACCCGAGTAGGTGCCGCCCAGGCCACCCTTGGGCAGGTTGTCCAGCAGCGCTTTGCGTCCCACCACGGCCCCCAGGGGCACGCCGCCGGCAATGCTTTTGCCCAGCAGGATCAGGTCCGGTTCGATGCCCAATCGGGAGAAGGCAAAGCGCTGGCCGGTGCGGCCGAAGCCTGACTGGATCTCATCGATGATCAGCACAATGCCCTTGTCATCGCAGAACTGCCGCAGGGCCTGGGCAAAAGGCACGTCCATCGCCAGGAAGCCGGCTTCGCCCTGCACCGGTTCGACAATGAAACAGGCCACGTCATTCACATCGATCTCGACGCTGAACAGCCGCTCCATGGCCTTCAAGGCCTCTGCGCAGGTGACGCCGTTGTCCTGGCTGGGGTACGGCAGGTGATACACCGGCCCGGGCAGGACACCGACTTTCTGTTTGTAAGGCGCGACCTTGCCGTTGAGGTTGAGGGTCGCCAGGGTGCGGCCATGGAAGGCACCGTCAAACGCGATCACGGCGGTACGGCCCGTGGCACCCCGCACGATCTTCAAGGCGTTCTCCGCCGCCTCGGCGCCGCTGTTGGTGAGCATGCCGCTGACCGGGTAATCCACCGGGACAAACGCCGTCAGGCGTTCCATCAATTCAATGTAGGGCGCGTGAGGGGCGGCGTTGAATGCGTAGTGAGTCAGCCGCGTAGCCTGTTCGCGGATCGCCTCGACAATGCGCGGATGACAATGGCCGAGGTTCAACACACCAATGCCCCCGACAAAGTCGATGTAGCGTTTGCCGCCGGTGTCCCAGACCTCGGCGTTCCTGCCGTGGCTGAGGCTGACGGGATGCACGATGGAGATCGATTGGCTGATGGTTTCGCTGCTCATGGATGACGGCCCGGACGAAGGAGAAATTTCCGTTATCTAAGCCGCGAGCAGAGGGGCCCGGCAAACGAAATAAAGTTGCCGGGTCAATCTTAAAAGTCGGGATGTGGTGAGGTGTTCTTCGATAAGGATGAATGGAGCCCTTGTGAAAGCGAGCCTCGCCACACAGGAAGGATCGATCAGCGCCGTTGCAGCGGCGGTGCCTCGAACGTCACACCTGCCAGCCCATGCACCATCAGCGCGCGGATATTGCCATGATCACTGCCTTCGGGCGTGGCCAGTACCGAACGGTAATGTTCGCCGAATGCCAGCAGCGCTTCTTCATCGCTCAAGCCTTCGAGCAGTGCCAGGCCCAGGGTCTTGCACGAACCTTCGTTCTGCCCGGCGGCATTTTGCACGCCGCCGTTATTGAAGGCCCGGGGCTGGTAATCGTAGCCGGCGGCGATAAAGGCCAGGGTGTCGGCGAAGGCATGTTCGCCGCTCTTGAGGCGGGTGCGCAGGGTATCGAGATCAGGCATCGGGTTTTCCTTTGGCGAACGCCGCCTGTTGTTCGGCGCTGGCTTCTTTCTGGTATTGGGCTTTCCATTCGGCGTACGGCATGCCGTAGACCACTTCGCGGGCGTCGTCGAGGCTGACCTCGACCTGGCGCTCGTCGGCGGCGGCCTTGTACCACTTGGACAGGCAGTTGCGGCAGAAACCGGCGAGGTTCATCAGGTCGATGTTCTGCACATCCTTGCGGCTGTCCAGGTGGGCAACCAGCCGACGGAAAGCGGCGGCTTCGAGTTCGAGGTGTTGTTGGTCGTTCATGGAGGTCTCTGCGAGGCAGCTTCAAGGGGCAAGCTTCAAGCTGCAAGTTTGAATTACGGTGGTCAGGCTTGAAGCTTACAGCCTGAAGCCTGCAGCGGCTATGAAGCCGCCCGGCTTGCTGCGAGCGTAATCGACACTGATTCGGCGAATCGCAAGGCGTGGGGCTTGTCGACTTCGACTTCGGCGTAGAGCACCGACTCGTTGGCCATGACCAGGTCGAGCAACTCCTGGGTCAGGCGTTCGAGCAGGGCGAAGCGGTTGCCTTCCACATGGGCGATGATCGCCTTGGTGATGGTGCGGTAGTTCAGCGCGTGGTCGATGTCGTTGTCGCGCACCGCCTCCTGGGCGGCATAGAGGATGGTCAGGTTGATCAACACATCCTGCTTGTTGAGGATTTCATCCTCGTTGATGCCGATGAAGGTGCGCAGGCGCAGGTCCTTGACCTTGATGCGTGCCATGGCTGGCTGAAGTTGTGGCATTTACTTGCTCCGTCGAATCAATTGCAGGAACTCCTGGCGCGTGGTGCTGGACTCGCGAAAGGCGCCGAGCATCACCGAGGTGTTCATGGTCGAGTTCTGTTTTTCGACACCGCGCATCATCATGCACATGTGCTGGGCCTCGATCACCACTGCCACGCCAGCGGCCTGGGTGACCTGCTGCACCGCGTCGGCGATTTGCCGGGTCAGGTTCTCCTGGATCTGCAGGCGGCGGGCGAACATGTCGACCAACCGGGCGATTTTCGACAGCCCCAGGACCTTGCCGGTAGGAATATAAGCCACATGGGCCTTGCCGATGAAGGGCAACAGGTGATGTTCGCACAGGGAATAGAGTTCGATGTCGGCGACGATCACCATTTCATCGCTGTCAGAGGCGAACAGCGCGCCGTTGACGATCTGCTCGACGTTTTGCTCATAGCCATGGCAAAGGTACTGCATGGCCTTGGCGGCACGCATCGGAGTATCGAGCAAACCCTCGCGCTCGGGGTTTTCCCCCAGGCCGATGAGAATCTCGCGGTAGTTCTGGGGCAGGGATAGCGTCATGGTGCATCCTCGAAACAAGGCTATTTGACGTGCCGCCCGCCGTTGACGGTCAGGGTCGTGCCGGTGACATAAGGGTTGTCCAGCAGATAACGCAGGCTCTGGTAGATCACTTCGCTGCCGGGTTCGATACCCAGTGCGGACTTGGCCAGGGCCTTGGCGCGGTAAGCCGCGTCGTCTTCGGGGTTGAACAGTAGCAGGGCCGGGGCGATACCGTTGACCTTGATCGTCGGGGCGAACTTGGCCGCGAACGACAGGGTCAGGCTTTCCAGGCCGGCCTTGGTGGCGCAATAGGCGATATGTCGGGCGCTGCCCTTGCGGGTCACGTCATCGCTGATATGCACGATATCCGCCGGTGTTGAACGCAGCAGCAACTCGGCGCAATGCAGGTTGATCAGGTAAGGCGCAAGCATGTGCACGCCGAACATGGCGCTGAAGGCCGCCGTTTCGCTGCCAGGCGCCTCGGTCATCCAGGCCGAGGCGTTGTGCACGATGGCCCGCAGCCGGTCGGTGTGCTGCTTGAGTTGTTCGATAAAGGCCAGGATCCCCGTTTCGCTGGAGAAGTCGGCGAACAGCACCACCGCCCCCAGGTCCCGCAACGTTTGCACGCCAGGGCGTTCGGTGCGATAGGTCGCGATCACCGGCTGCCCTTCCGCCAGCAAGCGCCGGGCGCAATGCAGGCCGACGCGCTGGGCTGCACCAGTGATCAGGATCGGAGCGGTGGTGCTGGACATGGGGCGGCTCGGTTCACGGCAAGAGCAAAACTATAACAGCGACGCGGGGCGCGTCCTATGCACAAAGGTCGATCCGGTCGTGACCAGTTGCCCATTGTGGGAGCGAGCTTGCTCGCGATAGCAGTGCGACAGTCAATGAGGATATTGAAGATCAGGCCGTCATCGCGAGCAAGCTCGCTCCCACAGGGTGACTGTCGAGGCAGGAGACATCAATGATTGCGCGTAGCCGGCAACGCCCGCTGCGGCGCGCCGTTGAGCCAGTTCGCCAGCAGATGGGTCGACATCGGGATAAACAGGTAGACCATCAGCGGTGTCAGGATGACGGTGCTGATGAGCACGCGGCTCAACAGGCCCAGTTCGCCCAGCAGCGGTCCCAGCAGGAAATTGAACAACAGCGACACGGGAAAGAACGCAAGCCAGATGGCCACGGCCTGTTTCCAGCGTGGCGGACGCTGGCCGACCGAGCCGAACCAGCCATCGATGCCACGCACCCGATGTTCGGAGGGATGGGCAAACAGATCGCTGCCGCGTCCCAGCCAGGCCGTGCGCGAGGCGGAGTGTTCCCAGGCGTGCAGTGTCTGCTCGTCGGCAAAACGGAAAATGATCTGGAATTCATCGTCCTGGGGCGGTGGCGCGAGCACGCCGGAACCCAGGTAACCAGGGAAGTCGGTGGCCAATTGTTCGCCTTCGCGCAACCAGGCAATCAGATCCTGATAGCGTCCATTGGCGACGCGGCGGGCCACCATTAACGTGACGGGGGAGGTCGACATTATGCATCTCCGTAAGACAGGCGCAACGCTCCGGATAGGAGGTTTGCGGGGACGCCCCCGGGGTGGTGGGCTGCGTCTGGTCGCCAAAAAACAGGCAAGGATTATTCCCGATGGCGGGTAAAACAACAAAACCGCATACTTGAATACGTTGTCCTTGTCATGACGTGGCTTGGAGGAGAAGATAGGATCCAATTTCCCAGTCGGAATTGCCCGCCAACATGAGCGAAATCACAGAGGATAGCTTTATTTTCCAGGCATCAGCCTTGAAAAGGGAAGACCTGTTCCCCATTCGCGAAGTCGCGCGCGTGACCGGCGTGAACCCCGTGACCCTGCGCGCATGGGAGCGGCGCTATGGTTTGATCCAGCCCACCCGCACCGAAAGCGGGCATCGCCTGTACTCGTTGAGCGATATCGAAAAGGTTCGCAGCATCCTGGCGTGGATCGAGCGCGGTGTGGCTGTCAGCAAAGTGGGCAAGATCCTGGCCAAGACCGCAGCGGTGCAACCGGTCTCCACGCTGCTTTCATCCGACCTGGTCAAGGCTGATCACGCCCGGTGGCAGCAACAGGTGGCGGACGCGGTTGGCAACTTTGACGATGTGGAACTGGATCGCGTCTACGGGCAGGTCTTTTCCACCTACACCGTGCCGGTCGTATTCCAGGACATCCTGATGCCGCTTTGGCGACAAATGCTGTATCGCCAGCCAGAGTTCGGGCAAATCAGTGAATGGGTGTTTTTCGACGGGTTCCTGCGTTCGCGCATCATCCAGCGGCTTTTGTTCAAGCGCGAAGGCGAGTCGCCGCGGGTCCTGGTCTGTGCGCTGGCCGGCCAGTGCCGTGAGCTGGAATTGCTGGTTACGGCGCTGTTCCTGTCCAGCGCGGACGTGGGCGTCAGGGCGCTGTCGATCGGCGTGCCATTCAACGAACTGACCTTGGTGTGCCAGAAGATCCAGCCGCTGGCCTTGGTGCTGGTTTCCAATCATGCGCCGGTCCCGGACTTGCCCAAGCGCCTGGGCAAATTGGCGATGAGCCTGGATTGTCCGTTGATGCTGGCCGGTGAGGCATCCGATCTAGTGCAGGAAAGCCTGGCTGGCTCGTCGATCGGTTGCCTGGGTAACGAAGGAATAGTGATGCGCCAGCGCCTGCGTCAATTTCTGGCAGGCAGCCTCGACACCTAGAGATGCATGGAGGGATGGGTCAGGCGATGTTGCTGCAGGATGTACTGGCGCAGTCGCTCGGTCTCGTCCTGGTCATTCTGGTTCAGGTGATAGGCCAGCAAACCTCGATCGGTTTCCCGTTCGAAGCCGCCACGCAACGAAATTCTTTCGTAGCCTGAGGGGCTGAACCACAAGGCAAACTGCTTCGGTGGCTTGGTCCGGCTACGGTTTTCCAGCAACACGCCCTTGCAGGACACTTCGTGAACCCAGAGCGGTCCCGGCTGGCCCTTGATATTTTCCAGCGCCACCGGCTCGTCGAGCGTCAGGCGCCACGGGCGTATTTTCGGTCCGTCTTCGTAGATGCTCGGCACACCCAGGCGCAGGTGCATCGCATGGAATTCGTCTTCCACCAGGTGCAATGGAAACGTCATTTGCTGGTTTTCGAAATTGGCTTGCAGGGTGACCTGCTCATTCGCCGCCAGGCGCGTCAACAAGTCACGGATCTGTGACCCACCGTTGACCAGCAGGCTCGACGTGACATCCCGCTCATTCAACTGCGGGTTATGTTGCATCGTCCGGATGAAATCCAGTTCATCCTGCGTCAGGAGGGCATCGCGCTGCATGGTCGGCTCGAAATGAGAATTTACATTTTCACTGGTGATTGTAGTGACTGACCATTAATTCGCGGTTTTGTTTGCACCGTTCGTCGCTTCAAGCCGGGCAATCGTTTCCCGGGCTTCGGCCAGTTCCTTTTCCAGCTGGGCGACGCGTTGTTGAGCCTTGACCTGGGTCGTCACGTCTTTTTGCACACCGACGAAATAGGTATACCCGTCAGCCTGGTTTTTTACCGTGGACAACGACAGCTCATTCCAGAACGGCGTGCCGTCCTTGCGGTAATTGCGCAGCACCTCTCGACAGGCGCCGCCCTCCCGCAAGGCCTGGCGAATCGGCTCCAGGGACGGTTGGTCCCGATCACCCGACTGCAGGAACCGGCAATCCTGGTAAAGGATTTCGTCACGGTGATAGCCGGTCAGGCGCTCGAAGGCCGGGTTTACGTAGATCAGGATATTGTCTTCGCCTTCTTTTTCGGCGATGACAATCCCGTCGTTGGAAGCATTGATGACCAATTGCATCAGTTGAGCGTTGATCATTGGAAAGAGCCCTTTTTGAACATCCGTGTTGATCAGTATTTTAGAAGAAATCGAAAGGCTGTCTACTGGCCATTACTGCCGTTGAGAGCCATTCGCAGCCTTGTGGGTGCAACTGTTACTATCCCGGCTCTTTTTTCAGGATCAGGATCAGATTGATGAAAGTCGCCATTCTTTCCGGCTCAGTGTATGGCACCGCCGAAGAAGTCGCCCGGCACGCCGCCAAACTGCTTCGCGACGCGGGCTTCGACGCCTGGCACGACCCTCGTGCGACCCTGGCGGATGTCCAGGCATTCGCGCCAGAAGCCGTGCTGGCGGTGACTTCTACGACCGGCATGGGCGAGCTGCCAGACAGTCTGATGCCGTTGTATTCGACCATCCGCGATCAATTGCCAGGGTTCTTTCGCGGCTTGCCCGGCGCGGTGATTGGCCTGGGCGACGCCAGCTACGGGGATACCTTCTGCGCCGGCGGCGAGCAGATGTGCGAACTGTTCGCCGAACTGGGCGTTCGCGAGTTGCTGCCGATGCTGCGTCTGGATGCCAGCGAAAGCGTCACGCCGGAAACAGACGCCGAGCCGTGGCTGGCTGAGTTGATCGAGACGTTGCGGTCTTGAAGCGGATGCACTGACTCGTTTGGCCAGTAAGCTGGCTGCCAATGCAACTACCGCCCCCGGAAGACCTGACTAGACTGAATTTTCTTGCGTACGACGTTTTGATGACAAGACTCCTATAACAAGAAACCAGAGGTCAGAGCCGTGAGCGTAGCGCCCGTCCAAACGACACTCAGTATCAAGGAACAGGTCAGTGCGGCCGAATGGCAAACCCGTGTGGACCTTGCCGCCTGTTATCGGCTTGTCGCGCTGCATGGCTGGGATGACCTGATCTTCACCCATATTTCCGCGAAGGTCCCCGGCACCGAGGATTTTTTGATCAACCCGTTCGGGTTGATGTTCCATGAAGTCACCGCCTCGAGCCTGGTCAAGGTTGACCAGGCCGGCAACAAGTTGATGGACAGCCCCTACGAGATCAATCCGGCCGGCTACACCATCCACAGCGCGGTGCATGAGGTGCGCCATGACGTGGCTTGTGTGCTGCACACCCACACCGCCGCCGGTGTCGCGGTATCGGCGCAGAAGCAAGGCGTGTTGCCAATCAGCCAGCAAGCACTGTTCGTGCTGTCGAGCCTGGCCTATCACGCTTACGAAGGGGTGGCCTTGAATCACGAAGAAAAGGCGCGCCTGCAGGCCGACCTGGGCGAACGCAATTTCCTGATGCTGCACAACCATGGCTTGCTGACATGCGGCGGCACCATCGCCGATACCTTCCTGATGATGTTCACCTTTCAACGAGCCTGTGACATCCAGGTCCTGGCCCAGAACGGCGGGGCTGAATTGATTGCCATCGAGCCGCAGATTCTGGCCGGCGCCCGGGCGATGATCGCCGGGGTGACCAAAAGCGCCCAAGGCATGGGCGGCGCGTTGGCCTGGCCGGCGTTGCTGCGCAAGCTCGATCAACAAGACACCGGGTATAGAAGCTGATGCCCCTGGCCCAGATTCCCCTGCGTATTTGGCGCCAGCGCAGCCAGACTTTTCTGTTCCGTGGCCACGCCATCCGTTATTGGGTGGCGGGCCAGGGCGAGCCGCTGCTGTTGATCCATGGTTTCCCCACCGCCAGTTGGGACTGGCATTACCTATGGCAACCCTTGGCGCAACGCTACCGGGTGATCGCGTGCGACATGCTCGGTTTCGGCGATTCCGCCAAGCCGATGGATCACGTCTACAGCCTGCTGGAGCAAGCCGATCTGCAGCAGGCCTTGCTGGCGCACCTGAATGTGAAGGGGGCGGTGCATGTTTTGGCCCACGATTACGGTGACAGCGTGGCCCAGGAACTGCTCGCTCGGCATTACGAAGCACGCATCCACCTTGAGAGTTGTGTCTTTCTCAATGGTGGACTGTTCCCCGAAACCCACCGCCCGGTATGGGCCCAGAAACTCTTGTTGAGCCCCCTGGGCTGGCTGCTGGGGCGGATGTTCTCCCGGGAAAGCCTGGCCTGCAACTTTCGGCAGATTTTCGGCCCCGGGGCCGCCCCTACCGAAAGCGAGCTGGATGACTTCTGGAGCCTGGTGGCGGCTCATCACGGTCCGCGGATCATGCACAAACTCATCGGCTATATTCCCGAACGCCGTGTGCAGCGTGATCGCTGGGTGCTGGCGATGCAGCGCGGCGAAGTGCCGTTGCGGGTGATCGACGGCGCGGTCGATCCGATTTCCGGTGAACACATGGTGGCACGCTACGAGGCGCTGATCCCGAACCCGGACACGGTGTTGTTGCCCGACATCGGTCATTACCCGCACACCGAGGCACCGGTGCAGGTGCTCAAGCATTACCTGGCGTTTCGCGAAGCCACCGCCGCGCCGCGCAGACAAATGGCCTGTACCTGACGACTTGGCACTGCAGCAGACCTGTGGAAGCGAGCTTGTGTGGGAGCGAGCCTGCTCGCGATGGCGCCAGTACACCCGACATCTTTTTTGACTGAAAGACCGCTATCGCGAGCGAGCTCGCTCCCACAGTGGGTCGATTGTGAATACGGAATGTGTGGGCATAAAAATCCCTTGTGGGAGCGAGCTTGCTCGCGATAGCAGGTCCTCCTGCCAGCCGGAAAGTCGAATGCGCCGCCGTGGCTCGGGCCTGCATCATCCCCCCGCCTTATCGGCCACCATTCACTGGCAATCGTGTTGATTGTGACCGGCCGACAGGTGCCGGACACTCGGGGTCATTGTCCTGTCCGCCTGCTGGAGTTCTGCCATGAGTGAGTCTGTGCGCTTCGAAGATAAAGTCGTGATCGTCACGGGAGCCGGCGGTGGCCTGGGACGCGCCCATGCGTTGCTGTTCGCCAGACAAGGCGCGAAGGTGCTGGTCAACGATCTCGGCGGCTCGGCGCAAGGGGAAGGGGCCAATGCCTCGGCAGCGGATCGGGTGGTCGCCGAAATCCGCGAGGCGGGCGGCATTGCCGAGGCCAACCACGACTCGGTCACCGATGGCGACAAGCTGGTACAAAACGCGCTTGATGCGTTCGGTCGCGTCGACGTGGTGGTCAACAATGCCGGGATCCTGCGGGACAAGACGTTCCACAAAATGGACGACGCCGATTGGGACCTGGTCTACCGCGTCCACGTCGAGGGTGCCTACAAGGTGACCCGGGCCGCATGGCCGCACCTGCGTGAGCAAAATTACGGGCGGGTGATCTTCACCGCGTCCACCTCGGGCATCTACGGTAACTTCGGCCAATCCAACTACGGCATGGCCAAGCTCGGCCTTTATGGCCTGACCCGAACCCTGGCCATCGAAGGCCGCAAGAACAACATCCTGGTCAATGCCATCGCCCCCACCGGCGGCACCCGCATGACCGAAGGCCTGATCCCGCCGCAGGTGTTCGAACAACTCAAGCCCGAACTCGTCAGCCCGCTGGTGGTGTACCTGGCGAGTGAGGCCTGCCAGGAAACCTCCGGCTTGTTCGAAGTGGGCGGCGGCTGGATGGGCAAGGTGCGCTGGGAGCGCAGCCTGGGTGCGGGCTTCGACCCGCGCAAAGGCTTTTCGCCCGAAGACGTCGCCGCCCATTGGCAGCAGATCTGCGACTTCGAGGATGCGGTGCACCCGAACGACAACCTTGAAGCGTTGAAGGAAATGATGGCGAATCTGCAACGGCACGCTATCTAAACCTCACCGCCCGTGCCGTTTGCCGCCAGGCGTGGCAAGCGTGCTCATGGACAATTCTTTGTTCTCCCGGGCCGCCAGGTTCGCGGTGGTCTTGATAGGGCCCTATCCCACACGGCTCAACATCCAGGCAAAGCGCGCGCCGGGGATTTCCTACAGCAACGTAGGAAACAAGAAGTTTTAACTCGGAAATCACCGCACATAAAAAAGGCCGCTGCAAAAAGCAGCGGCCTAAGCGTGACGTTGCAAAGGAGCTACAAACCAACGTCGATAAACACGGGGATGATGGACCGATGCGCCAATCCATCCGAATGACGGTGCGCCAGGCGGGAAGGATGCCGTGGCGACTTGCGCCTGCAGGCCCGTTGCCCTGCAAGCCCGGCCAGCATAGGGAACGAGCCCGACGGGAAACAGCCCGGATCCGGACATGCACCGTTGCAGGGCGCGTAACAGTCGCAGGCGGGGCAGGAATATGCGTGGCGCTGATGGCCTATCATCCAGTCCGTCCATGGGACGCGCAAACGCCCGTCCCGCAGGGGCTGTAATCCTTTTGAGGTACAGCGCGAATACCTCCTTGGTGCGCTTATCGCCCATGGCGTGCGGCAGTAGGGTGAAGCCTCTGTCACTCACCGGGGAAGACGCATGACAACAATAACAATGCGCGCCATCTTCAAACCGCAGGCGCTGGCCGTCGCGGTGGCCTTGGGTTGCTCTGCCCAGGCGCAGGCCGTTTCATTCAACATTGGCGAGATCGAGGGTCAGTTCGATTCGTCGCTGTCCGTGGGCGCGAGCTGGGGCATGCGCGATGCGGACAAAGACCTGGTCGGCACGGTCAACGGCGGGCGGGGCCAATCCTCCACCGGTGATGACGGACGACTGAATTTCAAGAAAGGCGAGACCTTTTCCAAAATCTTCAAGGGCCTGCACGACCTCGAGCTCAAGTACGGCGATACCGGTGTGTTCGTGCGTGGCAAGTACTGGTACGACTTCGAGCTCAAGGATGAGGGCCGCGAGTTCAAGGACATCAGCGACAGCAATCGCAAGGAAGGCGCCAAGTCCTCGGGGGCACAGATTCTCGATGCCTTCGTCTATCACAACTATTCCATCGCCGATTTGCCAGGCACCGTGCGCGCCGGCAAGCAGGTGGTCAGCTGGGGGGAAAGCACCTTCATCGGCAACTCCATCAACAGCATCAACCCGGTGGACGTGTCCGCGTTCCGTCGCCCCGGTGCGGAGATCAAGGAAGGCCTGATCCCGGTGAACATGCTGTTCGCCTCCCAGGGTCTGACCGACAAGCTCACCATCGAAGGTTTCTACCAGTTGGAGTGGGATCAGACCGTGGTGGATAACTGCGGCACGTTCTTCGGCAACGACGTGGTGGCCGATGGTTGCACCAGTGGCTACACCGTGGGCAGCCCGGCGATTGCGCCGTTCGTGCCCTTGACCCGGGCATTTGGCCAGGAGATCCAGGTGTCCAGGGAAGGGGTGATCATTCCCCGTGGCGGCGACCGCGACGCCCGCGATTCCGGCCAGTGGGGCACGGCGTTGCGCTGGCTCGGCGATGACACCGAGTACGGCCTGTACTTCATGAATTACCACAGCCGTACGCCTACCGTCGGAACCACCACGGCGGGGCGTTCGACGCTGGCGGCGTTGCCGGGAATGGTCGCGATCGCCAACGGCCTGGCCCCTGGCAGCGGTGCGGGTCTGGCGCAAAGCGTGATGCTGGGCCGTGGTGGGTACTACCTTGAATACCCGGAAGACATCCGCCTGTACGGCGCCAGTTTCTCCACGACGTTGCCCACCGGCACCGCCTGGACCGGGGAAATCAGCTACCGTCCCAACGCACCGGTGCAGGTCAATACCAACGACCTGACCCTGGCCCTGGTCAACCCGATTGCCGGTGGCGCGGCATCGCCTATCGCGACCGCACCGGGTGCCGACAACACCGGTTACCGGCGCAAGGAAGTGACCCAGGTCCAGAGCACCCTGACGCACTTCTTCGATCAGGTGCTGGGGGCTGATCGCCTGACGCTGGTCGGCGAAGCGGCGGTGGTGCACGTCGGTGGCCTGGAGTCCAAGGACAAGCTGCGTTATGGCCGTGACTCGGTCTATGGCCAATACGGCTTCCAGGGCGACACCGATGGTTTCGTCACCTCGACGTCCTGGGGCTATCGCGCCCGGGCGATCCTCGATTACTCCAACGTGATCGGCGGGGTGAACTTCAAGCCCAACATGTCCTGGTCCCACGACGTGGCCGGCTATGGCCCCAACGGTCTGTTCAACGAAGGCGCCAAGGCCATCAGCGTTGGTGTCGATGCCGATTACCGCAACACCTACACCGCCAGCTTGAGCTACACCGACTTTTTTGGCGGCGATTACAACGTTCTCGAAGACCGCGATTTCCTCGCGCTGAGCTTCGGCGTGAACTTCTGATCTGGCTGACAAGGAAAACCCAATGCGCAAGATGATCCTGCAATGCGGTGCCCTGGCCTTGAGCCTGCTGGCGGCGAACGTGATGGCGGCGGTTTCGCCGGAGGAAGCGAACAAACTGGGCACCAGCCTCACCCCCATCGGTGCGGAAAAGGCGGGTAACGCCGATGGCTCGATCCCGGCCTGGACCGGCGGCATTGCGAAAAACGCCGGGGCCGTGGACAGCAAGGGTTTTTTGGCGGATCCGTTCGCCAATGAAAAACCACTGTTCACCATCACCGCCGCGACGGTGGACAAGTACAAGGACAAGCTGTCCGAAGGGCAGGTGGCGATGTTCAAGCGCTACCCGGAGACCTACAAGATCCCGGTCTACCCGACCCATCGCAGCGTTTCCCTGCCGCCGGAAATCTACGAGTCGGCCAAGCGCAGCGCCCTCAACGTGGCGTCCATCAACGACGGTAACGGCTTGTCCAACTTCACCGGCAACCGCTACTACGCCTTCCCGATCCCCAAGAACGGCGTGGAAGTCATATGGAACCACATCACCCGTTATCACGGCGGCAACCTGCGACGCATCATTACCCAGGCCACGCCACAGACCAATGGCAGCTTCACGCCGATCCGCTTCGAAGAAGAAATCGCCGTGCCGTTCCTGATCAAGGATGCCGACCCGGAAAAGGCCAGTAACGTGCTGACCTATTTCAAGCAGGAGGTCACCGCCCCGGCACGCCTGGCCGGTAATGTGCTGTTGGTGCACGAAACCCTGGACCAAGTGAAGGAGCCACGCCTGGCCTGGATCTACAACGCCGGCCAGCGCCGTGTGCGTCGTGCCCCGCAAGTGGCCTACGATGGCCCGGGCACCGCCGCCGACGGGTTGCGCACCTCCGACAACTTCGACCTGTTTTCCGGCGCGCCGGACCGCTACGACTGGAAACTGATCGGCAAGAAGGAAATGTACATCCCGTACAACAGCTACAAGCTCGACTCGCCCAGCCTCAAGTACGACGACGTGATCAAGGCCGGCCACATCAACCAGGACCTGACCCGCTATGAGCTGCATCGGGTCTGGGAAGTGGTCGGGACGGTCAAGCCCAGCGAGCGGCACATCTACGCCAAACGCCACATGTACTTCGACGAAGACAGCTGGCAGGCCGCGCTGGTGGACCACTACGACGGTCGCGGTCAGCTGTGGCGGGTGGCCGAGGGTCATGCCCAGTTCTACTACGACCATCAGAACCCGGGCTACACCCTGGAGGCGCTCTACGACATCATCGCCGGCCGCTACATCGCGCTGGGGATGAAGAACGAAGAGAAACACAGCTACGAGTACGGCTTCGAAGCCCGGGCAGCCGACTACACGCCGGCGGCGCTGCGCTCGACCGGGGTTCGGTAAGGTCTGACTGTTGGAAAGAGAACGGTAGCGAGTGGATTTATCTGTGGGAGCAAGGTTGCGCCTGACTTGATAATCATGATCGACCGGCAGCGCTCCTGCCGGTCGTTTTTTTATGGGTGACAATCAGCGCGCTGAATACTTCTCCAAAGGTCGGCGACACAGGACTAGGGTGGTGAGATAACAATAAACAGGATCACCCACATGACCGCCATGACTCCGTGTCCGGACCGTCCAGGATTGCTGCCACGCCTATCCTCGACACATCTGCCGCGGCGGTCCCTGAGCGAGCCGCTGCTGGCTTCCGAGGCGCGGGTCAAACTGCTCTGCGCGCCGGCGGGCAGTGGCAAGAGTGCGTTGTTCGCCGAGTGTTTCCTGCAAGCGCCCAGCGACTGTCGGCTGCATTGGTTGCCGTTGGGAGGCGCGGCGTTGAGCGCGGTGCAAATGTGCGAGCGCCTGGCGCAGACCCTCGGGCTGCCGGTGCTGGATGAAACGGGTTTGTTGGCCCACCTGGCGCGTTTGCAAACACCCACCTGGTTATTCCTGGACGACTATTGCCGGGTGCCAAACCCCGAGCTGGACCAACTGCTCGACCGTTTGTTGAACACCAGCAGCCCGGCATTGCACCTGTGGTTGAATGGCCGCCGCCGCCCCCACTGCAACTGGCCGCGACTGTTGCTCGATGACGAACTGCACGAGTTTGACCCGCAGGCGTTGTTCTTCACCCCTGATGATATCCAGCCACTGCTTCGCCATCTGCCCGGCCCCCAGGCTGCCCGCACGGCTCGCGAGGTGATTCAGCGCAATGGTGGCTGGTGTGCCGGGGTGCGCATCACCCTGCTCGAGCGCTGCGAATGGGCGCGCAGTCATGCGGCACCGGGGCGGCCGAGGACCTTGCTCGACTACCTGGAGTACGAACTGTTCAGCACGCTGACCCCGGACCTGGCACAGGCCTGGCGTGTGCTGGCGCATCTGCCGCGGTTCAATGCCCGGCTGTGCGAGCACTTGTTCGGCGACACGGTGGGCGCCCAATGCCTGCCGCTGTTGCTGGAGCTGGGGTGCTTCATCGAGCCGTGGGAGCAGACCTCGGATTGGTTGCAAATCTTCCCGGCCCTGGCCCGGTTGGTGCGTGAAGAGCCTTGGTCCCAGGGGCGCTCCTGGCACCGCCGGGCCTGCCAATGGTTTGCCGCCGAGCAGGACTGGCAAATGGCGTTCGAGCAAGCCATGTTGGCCGAGGAGTTCGAGACCGCCGTCAGTTTCTTGCAGCATTTGAATTTCGAGCATGTCTTGCAGCGCCGTAACGCGGTGCTGTTGCTGAGCTTGCACGATCAACAAGGCGAAGCGCTGACCCTTGATACGCCGCAGTCGGTGGGGCTGGTCACCGCTGCGCTGTTGTTCGCCGGACGCTTCGATGAGGCGTCGACGTGCATCGAGCAACTGGCCAGGTTCCTGCCGCAGCCTTCGGCCTGTCGGCAGCGACAGGTGCTGGCCAGGTGGCTGGTCTTGCGCGGCTGGTTGCTGCACCTCTCGGGCGATGGCGAAGCGGCGCGTGAACATTTTCTCCAGGCCCAGGCCAGCCTGGAGCCCGAAGCCTGGTCCCAACGGGTGCTGTGCCTGGGCGGGCTGACGCAGCAGGCGCTGCTGGCTGGCGACCTGGCCTCGGCGCAATGGATCAACCGCCAGGCGTTATGCCTGGCGCGTGCGCAGGGTTCGCTGGTCTTTGAAGGATTGCTGGAACTGGATCACGCCCAGGTTCTGGAGCAACGCGGCGCACCGCATCGTGCCGATCATTTGCTGGTCGCCGTCCAGGCACTGTTGGATAAACCGGGCCAGGACTTTTCGGCGTTGCTGGGACGGATTGCCTTGCGGCGCGGGCGCCTGGCGTTGCGCATGGGGTTTGAGGAACGGGCCGCCGAGCACTTTCAAACGGGCTTGGAAGCGGGCCTGCACAGCCAGGACAAACAGGTGCTCTATGGCTTTCTCGGCAAGGCCTGCCTGGCTGCCAACCAGGGCGACTACGGCGAGGCCTTCATGCACCTGCGCGATGCCGAGCGGATCATGCAGCAGCGGCACATTCCGGACACCGTTTACCGTGGCGTGTTGTTGCAAACCAGCTGCCAGTTCTGGTTGCAACAGGGGCGGGCGGAACTGGCCCATGAAGCCTTGACCCGCGTCTTGCGGCATTTTCGCGGACCCCAGGCCAAGCACGCGCCTCCCGCGACCCTGGAACTGATTGCGCGACTTGAATACCTGCTGGTGCTGGCCGAGGTCTACTTGCAGCGGGCGCAGGCGCCGCAGGCGCGCCTGCAGGCCATGATCGCCCAGGCGCAGCACGGTGAGATGCACAGCCTGGAAACCGAACTGCACCTGGTGCTGACGGAGGTCGTCTGGTTGTCCGGCGATCGTGTCCAGGCCCGGTCACTGCTGCAAGAGGGGCTCAAGCGAGTCACGTGCTGGCGGGCCCAGCAAGCGTTGTGCGAACTGCGCTTGCGCCAGCCCGAGTTGTTGCGCTGGGGGCAATCGGCAGAACAGGCCGAGTCGCCCGTCACCGCCGAAGAGACGTTGCTCAGTCATCGCGAGCTGGAGGTCCTGGAGCTGATTGCCCAAGGGCATTCAAACCAACAGATTGCCGAACAGTTGTTCATCTCGTTGCACACGGTGAAAACCCATGCGCGTCGCATCCACAGCAAGTTGGGTGTGCAGCGACGTACCCAGGCGGTGGCAAAAGCCAAGGGCATGGGGGTGATGGGTTAGCTGCAATGAGTCGAAACTTCACGCACGCTTACACTTGCCTTTTTTACAGTCGGGCGCTGGCCTGTGTATAACGGCCTGGCTGAAGTTCAAGTCTCAAGTTGCCGCTTCAGTTGACCGGATGCCGTGTTGTTGCATCAGGCGCATACCCCATAACGGCTCGAGCAGGAAGTTCGAGCCTATGAAATGACAAGGATGTCTTATGAATACCCCGTTGTTTTCTTCTCACTCCGAAAGACTTCAAGCACTGAAAAACACGCGCGTGGATTTTGCCGTGCAGGTTCTATTGGATCATTACCTGGAGCCATTGGACGTCAACCCATTCACGGCCTATGTGAACACGTTGATGGACTTCCCCAAGCTCGAAACGGGAACTTCTCGAACGTTGTTCGAGGAAACGCTGGCCTGGGTTGAAAAGCAAAGCCTGCCAACCTATACGCAAGGAATCAGTAATGTATTCAGCAGGCGTTATTCCTTTGCTGCCGAAGATCGGATAAAGACGCTGGACTTGATCGCATTCGAAAAAATCGTCATGGACGTCGTTGCAAGTTTGATGGAGAAACCTGCAATCGATTTATCCCCGCGCCCCCTCAGGCCATTGACCGCCGAGGATGTGCACGGTGCCTTGAAAATGCATGCGCCCAACATCTATCCGGAGGGCGTGTACGTGACCAGTTTTATTGACCATGGCCCCGGCAGGCGCATGGTGTTGTCTTCCGAGAGGCTGGTTGAGTATCTACTGGGCCATTTCAAGAACGATGTGATTCCCTTCCATTCGAAGGGCAGCCAGCAAGGCATTTATACCGTCGGCTTCAGCAGCGAAGAGCGCCACCTCCATCCGCAACTGATCACCCCGCATCTCAATGATCTAGTGATCAGGATTGTCCCGGATTTCCTGGGCTGAGCCTGGACCGGCCTCATACCCCATCCGCCAACTCACGGCCCGGGTCGCCGCCAACAGTCGTTGTGCCGCCGGGCCGTTTTCGTCGGCGTGGAACAGCGAGGTCGGACCGACGACGGTCATCACTGCCTTGACCTCGCCGACCGCATTGAAGACCGGGGCGGACAAGGCGTCCACGCCCGGCATCAGCAAGCCATGCACATGGTGCAGGCCACGGCTGCGAATCTGCTCGCACAGGCTGGCATAGGCGCGATCATCGGCCAGGGGGTGGTGCTCGGTGCCTTGCACTTCCTGCTCGCGCAGGCCGATCGTCTCGCGCGCTGGCAGATAAGCGCTGAACACCAGCCCCGTGGACGAACTGAGCAGCGGCAACACCGAGCCCAGTTGCGTCACCACCGTCACGGCCCGCACGGCGGGTTCGATACGCACCACGGTCGCGCCATGGTTGCCCCACACCGCCAGGAAGCAGGTTTCGTTCAAGTCATCGCGCAACTCGGCCAGGGGCAGGGCGGCCACTTGCAGCACGTCCATGCCGTTCAACGCGGCCAGGCCCACGCGCAGGGCTTCACGGCCCAGGCCGTAGTGGTTGGTGGCGGCGTTCTGCTCGGCGAACCCGCTGGCGATCAAGGCCTGCAAGTAGCGATGGACTTTGCTCGCCGGCATCTGCACGTGCTCGGCCAGGCGCGACAGTGACGTGGAGGGGGAGAGTTCGGCCAGGGCCTTGAGAATGTCGGTGCCGACTTCGGCCGAGCGGACTTTCTGTTTACCGTTGCTGAGCGGGGTTTCCATGGAGGCGCAGGGTCCAGAGGCGAATGGGCGTCTTTATAGCTTGACGGTCGCCGTCGAGCAAATTACGTTATGCGTAATTGAGTTACGATAAAAATAACCCGGTGCGCCTCAACCACTCCGTTGAGTGACAGGCCGCAGTCCCAGGAGGCTCCATGAACCTCGATTCCACAGCGTCGGACCTGGCTTACCAGTCAGGCTTTGGCAACGAATTTGCCAGCGAAGCCTTGCCCGGCGCCTTGCCCATCGGTCAGAACTCCCCGCAGAAAGCCCCGTACGGCCTCTACGCCGAGTTGTTCTCTGGCACGGCGTTCACCATGGCCCGCAGCGAAGCGCGGCGTACCTGGATGTATCGCATCCGGCCGTCGGCCAATCACCCGGCCTTCACCAGGCTCGAACGGCAATTGGCGGGTGGCCCGCTGGGTGAGGTCACGCCCAATCGCCTGCGCTGGAACCCGCTGGACATTCCCGCCGAGCCCACCGATTTCCTCGACGGGCTGGTGTGCATGGCGGCCAATGCCGGCGCGGACAAGCCAGCCGGCGTCAGCCTTTATCACTACCGGGCCAACCGCTCCATGGAGCGGGTGTTTTTCAATGCCGACGGTGAGTGGTTGATCGTGCCGCAACTGGGACGGCTGCGGATCGCCACCGAACTGGGCGTACTGGAACTGGCGCCGCTGGAAATCGCCGTGCTGCCCCGGGGCCTGAAGTTTCGCGTTGAACTGCTCGACCCGCAGGCCCGGGGTTACCTCGCCGAAAACCATGGCGCGCCGCTGCGCCTGCCGGACCTGGGGCCCATCGGCAGCAACGGCCTGGCGAACCCGCGGGATTTCCTGACGCCGGTCGCCCATTACGAGAACCTCGCTCGACCGACCACCCTGGTGCAGAAATTCCTCGGTGAGTTGTGGGGCTGCGAGCTGGATCATTCGCCTCTTGACGTGGTGGCCTGGCACGGCAACAACGTGCCGTACAAATATGACCTGCGCCGCTTCAACACGATTGGCACGGTCAGCTTCGATCACCCGGATCCGTCGATTTTCACCGTGCTGACCTCGCCCACCAGCGTCCACGGCTTGGCCAATCTCGACTTCGTGATTTTCCCGCCCCGCTGGATGGTGGCGGAAAACACCTTCCGTCCGCCGTGGTTCCACCGCAACCTGATGAACGAATTCATGGGCCTGATCCAGGGCGCCTACGATGCCAAGGCCGAAGGTTTCCTGCCGGGCGGTACGTCCCTGCACAGTTGCATGAGCGCCCATGGCCCGGACGGCGAGACCTGTACCAAGGCGATCAACGCCGATCTTCAGCCGGCGAAAATCGACAACACCATGGCCTTCATGTTCGAGACCAGCCAGGTCTTGCGCCCAAGCCGTTTCGCCCTGGACTGCCCGCAACTGCAAACCGACTACGATGCTTGTTGGGCCTCGCTGCCTGTCACGTTCGACCCGACCCGGAGATAACCATGACTCAACGTTCCCCTGCCCGTAGCTGGGTCGCCAGTGCCAACGGCCACGCCGACTTCCCGTTGCAGAACCTGCCATTGGGTGTCTTCAGCGTCGATGGCGGTGCCTTGCGCTGCGGCGTGGCGATTGGCGAGCGGATTTTCGATCTGCAGGTGGCGCTGCAAGCGGGCTTGTTTGATGGCGCGGCGCAACAAGCCGTCGAAGCCATGGCCGGCGGCCAGTTGAATGGGTTTTTCGACCTGGGCCGCAGCGCCCGGGTTGCCCTGCGTGAACGACTGCTGGAACTGTTGCGCGAAGACAGTCCGTTGCGCGGCAAGGTCGAAGCGCTGGAGGCGAAGCTGCTGCTGCTCGCCGCCGACTGCCAGATGCACCTGCCGGCCAGGATCAACGACTACACCGATTTCTACGTGGGTATCGAGCACGCGCAGAATGTCGGCAAGCTGTTTCGCCCCGACAATCCATTGCTGCCCAACTACAAATACGTGCCCATCGGTTACCACGGCCGCGCTTCGACCATTCGCCCGTCCGGCACTGACGTGCGCCGTCCCAAGGGCCAGACCCTGCCGGCCGGCCAGACCGAGCCGACCTTCGGCCCATGTGCGCGGCTGGACTATGAGCTGGAACTGGGTATCTGGATCGGCAAGGGCAATGTGCTGGGCGAACCGATCCCCATTGGCGATGCCGCCGAGCACATTGGCGGGTTCTGCCTGCTCAACGACTGGTCGGCCCGGGATATCCAGGCCTGGGAATACCAGCCCCTGGGGCCGTTTCTGTCGAAGAGTTTCCTGACCAGTATTTCGCCGTGGGTGGTCACGGCCGAGGCCCTGGAACCGTTCCGCGGCCCGCAACCGGCGCGTCCGCAAGGCGATCCGCAACCGCTGCCGTATCTGCTGGACACGCGTGACCAGGCTGGCGGTGCCTTCGACATCGAACTGGAAGTCCTGTTGCTGACCGAGGCCATGGTCGAGCAGAACCTGCCGGCCCAGCGCCTGGCGCTGAGCAACACCCGGTACATGTACTGGACCGTGGCGCAACTGGTCGCGCACCACAGCGTCAACGGCTGCCAGTTGCAGGCCGGCGACCTGTTTGGCTCGGGCACCTTGTCGGGGCCTGAAAACCATCAATTCGGCAGCCTGCTGGAAATCACCGAAGGCGGTAAGAAACCGATCGAACTGGCGTCTGGCGAAGTGCGCCGATTCCTCGAGGACGGTGACGAAATCATTTTGCGGGCCCGTTGCCGCCGCGAGGGGTTCGCCTCCATCGGTTTCGGCGAGTGCCGGGGCAAGATCCTGCCGGCGCGTTGAGGGGAGCGCATGGAACTCTATACCTACTACCGCTCCACCTCGTCCTATCGGGTGCGCATTGCGTTGGCGCTCAAGGGCCTGGATTACCAGGCCTTGCCCGTCAACCTGATCGCTGCGCCCGGGGGTGAGCATCGCCAGCCGGCCTTCCTGGCGATCAACCCCCAGGGCCGGGTGCCGGCGCTGCGTACCGATGAGGGCGCGTTGCTGGTGCAATCGCCGGCCATCATCGAATACCTGGAGGAGCGTTATCCCCAGGTGCCGCTGCTCAGCGCCGACCTGGCGGTGCGTGCCCACGAGCGGGGGGTGGCCGCATTGATCGGTTGCGACATTCATCCCCTGCACAACGTCAGCGTGCTCAACCAGCTGCGGCAGTGGGGCCACGATGAAGCGCAGGTGACGCAGTGGATCGGGCATTGGATCAGCCAGGGCCTGGTGGCGGTGGAGCAGTTGATTGGCGACGAGGGTTATTGCTTCGGTACCGCGCCGGGGTTGGCGGATGTGTTCTTGATCCCGCAGTTGTACGCCGCCGAGCGGTTCAATGTGTCTTTGCAAGCGTATCCACGGATTCGTCGCGTGGCGGCATTGGCGGCTGGGCATGCCGCGTTCCAGCAGGCGCATCCGGCGAAGCAGCCGGATACTCCGGCTTGATATTGATGTAGGCCGTTGCATCGCCATCGCGAGCAAGCTCGCTCCCACATTTGATTCGGTCAACTGTGGGAGCGAGCTTGCTCGCGACAGCGATTCAACAAGCCACCTGGATCTGCATGCCTGCCACCGGTCAATGCACCACCGAATTCGGCGGCAAATGCCCCAGCCGCTCCGTCAGCCGGATTCGCTGGATCGGATCGTCGCTGAGCATCAGGGCATGCTCCAGGTCGAAGCGTTCGGCGTTGGGGCAATCGAGGCGCTGATACAGGCTGGCGCGGGCCAGGTAATCGGCAGCGCTGGCGTTGCCCAGTTCCAGTACCCGTTCGGCGTCGATCAGGGCCGCGATGTAATCGTCGTTCGCCAGATGCAGTTGGCGCAGGTTGCGCGACAGGCGCTGCAGCATCTGCATCGGCTCGGCGTTGACCAGGTGCTCCGCCTTGAGCAGCATGTTCGCGCCGTATTGGCGCTGCAGCAGTTCCCGGCAGTCATTGGGGTACAACCGGCGCCCACCGCACGGATCGAGCAAGTGATCGGCGCCGGGCACCTTCAACAGGAAATGCCCGGGGAAATTGACACCGACCATCGGAATTTCCAGGCCGCGGGCCAGTTCCAGGGCAATCAGCCCGAGGGCCAGGGGTTGCCCACGCTTGCGAGCCAGGACCTGGTCCAGCAACGCCGCGTGTGGTCGCAGGGGGGTGAAGTCGTCTTGGGCGAAGCCCAGGTCATTGAGCCGGCGCAACAGGGGCTGGCCCAGTTCGCTGACAGGCAACATCGGCAGGCCATGGCTGACCCGCTGTTGCAGCTCCTTGAAATCCTTCAGCAAGGTCGGGACGTCGACGTCGCGATCATGTTCGGCAGCGATCCACAACGCCGCTTCGAACAGCGCCGGTGGTGAGCGGTGCAGACAGTCAAAAAAGGCTTGGCGCGGTTTCATCGAACTCTCCGGGCTATGCTCCCGTTTTAGCCCTGCCATGGATTTTCGTCCAGTCTCGAACAGCCGCTGTCACGGGTTATGCCGAAAAAGACTGACCGCCCTGGCGAATTATTCCGGCGTGCTCCAGCAATTTTCGACTGCACGCCTATACTGGCGAAACAAACAAAAGTGATTCGGGAGCCTTACGATGTTTGCTCTCATGCAAAGCTCCCGCCTTGAATCGCTGCACCTAAGCGTAGACCCGACGACCGGGTTGAAGGCGGTGATCGCTATTCATTGCAGCCGTCCCGGGCCAGCCCTGGGGGGCTGTCGTTATCTTGCCTACCCCGACGACGAAAGTGCCGTGGCAGACGCCGTGCGCCTGGCCCAAGGCATGAGCTACAAGGCGGCGCTGGCTGGCTTGCCCGTGGGCGGCGGGGTCGCGGTGATCATGCGTCCGGCCCATGTCGAGAGTCGGGCGGCGCTGTTCGAAGCCTTTGGTCGTTGTATCGAGCAATTGGACGGGCGCTACATCACGGCCATCGACAGCGGCACGTCGGTGGCCGACATGGATTGCATCGCCCAGCAGACCCGCCATGTCACCAGCACCACGGCCTCGGGAGACCCCGCGCCCCACGCGGCCATGGGCGTTTTTGCCGGCATCCGTGCCACCGCCATGGCCCGCCTGGGCAGCGATAACCTCGAAAGCCTGCGGGTGGCGATCCAGGGCCTGGGCAATGTCGGTTATGCCCTGGCCGAACAACTGCACGCGGCGGGTGCCGAACTGCTGGTCAGTGACATTGACCCTGGCAAGGTGCAACTGGCCATGGAGCAACTGGGCGCCCATCCGATCGCCAACGACGCCTTGCTCAGCACCCCCTGCGACATCCTCGCCCCCTGCGGCCTGGGCGGGGTGCTCAACAGCCACAGCGTGGCGCAACTGCGCTGCTCGGCTGTTGCCGGCTCGGCCCACAATCAGTTGAGCAGCCTGCAGGTGGCCGACCAGTTGGAGAGGCGCGGGATTCTGTATGCGCCGGATTATGTGATCAACTCCGGCGGGCTGATCTATGTCGCGCTGAAGCATCGCGGCGAAGAACTGCCGACGATCACCGCACATTTGTCGAAGATCGGCGCCCGGCTCACGGAGGTCTTCGCCCACGCCCAGGCGGAAAAGCGCTCACCGGCGCGGGTGGCCGATGAGTTGGCAGAGCGCCTGCTGTACCGCTGAAAATCCAATGGTGGGAGCGAGCTTGCTCGCGATTGCGGCCGTGCATTCAACGTCTTTATCGACTGTCACACCGCTATCGCGAGCAAGCTCGCTCCCACAGTTTTGCTCGCCTTTATTTCCTGCGGCGTCCTGCACTTATCCAGCCATTACCTCAGCAGATACACCGGAAAGCATTCACACAAATGCATCACCCGGCGTCGGGTGTTATCCAGGCGTGCGGCGTTGTCCGGTTGTTCCAGCAGGTCGGCGATCAGATTCGCCACTTCGGCACATTCCGCTTCGCCAAAGCCTCGTGTGGTCAGCGCTGGGGTGCCGATGCGAATGCCACTGGTGATCGCCGGTTTTTGCGGATCATTGGGGATCGCGTTTTTGTTCAGGGTGATGTGGGCACTTTCCAGCAACGCCTCGGCGTCTTTGCCGGTGATGTTCATCGCGCGCAGATCGAGCAGGAACATATGGCAGTCGGTACCGCCGGACACCACCCGCAAACCGCGCCGGGTCAGCACGTCGGCCATGACCCGGGCATTGTCGATCACCCGCTGCTGGTAATGTTTGAATCCGTCGCCCAGGGCTTCGTTGAAGGCCACGGCCTTGGCGGCGATGACGTGCATCAGCGGGCCGCCCTGATACACCGGGAAAATCGTCTTGTCGAGCAGGGCGGCGTATTGCGCCTTGGCCAGGATCAAGCCGCCGCGGGGGCCGCGCAGGGTTTTGTGAGTGGTGGAGGTGATGAAGTCGGCGATGCCCACCGGCGAGGGGTAGACGCCGGCAGCGATCAACCCGGCGTAGTGCGCCATGTCCACCATCAGGTAGGCGCCGATTTCATCGCAGATCTTGCGAAAGCGCTGGAAGTCGATAGTCCGCGAATAGGCCGAGGCCCCGGCGATGATCATCTTCGGCCGGTGTTCCCGGGCCAGGGCTTCCATTTCTTCGTAGTCGAGGGTTTCGGTTTCCGTGTCCAGGCCATAGGAAAAGGCCCGGTAGAACTTGCCGGAAAAATTGACCGAGGCGCCGTGGGTGAGGTGGCCGCCGTGGGCCAGGGACATGCCCAGGATCGTGTCGCCGGGTTCAAGTATCGCCAGGAAAACCGCCTGGTTGGCCTGGGAGCCGGAGTGCGGCTGCACGTTGACGTATTCGCAGTTGAACAACTTGCGCGCGCGTTCGATGGCCAGGTTCTCGACGTCATCGACGACCTTGCAGCCGCCATAGTAACGCTTGCCCGGATAGCCTTCGGCGTACTTGTTGGTGAGCACGGAGCCCTGGGCCTGGAGCACTTCTTCGCTGACGTAGTTTTCCGAAGCGATCAGCTCCAGGTGGGTTTCCTGGCGATTGCGCTCGCGGTCGATCAGGCGGGCAATGGCGGGGTCGAAATTTTGCAGGCTCATGGTGTGATTCCCTAGATAAGCGCTTCGGCCGGTGGCGCGGTCACGTGATGCGGCAACACCCGTGGCTGGCTTTTGGACGAGTCGGATAGAAAAATGGAGGTGTCTTTCAAGCCGCTGCCGGTGATCAGGATGACGGCGGTTTGCGGCGTGTCGGGGTGCGTTTCTGCGTACTTGAGCAGGCCGGCGAAGGCGCTGGCGGCGCCGGCTTCCGGAAACACACCGGTGCTGGCGGCCAATCGGGAGGCGGCGGCGACAATGCTCGGGTCGCTGACGCAAATGAACTCGCCGCCGCTGGCGGTCACCGCGCGCATGGCCTTGAGGCGATCACGCGGCAGCGCCACGTTGATGCTGCTGGCCAGACTGGTGGGCGGCAGGCGCTCGGTTCGCTGCATCGAGCGATCGTAGCGCCAGGCGCGATACATGAAGTTGCTATGCTCGGCCTGCACGCCGATCAGGCGTGGGATACGTTCGATCCAGCCCAATTGCAGCAAGTCGAAAAAGCCTTTGTAGACCGAGCCCAGGATGCAGCCGTTACCCACTGGCACGAACACCAGGTTCGGCACCTGCCAGTTGAGTTGTTCGCACATCTCGAAGGCGACGGTCTTCTTGCCTTCGCTCATGTACGAGTTGATCCCGGTGGTGCGGTTGTACCAGCCATGTTTTTCGCAAGCGTTGAGGCATTGTTCGAAGGCTTCGTCGTATTGCCCATCGACCAGCACGATCTCGGCGCCGTAGCCTTGCATCTGCGCGAGCTTTTCGCGGGGCGCACTCTTGGGCAGGTAAATGACGTTGTGCAAGCCCAGGCTGGCGCTCATCCCGGCCAATGCCGACGCGGCATTGCCGGTGCTGGCCACCGCCACGGTACGCGCACCGGATTGCATGGCGTGGGCCACGGCCAGGGCGCTGGCGCGATCTTTCAATGACCCGGTCGGTTGCCGCGATTCGTCTTTTACGAAGACTTTGATCCGGGCACCTTTGCCGAGCAGTTCCGGGCGCGAGTACAGCGGCGTATTGCCCACCAGTAGTGGTGGAATGAACTGTGTCGAGCTCAACGGCATCAAGCGGTCATAGCGCCACATGCCACGGGCGTGGTCATGGGCCAGGCTGTCCCGGGACCATTCGCGCTTGAGCGTCGGGTAATCGTAAAGCGCATCCAGGGCGCCATCGATTTTGCAATGAGGGCAGTAGTAGCTGACCTCATGGGGCTGGTAGCTTCGATCGCAAACCAGGCACTGCAATGCATACTCTCTGTACGAATTCTTCATGGTCACCCTCTGAAAGTACGCTGTGCTGGTGCTTTCCTTGCCAACGTCGATCCGGCTTGCCGGATCGACGGGCACTCCGCAGACGGAAGGTGTTTCAGATCACCATGATGGCGTCGATGGCGACCAGGGTATTGCGTGCCAGCGCGCTGGCGCCGGCGGTGGTGCGGGCTGGATAGGGCTTGGTGAAGTACTCTTCCATGACGCGGTTGAGGGTCGGGAACTCACTCAGGTCAGTGATGAACGCCGTGACCTTGACCACGTTCGCCAGGGTGCCGCCTGCCGCTTCGGCCATTTGCACCAGGTTGTCGAGGGTCTGGCGCAGTTGACCTTCGAAATCCTTGGCCAGCACTTCGTTGTTCAGCGCCGAGACCGGGGTCTGTGCCGACAGGTAGATGGTCTGCCCGTGGCTGACCTTGATGCCCTGGGAATAGGTGCCCAGTGGCAGTGGCGCCTTGTCGGTGAAAATGACGTTCTCTTCGCCCAGGAATGGTTTGGCGGCGGGCTGGATTTGAGCGGTGGTTTGCATGGTGACGTTCCTTGTTAAGTGAATGGGTTAGTGCAAATCGGCAACCTGCTTGACGGCCAGGCTGGAAAATTCCTCGTCGCGGCAGCGGGCCGGGGAAAAGTGCTGGTAGTTGAGTTGCAGCGCCGCCAGGTCGGCCGGCATGGCGATGCCCAGCGCCGCATGACTGCACAGGCGTGCAATGGCGGGCGCGGCCTGGATGCCGTAGCCACCAAGGGCGGCGAGCCAGATAAAGCGCTCTTGCTGCGGGTCCTGGCCAAGCACCGGCGAGCGGTCGGCGACGAAGGTGCGCAGGCCCGCCCATTTATTGATGATCGAGCGGGGGCGCAGGCGCGTGGTGTTCTGCAGGCGATCCATGGTGATGGCCAGGTCAAGCTCTTCCGGCAATGCATCGCAGGGCAACGACGGGCTTTCATCGCAGGGGGAGACGATCAGGCGCCCGGCTTCAGGCTTGATGAAAATGTCCTCGTCCACCGTGCCCAGGTAGGGCGTGTGGTGCACGTCGCACTGCGGGTCGACCGCCAGCACGGTGCGCCGCAACGGCCGGACACCGACCTTGGGCACGCCGCAGCGCTCAGCGATTTGATCGGCCCAGGCTCCGGCAGCGTTGACCACGATGGCGGCTTGCAGTGGCTGGCCGTCGCGGGTGTGCAAGCGCCAGTGCCCGTCACGGTATTCGCCACGCAGCACTTCGGTCTCGCGCTTGACCACGCCACCACGGGCACGCAGGCCACTCAGATAGGCGCCATGAATGCCATGCACGTCCAGGTCGAAGGCGCTGGGCTCGTAGATTCCTGCACTCCAGGCGCCTTCGGCGAGGTAGGGGACCAGCTCTTGCACGTGCTTGTCGTCGAGCAACTCGGCCGTGGGCACTTGCTCCAGCACGGCGCTGAAACGCGCCTTGAGCTTGTCCACCCGTGCCGCCTGGGCCACGATCAGTGCACCCCGCGGCGCCCATAGCGGATGCTCGGCCAAGCCCTCGGGCGGGTTCTCGAAAAAGCGTCGGGACGCACAGGTCAGCGAACGGATCTGTTGGTTGCCGTAGCTTTCCATCGAGATCGCGGCCGAACGTCCCGTGGTGTGATAAGCCAGTTGCTGTTCCTGTTCGAGCAGGCAGACGCTGCCATGGGCTGCCAGTTCATAAGCGGCTGAGACGCCGGCGATGCCGCCACCGACCACGATGAAGTCGTAACGAGCGGTCATGGTCGGCTGCCCTCGGCGATAGCGGCGGCTTTGCTTTCCCGGGTGTAGGTCAGCACGAAGTGCGCCACGAGACCAAAGATCAGCCCCCAGAACGCGGCGGCCAGGCCGAGGAAGCTCATGCCTGAGGCCGTCACCAGGAAGGTGATCAGCGCGGCTTCCCGCTGCTTCTCATCGGCCATGGCTCCGGTCAGCCCGGCACTGATCGCGCCAAACAAGGCGAGGCCGGCGAGGGAGGCGATCAGTTCCTTTGGCAGTGCGGAAAACACCGAGGCCAAGGTCGCGCCGAAGGTGCCCATCAGGATGTAGAACACCCCGCAGGCTATCCCGGCGATGTAGCGTTTGTCGCGGTCCTCGTGGGCTTCTCGACCGGTGCAGATCGCTGCGGTAATGGCCGCCAGGTTAAGGCCGTGGGACCCGAACGGGGCCATCAGGGCCGAGCCGATGGCGGTGACCGAAATGATCGAGCGCGCCGGCGTGTTGTAGCCCGAGGTGCGCAATACGGCCATGCCGGGCACGTACTGGCCGGTCAAGGTCACCAGCGCCAGTGGCAGGCCGATGTTGATGATCGCGTGCCAGTTCCATTCAGGTGCGATGAAGACCGGATGGGCCACGGCGATGGTGATCGAATGGCTGTTGAGTTCACCGAACGAGGCAGCCACCGCGCAGCCGATGATCAGCACCGACAGAATGGCGTAGCGTGGCGAAAAACGCTTGAAGACCAGGTAGGCCGCGATCATCGCCAGCACCATCGCCGGTTGCAGCTTGATCGACGTGAACAGCTCGGCGCCGAAGCGGAACAGGATGCCGGCGAGCATGGCGGCGGCAATGGCCTTGGGCAGGCGGCTCATCAATTTGTCGAAGGCCCCGGACAAACCGACCACGGCGATGATCACCGACGCCACCACATAGGCACCGATGGCCTGGGGCAGGGTCACGGTGGGCAGCATCGATACCAGTAACGCCGCCCCCGGTGTCGACCACGCCGTGATGACGGGAACACGCAGGCGCCAGCTCAGGAGCAGGCCGGTAATTCCGCTGCCGATGGAAATGGCCCAGATCCACGAAGACACCACGTCATCGGGCAGGTGGGCTTCCTTGGCTGCCTGGAACACGATGATGAGCGGGCCGGCGTAGGAAATGATCACGGCGATGAAGCCTGCGATGATCGCTGACAGGGATAGATCCTTTCTGAGTGTGTCCATGATGTCTCGACTTGGCGCGGCAGGAGCCTGCAATGGATGATTGAGTCGATTGATTCGATTCGAGATCAGTGTATTTGAATGAATTGAGTTGATTCAATAGGCGGCGGGATTGTTACGAGATATTTTTCTGCCATGACGGGGGTTTTTTAGTGGTTTTTGTGTTTAGTCATTTGATTTATATGAATATTATTCGCTGTAAAAATTTCTTCATATCCCATTGATTAACGATTCAATAATCGTATCAATCGACTCAATTCGCCGGATGTGTCGAATTATTAGTTGCCTAACCTCCATGTGATATGCTCGGATATTCATCATTTCTACGATGGGCAGTGATCATTCATGTGGGTTCCCCAGCTAAGCGAGTTCAGCCAGCCGATGTATTTGTCGATTGCCGATGCGTTGGCGCGCGATATCAACAACGGCGTGCTGAACGAGGGCGATCGCTTGCCGACCTTGCGGGAGCTGGCGACCACCTTGAATGTCACGCCGGGCACCATCAGCCGGGCCTATAGCGAAGCCCATCGGCGTCGGCTGGTGCAGGGGGAAGTGGGGCGTGGCACTTATGTGCTCAACCAGAAGCAGCTGGAACTGCCGGCCAGCAACAGCGCCGCCGCGCCGTTGAACCTGGGGCAATCCGAACTGCTTGATCTTTCGATCATCAAGCCCTACAGCGAGACCCTGGAGTACTGGTTGCGCGGCGCGCTGGTGGGCATGGCCAAAAGTACCGATTTCGCGCGCGCGCTGGATTACGCGCCGGACGGCGGTCACCCGGCGCATCGTGAGGCGGGGGCTCAATGGTTGCGTCATTCATTGCCTGACGCGCAATGGCAGCAAGTGGTGATTACCGCCGGGGCCCAGCATGGCTTGATGGTTGCGATGAGCGCCCTGACCAACGCCGGTGACCTGGTGCTCTGCGAGGCACTGTGCTACCCCGGCATCATTTCCCTGGCCCACGGCCTCGAGCGTCGCCTGCGTGGCGTGCCGATGGATGACGAAGGCATCATTCCCGAAGCCTTGCGCGAACTGTGCCTGCGAGAGAAGCCGGCGATGCTGGTGTGCGTGGCGACCTGCCAGAACCCGACGGCGGCGATCATGTCGCAGAAACGTCGGGCCCAGATTGCCGCGCTCGCCGAGGAGTTCGACTTCATCATCCTGGACGATGATATCTATGGTTTCCTGGCTACCGATCCGTCGATCAAGCCGTTGTCGGCCTTTGCGCCGGATCGTTCGGTGTACCTGACCAGCCTGTCGAAATCGGTCATGCCGGCGCTTCGCATCGGTTACATCTACAGCCCGCCGAAACTGCTGTCGCGCCTGACTTCGATGGTACGCAGCAGTGTCTGGATGCCGTCGCCGTTGACGGCGCAGCTGGCCAGCAATGTGATTACCGAAGGCCTGGACAAGAAACTGATTCGCATCCAGCGCAACGAGGCGGCGGGACGGCAAGCGATCGCCCGGGAAATCTTTGCCAATTTCGAGCTCAAGACCCAGCCGTATTCCTATCACGTCTGGCTGACACTGCCCGAGCCATGGACCAGCGACGAGTTCACCATGCTTGCCCGGGCCAACGGCGTACTGGTGCTCAGCGGCACCCAGTTCCAGGCTGAGCGTTCAGGTAGCACCCGGTGCGTGCGGTTGGTATTGATGTCGCCCACCAGTCAGGACGAACTGCGCTTCGCCCTCACGAAGCTGGCGAGCCTGATCGATTCGGATCCGCGTCGTTATTACTAAAAAGATCGCAGCCTTCGGCAGCTCCTGCACGGTTGTTCCATGTGGGAGCTGCCGAAGGCTGCGATCTTTTTTGGTTACTCGTCCGACGGGTTGAGCAGTTCGGACAAGGCGTCCGGCTGGCTCTTGAAAGCCTTGGCGAACACATCGCGATTCTTCGCCATGTAGATCCCGGCTTCTTCCACCTGTTGCTCGCTCAGCGATGGAACGGCTTTTTGCAAAACCTCGGCCAGCAATTCGGCGAGCTCCAGCATTTTGTCATGACGGTCAGCTTCGGCTTTATCCATGAACAAGCGCTCCAGATCTCGGCTGCTGCGGTATACCACTTCGACGGCCATTCACCACCTCACATGCCTTCACATTGGTTTGTCTTTGCGAACACTGTATTTATATACAGGCAAAAGGATAAGCGAATCCTGTTGCTTTGGATAGTGGCTTTTTAATGTAGACCGATTTCGGCATGTGAGAGCGAAGCGTGTGGGAGCAAAGCTTGTGTGAGAGCAGAGCTTGCTCGCGAAAAAGCCGCATGAAGCGCCCAAAAGTGCCGGATACCAGCCTATCGCCATCTCACCCTCAGTCGCTGGCCTTTTTTCTGCATGCAGAACAACCGTCACGTCCAACCCGCATCATCCGGTCGAGCCGACCTAAGGAAACTACATCGTGAAAATAAACTGGGCCGAGAACCTGCGCCAGAACGTCCATCAACTGGCCGAGTCCCTGGGAAACCTGTTCGTCGAGACTTTCCACTACCTGGCGCTGTTCGCCATCGGTGCGGTGACCGCGTGGGCGGCGGTGATGGAGTTCTTGCAGATGATCGAGGCGGGGCACATCAAGATCGACGACATCCTGCTGCTGTTCATCTACCTGGAATTGGGGGCGATGGTCGGGATCTACTTCAAGACCAACCACATGCCGGTACGGTTTCTGATCTACGTGGCGATTACCGCACTGACGCGGTTGCTGATTTCCAACGTTTCCCACCACAGCCCGCCCGACCTGGGGATCATCTACCTGTGCGGTGGCATCCTGCTGCTGGCGTTTTCGATCCTGGTGGTGCGCTACGCTTCGTCGCAGTTTCCTTCGGTGAAGATCGAGCACCCGCACCGCAAGGTCGGCGCGGGTTCCAGCGAGCATGCCGAAGTGGAGAAGGGTGAGATTTAAAGGCCGGCGGCAGAAGGTGCCGCACCCTGTGCATGCGGTGGTGGCAACTTGATGTTGTCGCCGCCGGTCATGGCTTCGAGGATGGCCACGGCGCTGTGGCCCTGCTCGATGGCGATGCCGAACTGAATGCTTTGCACCAGGCGCTTGAGCCGCTCCGGGTCATTGCGTTGCTGGGCGCTGATCATGCGTTTGGCGACGATGCGCCCGCTCTTGGACAGGGTCAGCATGATGCTGCCATCCAGGCCCTGAATACTCAGGTTGATTTGATAGTGCGGCGCAAAAGCGTCGGTAATGATCTGAAAAGGGTTGTCCATGATGCGTCACCGCCTGATTGAACGTGCAGTTGTTGACCGGCCGTGATCGGGATTAGTTCGCAACACTGGACCATCGGCCATTCCATGATCGTGTTCATCTCAAATTTTCCAGGGCTGGGCAGGCTTCAAATCGAAAAGATCGCAGCCTGCGACAGCGCCTACAGGGAAGTAGCAAGTGGCATGCCGGAAAAACCGTCGGACAATGATCCCGGCACCCAAGCGTCGAACGCTCTGGAATGCGGCTGCCCGTTTCGGGGCAATAACGTGCGGATGTTCGTTGACGGTGCAGGAGGGGAGGCGATTTGCGGCGGGTGGGCAGGGCGGGGCAACTCCCGACCTTAACAGTGCCTTTGCCTGTTGTCCGGCTTTATTTGCAAATGGATATTTATATTTTTCCAGGGGTTGAATTGTTCTTCCGCCAGCCCGACTCTGTATTCAAGGGGCCGTTGCATTCACGTCGATGGCCCCCGGCGAGCTAGCTGAAATAAGGGATGAACTATGCAAATCCAAGTCAACAGCGATAACCATATTCAAAGCAGCATCCGACTGGAGGAGTGGGTACGTACTACCATCGAAAGCACGCTCGAACGTTATGAAGAAGACCTGACACGGGTCGAGGTTCATTTGCGGGACGAGAACGGCGACAAGCCCGGTCCCCATGACCTGCGTTGCCAGCTTGAGGCGCGGCCTAAAGGCCACCAGCCGATTTCCGTGACGCACAAGGCCGATACGCTGGAACTGGCGATCGAGGGGGCGGCCACCAAGCTTGAAAACGCCTTGGAGCACTTGTTCGGCAAACTGCGCGGCAAGCGCGCTGCCATTGCGACACCGACCGAATCCGTTGCCTTGGCCGATGCGCTATTGGAAGAAGAATTCCTGGAGAACGAACGGGCCGCACTCAACGGCTGAGCCCGATCACTTAAAGTCACTCACCGAACGGGCCTGCATCGCAGGCCCGTTCTGCTTTTGTCGGTCCGCTGCGGCAAATAAGCCCATTCCCGCATTGATCCTATTCCCCTGTGTGCGGGGCTTGCTCGCGAAAGCGGTGGGTCAGCTTGCGAAGTTGTTGAATGTCCTGACGCCATCGCGAGCAAGCTCGCTCCCACAGAAGGGATTTGTGTCGAATGGCGATTTTGTGACCGCCCCGAGTCCGGTGTGGGAGCGAGCTTGCTCGCGATGGCGATAGTCTGGCTAGCGCAAGAATGCCTGTCGATATTCCCCGGGGCTCGCCCCCACGGTCTGGCGAAAACGGTTGGCGAAGTGGCTGGCGCTGGCGAATCCGCAGGCCAGCGCCACCTCGCCCAACGGTTGTGAGGTGGTACGCAGCAAGTGTTGCGCGCAAGCCAGGCGCCGGGCCAGTACATATTGATGGGGCGGCAGTCCGAAGCTTTCGCGGAACATCCGCGCGAAGTGGTATTCGGACAATGCGCACAGCGCCGCCAGTTGCCCAAGGCTGATGGCCTCGGCCAGGTGGCTGTCGACGTAATCCACCAGCAACCGTCGCTGATGCGCCGCCAGGCCGCCTTTGAGGCGAAGCCCCTGGCGCTGGCCGACCTGGCTGAGCAGCAGGTGGTTGAGCAGGTCATGGGCCAGGCTGGTGGTCAGCAGGCGTTCGGCGGGTTCGTTCCAGTTCAGCGCGATCAACTGGCGAAAGCGTTGTGCCTGTTGCGGGTCGTCGAGGAACGTCTCCTCGTGCAATTGCACCTGCCGCGGTTCGCGATCCAGCAGCGTGATGCAACCCAAGGCGAATTGCTCAGGGCTGAAATACAGGTGGGCAAGGCGAATGTCGCCGTTGATGACCCAGGCCGATTCATGTCCGGCGGGCAGTACGCAGAGTTTGCCCGGCGCCCCTGTGATCTCGGGTCGTTCGCGGCGAAACGTACCCGTGCCACCGGCGATGTAGCAGGACAACGTATGGTGGGTCGGCGCCTCGTAGTCCTGGGCGTCGTGATGGTTGCTCCACAAAGCGGCCGCCAAGCCGTCCCCAAGCTCGGCGCTGTGCTCCAGGCGAGCGTTGGGCGAGCTGTTGAGGGCTTGAAAGACTTGCAGGCTTTGCAGTGTGGACATGATCGGTTCTCTCCGACTCGAATCCTACTCCGTCGGCCGGCCCATGCCAGCCTGCGAACCGACAAAAGCGCAAGTTTACGCAAGTGTGGGGTGGCCAACGGCGTGACACTGATGGCCATTGCCAGGAGCCGTCACCATGAACCTCTCGTTGTACCTGCTTACCGTGCTCATCTGGGGCACCACGTGGATCGCCCTGAAACTGCAACTGGGCGTTGTCGCCATTCCCGTGTCGATTGTCTATCGCTTTGGCCTCGCGGCCCTGATTCTGTTCGCGATGCTGCTGCTCAGCCGCCGCCTGCAGGTGATGAACCGGCGTGGCCATTTGATCTGCGTCGCCCAGGGCCTGTGCCTGTTCTGCATCAACTTCATGTGCTTCCTGACTGCCAGCCAGTGGATTCCCAGTGGCTTGGTCGCCGTGGTGTTTTCCACCGCCACCCTTTGGAACGCCCTCAATGCCCGGGTTTTCTTCGGTCAGCGGATTGCCCATAACGTGCTGTTGGGGGGCGCCCTGGGGCTTTCGGGGCTGGCCTTGCTGTTCTGGCCGGAATTGGCCGGTCACAGCGCAAGCCCGCAAACGTTGCTCGGATTGGCACTGGCACTGCTGGGGACGTTGTGTTTCTCGGCGGGCAACATGCTGTCGAGCCTGCAACAGAAAGCCGGCCTCAAGCCACTGACCACTAACGCCTGGGGCATGGCTTATGGCGCAGCGATGCTGGCGGTGTGGTGTGCGTTCAAAGGCATTCCGTTCGACATGGAATGGAACACGCGCTACATCGGCTCGTTGTTGTACCTGGTGATCCCGGGGTCGGTGATCGGCTTTACCGCCTACCTGACACTGGTCGGACGCATGGGGCCGGAGCGGGCGGCCTATTGCACCGTGCTGTTCCCGGTGGTGGCATTGAATGTCTCGGCGTTTGCCGAGGGCTACCAGTGGACGGTGCCGGCATGGGTGGGGTTGGTCCTGGTGATGCTGGGGAACGTGCTGGTGTTCCGCAAGCCGCGACCGGTGGCGACGAATGTCGCACTGGGGGCCCGCTGAGACAGAACGCCTGGCAATAATCCCGTGGCGAGGGAGCTTGCTCCCGCTGGGTTGCGAAGCGACCCCAAGGTCTATCTGCCACCGCAATGCGTCAGATAAACCGGCAGGGGCTGCTGCGCAGCCCAACGGGGATAAATCCCCTCGCCACAGCAAGCTGCCTCGCCACGGCGTGTTCCCCCGGGGGCTTTGCGGAGGATTTATTTCCAGACTTGCGGGTTGACCAGGTTCCGCGGTCGCTCGCCCAACAAGGCACTGCGCAAGTTATCCACAGCCAGATTGGCCATGGCCTCACGGGTTTCGTGAGTCGCAGAGCCAATGTGGGGCAGGGTCACGGCGTTCTTCAGTTGGAACAGCGGCGATTCGGCCAGTGGCTCTTTCTCGTAGACATCCAGCCCGGCACCGCGGATGCGGTTGTTCTGCAACGCTGCGATCAGCGCGGGTTCGTCTACCACAGGGCCACGGGAAATGTTGACCAGGATGGCACTTGGCTTCATCAGGCCCAGTTCACGCTGACCGATCAGGTGGCGGGTCTTCTCGCTCAACGGTACGACGAGGCAGACGAAGTCGGCTTCGGCCAGCAATTGGTCCAGTTCGCGAAATTGTGCGCCCAGTTGGTTTTCCAGCTCGGTCTTGCGACTGTTGCCGCTGTAGATAATCGGCATGTTGAACCCCAGCCGGCCACGCCGGGCAATGGCTGCGCCGATGTTGCCCATGCCGACGATGCCCAGGGTCTTGCCATGTACGTCGCTGCCGAACAACTGCGGGCCGACCGTCGCTTGCCATTGCCCGGCCTTGGTCCAGGCGTCCAGTTCGGCCACGCGCCGGGCGCTGCTCATCAGCAGGGCGAAGGCCAGGTCGGCGGTGCTTTCGGTGAGCACGTCGGGGGTGTTGGTGAGCATGATCCCGCGTTCATTGAAGTAGGCCAGGTCATAGTTGTCGTAGCCCACCGATACGCTGGAGACCACTTGCAGGTTCGTGGCGCTCTGCAGTTGCTCGCGGCCGAGCTTGCGACCGACGCCGATCAGCCCGTGGACGTGAGGCAAGGCTTCGTTGAACTGCGCGTTGATGTCGCCGTTCGACGGGTTGGGGACGATCACGTCGAAGTCCTGGCGCAGGCGTTCGATCATGGGGGGCGTGATACGGCTGAAGGCAAGTACGGTTTTTTTCATCGTGCAAGGCTCATCTGCATGGAATACCAAGCACGCTAACATTCCTGGCGCGGGTTAGGCGAGAGGGGACGGTGTAAACGCAGCGCCGCCAACCCTCTGTGGGAGCGAGCTTGCTCGCGATAGCGGTCTGCCAATCCATTGCGCGTGACTGGACCGGCGCCATCGCGAGCAAGCTCGCTCCCACAGGGGGGGATCTTTACAAACTCAGGCGGCCCGCAGGGAAATGAAGGCGTAGGTGACCGGTGCTTCAGTGACCACCCGCGCGCCGCTGGCCGAGACCTGGTTGGCCACGTCCTCGCCGGACAGGTGGAACTGCCATTCGCCAGTCGCTTGGTCCAACGGCTGCGAGCGGGCTTGATCGATAGCGGCGGCAAACGCAGCCATGTTCGGCAGGTAGGCCGTGAACCCGTCGCCCTTCAACGCCGTCGTGTGGATGCCCAGAGACATGCAGATGCGTTCCTTGATCGCGATTTCATCACGATCGGCCTGGCGTGAACGCTCGATCAAGCGGGCCAGTTCCTGGTCCACCAATTCACCGCCCAGTATCAACTGCGGCCCCGTTTCCCACGACTCCGGTGGGCAATCCTTGGCGGCGGTATCGAGCGGGATGTGTGGATTGATTTCCATGGGATAAATGCGGCACACCAAGGGTCTGCGCTCATAGATGCGGCACAGGTTTTCGTCGTCCAGATTATGGCAACGACCCACGTTATAAGCGGCGAATGTGATCGCCACCCGCGCGTCACTCGTGCCGCTACGGACCACCGCCGAGCGTCGTTCGGCATGTTCACGTTGCGCCACCGGAAGACCGAGGCCATTGGGCAGGAAGGCCTCGACCAGGACAATCACCTGGCCGCCGTCATTGGCCCACATCCTGGCTTCGTCGAGGGTCAGGGGAACGTGATGGCCGGTGCAGCATTTACCGCACCCTACACAGGAAAACGTTGTGTTCATTGATCGACCGAAGGCAATAGGCTGAAAGCGGCGCCGGAAAAACGCCGAGATAAGCCCTGCGAAGCAAGTTATGCGCCATTCATCGAGAGGCATCGGTCGAGCGGATCGAGTCCCATTCGGTGACGAAGGCGGTCCTGGTTTTCTTGCGGTAGAGGCACAACTCGGTGCCGGTTGCGCCTTTCATGTGTTTCTGTGGGTATTGGCCTTGCAGCAACAGCGCGGTGTAGCCCACCCGGTCGTCGAATTGCGCGGCGGTGCCGACGGGTTCGGGGTCTTTAAGGCCGCTGGCCTTCAGGCAACTGGCGAGCACTTTTTTGTCGTAGGCGGCCCAGGCGTCGGGGCTGGAAGCCTGGGCCTGAAAAGCCATGGCGGCAGTGAGGCCGAGGAGCATCAGCGCAGGGATTTTCATCAACAATGTCCTTGTTCAGGGGAACCAGGACAGGAGTATGCCTGAGGTCGGAGCTGCCTGAAGTTGGAGCAGTGTTCAGAGGCCGCGAGGATCGCAGCCTCCTGGCGTTCGGCCTGCCTTGCCGCGGGTGGGTGTCAGCGCCCTTGTTCGGCGACGGCCTTGGCCGCGGTGATCAGGCACTTGGTCAATTCCGGCGACGAGAACTTGGTGAGCACCCCGTTCGCGCCGGCCAATCGCGCTTTCTCACTGTTCATGGCGCTGTCGAGCGACGTGTGCAGCAACACGTAGAGGTGCGCGAAGTCCGGCGTTTCGCGCAGGGTCCGGGTGAGGGCGTAGCCGTCCATTTCCGACATTTCGATATCGGAAACGATCAGGTTGATCTCCTGCGCCGTGCCCTGCAGTTCCAGCAGACAGTCGATGGCCTCCTTGGCGCTGCGGGCGGTGTGACATTGCAGGCCCAGGTTGCGCAGGGTATGCACCGATTGCTGCAATGCCACCTGACTGTCATCGACCACCAGGATCCGGGCGCTGCCCAGGACCTCGGCGTCTTCCATGCTCAGCTCGGTCGGCGCGGTTTCGATCTGCGCCGGTGCGATGCCGTGGATCACCTTTTCGATGTCCAGCACTTGCACCAGCGTGCCGTCCACCGAGGTCACGCCGGTGATGAACGCACGCACGCCGCCGGAACCGTAGGGCGGCGGTTTGATGTCGGTGGTCAGGCAATGCACGATCTTGCTCACCGCCTGCACATGCAGGCCCTGTTTGGAGCGGCTCACGTCGGTGACGATCAGGCAACCGCCGTCCGGATCTTCCAGCGGCCGCTCGCCAATGGCGCGGCTCAGGTCGATCACCGACAACGATGTCCCACGCAGGGTGGCGATGCCTTTGACGTGCGGATGGGACTCCGGCAGTTTGGTCAACGGTGGGCAGGGAATGATTTCACTGACTTTGAGCAGGTTGATCGCCATCAGCTTGCCGCTGCGCAAGGTAAACAGCAGAAGCGAAAGTGAATCTGCGCGGGCTTTGTTGGAAGACATAAAAACCTTCTGTGGAAAAAGGTGGGGCGAGCCTGAAGATCGCCAAAACAGCTTTTGATATCGGGTTATCGACTTGTCGGGGGCAGGCTTTAGGGAGAAAGCTGTCGACAGCCAATTTCAAGTCAGCGGCCTCGGATGGCTCCACTGGTGGCGAGGGGTTTATCTGTGGCGAGGGGATTTATCCCCGCTGGGTTGCGCAGCAACCCCAAAAAAGGCTGAACGCATTCAGTCTGATACTCCGGGTGGGTAGATTTTGGGGCTGCTTTGCAGCCCAGCGGGGATAAATCCCCTCGCCACAGGTTTTATTTCAGCCCCAACCGCCGGGCCATCCGCCCCAGGTTCGCCCGATCCAGCCCCAGCTCCCGGGCGGCGCTGGCCCAGTTGTACTGGTGCCGCTCCAGGCAGGCGGCGATCAAATTGCGTTGGAATTCGTCCACCGCTTCGCGCATGTCTCCCGTCACGCTCACCAGGGCTGGCCCCGGGCCGGTGGACGATGGGGCTGGGTTATCCACAGGGGCTTGGGGCAAACCCAGGTCCTGGGCGCTGAGGCTGAGGATTTTCGGGCGCGTCGGGCAGCGGCCCAAGGCCTTCAGGGCACTGCGGCCAATCAGGTGTTCCAGTTCGCGTACGTTACCCGGCCAGTCGTAGGCCAACAGTGCGGCCTGGGCGTCGTTGGTCAGGCGCAGGCTGCCCAGGCCCATGCGTGAACGATTCTGTTCCAGGAAAAAGCCGCTGAGCAGCAGCACGTCCCGTCCGCGCTCACGCAGCGCCGGTACCTGCAATGGATACACACTCAAGCGATGGTAGAAATCGGCCCGGTAACGGCCGTTGCGTACCTCTTCGGCGAGGTCGCGATTGGTGGCGGCGATCAGGCGTACATCGACCCGGTGCTCCTTGTCCGAACCCAGGCGCTGCAGTTGGCCGCTTTGCAACACCCGCAGCAACTTGGCCTGGACCGTCAGGGACAACTCACCCACCTCATCGAGGAACAGGGTGCCGCCGTCGGCCAGTTCGAATTTGCCGCGCCGGTCGTTCGTCGCCCCGGTGAAGGCGCCCCGTACGTGGCCGAAGAGTTCACTTTCCACCAGCGTATCCGGCAGGGCGGCGCAATTGAGGCTGATGAGCGGCTGCCCGGCGCGTTTCGACGCGGCATGGATGGCCTGGGCGACCAGTTCCTTGCCCACACCGGTTTCGCCCGTGATCAATACGGTCAGGTCGCTGCCGCCCACCAGCGCGATCTCTTCCACCAGGCGCTTGTGGGCCTTGCTCTGGCCGACCATGTCGCGATGTTGCTGGCCGCTGGCCTGGCGATAGACCTCGGCGCGGCGGTGCTCATCCTCGGCCTTCAAGGCCAGGCGCTCAATGCGTTCGGCGGCGCTGACCGTGGCGGCGGCGAGGCTGGCGAAGGCTTGCAGGGCGCTCAGGTCGATGGGTTCGAAGCGTTCCGGGTCCAGCGAATCCAAGGTGAGCAGGCCCCAGGGGCGCTCGTCGACGAACAGCGGACACCCCATGCAGTCATGGACCTCCAAGTGCTCGGCCAGCCCCTCGACCAACCCGTCGTACGGATCGGGCAGGCCGCTGTCGGCGGCGAAGCGGGTGGGCTGCGGGTTCGCCAGCAGCGCTTCGAAGCGTGGGTGTTCGCTGACCCGGAAGCGTCGGCCCAGTGTATCGGTGCTCAAACCGTCCACCGCCAGGGGCACGAGGCAGTCTCCGTCCAGGCGCAGCAGCGCGGCTGCATCACAGGGCAGCAGCGCGCGCAGGGCGCCCAGCAAGCGGCGATGGCGCTCGCCTTCAGGCAGTTCGCGGGACAGGTCCGCCACCAGGGGCAGCAAGGCTGTGAGTAGAGAGGTTGCAGTCATAAAGACTCCATGTAGTCATAAAGACTATAGAGGGTTCCGTGTCTTTATGACTATTTTTTAATTAAATCATTGAAAAATAACGAAATAAATAATGGCATGGAAACTGATGGTAAGGCTGTAGTTGTTATTCAAGTCCTTGCATGGAGTCACCTTATGCTCAGCCAAGCAGAACGCGCCATCATTCGTTCCACTGTTCCCTTGTTGGAAAGCGGTGGTGAAGCACTGATCACTCACTTCTATCGCATGATGCTGTCCGAATACCCGCAAGTGCGCCCCCTGTTCAACCAGGCTCACCAGGCCAGTGGCGATCAACCCCGTGCGCTGGCCAACGGCGTGTTGATGTATGCGCGGCACATTGACCAGCTCGACCAGTTGGGCGACCTGGTGGCGAAAATCGTCAACAAGCACGTTGCCTTGCAGATCCTGCCGGAACATTACCCGATTGTCGGTGCGTGCCTGCTGCGAGCCATTGCCGAGGTGTTGGGCGCGGACATCGCCACGCCCGAGGTGATTGCGGCGTGGGGCGCTGCCTACAACCAGTTGGCTGATATCCTGATCGGTGCCGAAGCCGGTATGTACGACAAGAAGGCCGAGGCGCCGGGCGGCTGGCGTGGCGAGCGTGAGTTCATCCTGGCGGCCAAGGTCCAGGAAAGCTCGGAGATCACCTCGTTCTACTTCGAACCGGCGGACAAGGGCCCGATCCTGGTGGCCGAGCCGGGCCAGTACATCGGCATGAAGCTCATCCTCGATGGCGAGGAAGTGCGCCGTAACTATTCGCTGTCGGCCCTGGCGGACAATGGTCGGTATCGGATCAGCGTCAAGCGCGAGCCAGGTGGGCGAGTGTCCAACTACTTGCATCGTCATTTCGACGTTGGCAGCCGTATCCAGTTGTTCCCACCGTCCGGGGATTTCTACCTGACCGCCAGCGACAAGCCGCTGGTGCTGATCAGCGGCGGCGTCGGCATCACGCCGACCCTGGCCATGTTGCAGGCGGCACTGCAAACCGAGCGGCCGGTGCATTTCATTCACTGTGCACGTAACGGCCGCGCCCATGCCTTCCGCGACTGGATCGACGACTTGGCCAAGCGGCATCCGCAACTCAAGCGCTTCTACTGCTACGACGAAGACGACGGCTTGAGCCCGGCGGCGGATAAGGTGGGACTGCTGAGCCAGGAGCAATTGGCGCAATGGTTGCCGGAGCAGCGTGACCTGGATGCCTATTTCCTTGGGCCGAAGGGGTTCATGGGTGCCGTCAAACGCCACCTCAAGGCCCTGGGTGTGCCGGACCGGCAGAGCCGCTACGAATTCTTCGGTCCGGCGGCGGCGCTGGAGTAAGGTCGCGGCGAACCGGGAGACCGGGTTGCCTTCATCGCGAGCAAGCTCGCTCCCACAAGGGATTAGCGGCGGACACAACGCCTGTGGACACCGCAAAAAACTGTGGGAGCGAGCTTGCTCGCGATGGCATT
>NZ_FNOA01000042.1:0-16483 GCF_900106885.1 Pseudomonas sp. NFACC14
TTACGCATAACCAAAAACACCTCAGATTTGGGCGCCATCATAGCGCCCGATTGAAGTGTCCAAAATCATTAGGCCAGTTCAGCTTGCTCGCGATGACGGCGGCGCAGTCAATCCCGATGCAAGCTGGTCCACCGCTATCGCGAGCAAGCTCAGCTCCCACAAAGGATTGTGGGGGGATGCTGAGTTTGTGGGTTCCCAAGAATCCATGTGGGCGGGCGCTGAATCGAAGACCCATGTGGGAGCCGAGCAAGCCCAGCTCCCAGGGGTTTTGCACTGCGCCCTATCCGGTGAGTCAGACCACCGTCGATTCGAGGGTCGATTCCAGGAAGTGGAAGGCGGTGTGTTTCGAGCGATGGGTCGACTCGAAGAACGCCAGATGGCTGCCATTACGCTCCACATGCAGCAAGGCGTCACTGATGGACTCGGCAATGTGCTTGGAGCCGCCAATGTGGGTGGTTTCATCGGCGTCGCCGGCGACGACCAGGGTGGGCGCCGTGATCTGCTCCAGCCGCGACTTCAACTCAGTCTTGTTCAGCGCATCGTTGAGTCGCGCATAGCGATAGAACAGCTCTTCGTTGACATAGGGGTAGAGCGCCGCATGGGCGATGGAGTCCGGAATGGTCGCCAGGGTCGCCTGGTCCAGGAACAACGCCTGCAGGTCGCTGGCTTCGTTGCGGTCCACGGCGGCCGACTCCATCAGCCACTCGAAGTTCTGCTGGTGGGTGGTGCGCAGGCTGTCGTCTCCCAGATTGTAATCGCCGTGCCACAGGCTCAGAGAGTTGACCCGGTCGGTGTGGATGGCCGCCGCGCTGAGGGCGATCACCGCGCCACCGCAGATACCCATCAAGTGCGCGCTTTGCAGGCCATAGTGGTTCATCACATTGATCAGGTCGCCCACCTGGGCATCGGTGTCCACGGACAACTGATCGAACGAGGTGCAGGAACCGAACAGCCCGCGGGTTTCCCAGGTGACCACGAAGAACCTTTCGCTCAGTGCATTGAACCAGTCGCGACACAAGTCGAACGGCATGCCGCAGGGCAGGGCGAGGACGATGGCCGGGCGGTTTCGATCAGTGCTGGCATGCACCGACAGCGCCACGTTGTCGCGGGTAATCAGGTGCAGTGTCTCGACCTCGGGCACGGCACCGCTGAAATCGAAGTGTCTGACCAGGCGCCCGAAGTCCTTGGCACTGTCGACATCGTCGAAGTGGTCATAGGCAAACTCGAGCGCCTGGCAGATTTTCTTGCTGATGAACATCTCGAAAGACGACAGCTGCGCCTCGCCGTCATGCACGTACTGCACGGCTTTGACGCCGATCCTGGCGAACGCGGCGCTGACCGCGCGTTCCGTGGCTCTCACGCTGGAGGAAGCCTGGTCGGGCGCCACGTCACTGCCCTGGGCCAAAAAGCTCAGGCAGATAGGATCGGGCAAATGGATGGCAAGGTGCCTAAGCATCCTTACGGTCTCACACAGGCGCGTCGCTGCGTCGGTGGAAGTAGTCATGGATTGGGGACTCCTGTCAGGCACGTTGCGCATGCCAACTGTCATATGGCATTGAAAAGATCAGACGGCTTCGAACTTCTTGCCTCGGGTCGTGTGGGTGACAAGGCGATTGTATGCAGGGGTCGTCTCGCCGATGACCTGCACCGCGCCGTACTTTTCAAGGCTGATACGTCCACCGTATTCCTCGATGTGGTCGGAGTCCGGGTAGATCTTCACGAACGACGGTACATAACGCGAGGCGAAGCCCATGCGCATGTCCTGGGACTCGCCGCTGTGGGGATAGGAGGCGTGCATCAGGGTCGACCAGAAAATGATGAACTGGCCGGCTTTCATCTGCATGGGCACGGCGGAGGCTTCGTCGGGCTTCCAGTTTTCGTCGATCTGCAGCTGGCGATAGTCGTAGCCGAAGAAACCGCGCCGCACACCATCCTTGACCACCGAGCTGTTGTTGGCATCGGGATCGTAGGCCATGCGCTTGGTTTCGTCGTAGTTCATGCTGTTCTGGGTGCCGGGAATGAACTGCAGGCAACCGTTGGCGATGTTGGCGTCGGTGAAGGCGGTCCAGACGGTGATGGTGCCGCCGAAGTCCTCGTTTTCCGGCCAGAGAATCTGCGGCTTGCCCGAGGCGTTGGCGAAGGTGTCGGCCTGGTGCCAGTCGGTGCCTTCGTCGCCCGGGTATTTAGGGAAGAACTCAGTGCGCCAGCACAACACGTCCGGGCCGAGGATGCTCTCGACGCGGTCGCAGATCTGCGGACGGCAGATGTGGCTGGCGAGGAATTCGTCGTCCAGGTGGCGATCGTAGTTGGCAATGTTGGTGCCGCCGGAGATCGCATCCAGGTCCTGGTAGGCCGCGGCGCTGCGGTCGAGCAGGCGCAGGCGGGTGCGCTTCCAGGTTTCTTTCATTTCTTCTGGCGAATAGGCGTCGAACGGTCCGATGAAGCCGTTCTTTTCAAAGGACGCACGTTCTTCCGGGGTCAGGGCGAATTTTTTGCTCATGAGCTTTTCCTTTTCGATCAATGGGCTTGAACAAGGGAGCGCTGGATACAGCCGGCCAACACTTTGGCGGTCGCGCCATCTGCCAGCACACCTGGGTCGAGGTTGACTCGGTAATGGGCCTTGAGCGTGCTCAACGAGCGGATCAGGGCCAGGGAGGTGCCGCCGAAGTCGAAGAAATCATCGTTCAGGCCGATGTTCTTCAGGCCGAGGTCGTCCGACCAGACCTTGAGCACGAACTGCTCCTGTTCGGTGAGGTCCGGTTCGCTGGTGTGGTCCACGGTCGAGGTGGTGGAGTCGGGCGAGGGCAGGCGGCCCTTGTCGATCTTGCCGTGGTCGGTGACCGGCAACGCGGCCAGTGGGATGTAGGCCGAGGGGCGCATGTAGTCCGGCAGGTTCGCGGCCACCTGTGCGGCCACTTCGCTGCGCACCTGTTCGGTCCAGGCCGCCACGCCATGGGTCGGCACCACGTAGGTGACCAGGCGCCAGTCGCCATCGCCGTAATCATGACCGGCCACGTGGGCGGCGGCTACGGCGGGGCCGGCTTGCAGGCATGCCTCGACTTCGCCCGGCTCGATGCGGAAGCCGCGGATCTTCAGTTGTTCATCGCAACGACCGGCGTAGCGGTACTCGCCATCGTCTCCCAGTACCAGCAGGTCACCGGTGCGATAGGCACGGCTCGAAGTGCCTGGTAGCTGGACGAAGCGCTCGGCGTTCAGGGCGGGACGATTCAGGTAGCCCAGGGCGACCCCGGCGCCTTCGATGTACAGCTCACCGGCGTTGCCTTGGGACACCGGTTGTTGATCGGCGTCGAGCAGGTGCAGGCGCCAGCCGTCCAGCGGCGCACCGATGGACACCATGGCGGCGCTTTCCAGGTCCTGGCCACGCACGCGTTTGAAGGTGGTGTGGACGGTGGCTTCGGTGATGCCGTACATGTTGATCAAGGCCGGCTTCTGATCGCCATGGCGCTCAACCCACGGCCGCAGGACGGTGGCGGGCAGCGCCTCGCCGCCGAACACCACATAGCGCAGGGCCAGTGGCGCACTGGCAGAGCGGTCCGCCTCATCCAGGCCGCGGAACGCCGATGGCGTCTGGCTCAGGACCGTCACGCCCTGGTCGGCCAGCCATTGACGCGTGCCACTTGGCGAGCGCGAAACATCGTAGGGCACCACGGCGACGTGGCCGCCGTGGGCGAGGGCGCCCCAGATTTCCCACACCGAAAAATCGAAACCGATGGAGTGGAACATCGACCAGACGTCGTTTTCGGTGAAGGCGAACGAACGTTGGGTACTTTCCAACAGGCGGCTGACGTTACCGTGCGCCACCAATACGCCCTTGGGCTCACCGGTGGACCCGGAGGTGTAGATGACATAGGCCGCGGCCTCGTCGGGGTTGCGTCGGTCGTTGGCGGGCGGCGCTTGCAAGGCCGGGCCGGCCAGCAGCTCGGCCAGGGACAGGACACGTACGGACGCGCTCGGCGGCAGGTCGGCGAGTTCACCGATCATCAGGCCCAGGCCGCTGTCGCGCACGATGTGTTCGATACGTTTACCGGGGTACTGCGGGTCGACCGGGACGTAGGCGCCGCCGGCCTTGAGGATACCCAGCAGGCTGATGACCAGGTCGACGCCACGTGGCAGGCACATCCCCACCAGCATGCCGTCCTGGACGCCTTCCTGGCGAAGCCTGGCCGCCAGCTGCGACGAAACCGTGTCGAGTTGTGCGTAGCTCAATGAGCGAGAGGCGTCTGAAACCGCGGTTCGCTCAGGGAATTCACGGGCCCGGGCGACGAATGTTTCATGCAAGAATGCACCGGGCGTGAGGGGGGCTGGCGCGGGGTTGACCGATCCGCCAGTGTTCTTAATCGGCATGACTAACGCTCCTGTTAAATGCCAGGCACAGCGTGTTTGCGTGTCGCAAACCGATGTGCTCGAGACGTCACTGCGACCCACGGCATCGTTTGCGGTACCTGTGCAATTCGCAGCTGACGCATTTCAGCACCGACTTCGTGCCGGCGTCTGTCGCGGGAAATGGGGACAAGGATCAGCCGCTCCGCAAACGGCCCGGGCAACCTCCCTGACCCCCTCTGTCCCGGTTTGCGGTGCCAGACATCACCCCGGATCAGTGTTTTTATCCTTGCCCGATGGTGGGGCGCATTGGTCCGGCCCTGCGACGTGGATCCGACGATCCGTGATTCAGGAGTTATTCATGAGTCTTCAAACTGACGCATCGCCCGTCATGCCCGCTGACGGGATCGCGGATTCGCTTGTCTGGCCAGGTCAGGGGGCCGGCGAATCGGTCAGGCTGTCATTGCTCGCCGACGATTTGAGTTTGCCGGTGGTGATCGAACCGATCGAACCGGAGCTGGATCCTTCGCTGTGGGCCAATACCCATCGCGAGGCCATCGAGGCGTTGCTGTGTCGCCACGGCGCGGTGCTGTTTCGTGGCTTTGACCTCGGCTCGGTGCCGGCCTTCGAGGCGTTCGCCGAAGCCTTGTCGCCCGGGTTGCACGGCAGCTACGGCGACTTGCCGAAGAAGGAGGGCGGACGCAACGTCTACCGCTCCACGCCATATCCCGAGCGCGAGATGATCCTGTATCACAACGAGAGCTCGCACCTGGAAAGCTGGCCGCGCAAGCAATGGTTCTATTGCGAGCAGCCGTCACGGGTTGGCGGTGCGACGCCGCTGGCCGACATCCGCCAAGTGCTGCAAAGCCTGCCGCCACAGGTGGTGGCTCGATTCGAACAAAAAGGCCTGATGTACAGCCGCACCTTTACCGCTGGCGTCGAGCCGAGCTGGGCATCGTTCTTCGGTACCAGCGACCGCGCGGCCGTCGAACAGCGATGCCGGGAACAGGGCACCGATTTCGAATGGCTCGACGACGAAACCCTGCAGGTGCGCACCCTCTGTCCAGCGGTTATCCAACATCCGGTGACCGGGGAGCGGGCTTTTTTCAACCAGGTACAGCTGCACCATCCGTTCTGTCTTGGCGAGGAAATGCGCGAAGACCTGCTTGATATGTTCGGCGCCGATCGTCTGCCGCGCATGGTCAGTTATGGCGATGGAACGCCGATTGAAGACGACGTCATGGCGTTGCTCGGCGAGGCCTATGAGGCCTGTGCGGTCAGGTTCGCCTGGCGCAAGGGCGATGTGGTGATGCTCGACAACATGTTGGCCGCCCACGCTCGCGACCCTTACGAGGAACCACGCCTCATCGTTGTGGCGATGGGCGAAATGACCGCCCGGGGCGACGTATGGCGACCGGCGTGAGCCCTTTCGCGACTCCATTGAAGGATAGCAACCCATGAAAGAAGAGAAGAAAGCGAAGAAGCCCAAGGCGGGCTCGGTCATGCGCCTGTTGTGGCGTAACCATCCCTGGCTGACGCTCTTTACGTTGGTTTGCGGTGTCATCAGCGGGGTGGCGTCCATCGCGGTGGTGAGTGTGATCAACGACGCCATCCACAATGATGGATCGCGCCTGCAGGCGCTGTATTGGTTCATCGGCCTCAGTGCCACGGCGCTGATCCTGCGCAACGGCGCGGCCTTGTTCCCGGCCTACGCCAGCATGCGCATCATGACTCGGTTGCGCATTGCGCTGTGTCGCAAGATTCTCGCCACGCCACTGGAAGAAGTGGACCGGCGCGGCCCGCCCAATGTGCTGACGATGTTGACCAACGATATCCCGCAACTGAACACGACGCTGATCGTCATGCCCACGGTGCTGGTAGAAACGACGGTCTTCCTGTTCGGTATTGCCTACCTGGCGTACCTGTCGTGGGTGGTCCTGGCCTTGACGGTTTCGCTGATGATCCTGGGCGTGGGCTTGTACCTGTTCTTCTTCGCCAGCGGCGTGAGGTCCACCAATCGGGTTCGGGACGAGTTCACCGCGTTCAACGAATACACCCATGCCCTGGTGTTCGGCCTCAAGGAGCTGAAACTCAACGGCATCCGTCGCCGCTGGTTCGGCCGCTCCGCCATCGAGGCGTCTTCGACCCGGGTGGCGCGCTACAACTTCGTCGAGCGCCTGTGGTACACCGCCGCCGATAACGTGGGCCAGTTCACCCTGTCGTTGCTGATCGGTTGCCTGCTGTTCGCCGCGCCGCTGGTCAGCACGGTCGATCCCAAGGTGATGACTGCCAGTGTGCTGGCGGTGCTCTACATCATGGGGCCGCTGTCGCTGTTGGTGGGGGCGATGCCGGTGCTGGCGGCGGGCAAGGTCGCCTGTACCCGGCTCGCGGAATTCGGTTTCTCGATCAATGATCCGCATCCTGAACCCGTTGCGGTCGAAACACCGAAGGTGCATCTGCTCGAGCACAAGAAGACCTGGGGCAGCATCGAGTTGAAGGGCGTGCGGATGCATTATCAGGACCCGCAGGCTGGAAGCGGTTTCTCCCTGGGCCCCATCGACCTGATGGTACAGGCGGGTGAATTGATCTACATCGTTGGCGGCAACGGTTGCGGCAAGAGCACCCTGGCCAAGGTGTTATGCGGGCTCTACATCCCGCAGAGCGGCGAGGTGCTGCTCGACGGCGTGGCGATCACCGACGAGAGCCGCAGTGAATACCGTGATCTGTTTTCCGCGGTGTTCTCGGATTTTCATCTGTTCAATCGCCTCATTGGCCCCGACGAAGAGGATGGCAGCCCGGACCTGGCGAGCAAATACCTGGAAACCCTCGGGTTGGCCGACAAGATCAAGATCGAAGGGCTCGGTTATTCGACCCTCAAGGCGTTGTCCTATGGCCAGCAGAAACGCCTGGCCCTGGTATGTGCCTACATGGAGGACCGACCGGTGTACGTGCTCGACGAATGGGCGGCCGACCAGGACCCGCCGTTCAAGAAGTTCTTCTACGAAGAACTGCTGCCCGATCTCAAGCGGCGCGGCAAGACGGTGCTGATCATTACCCATGACGACCAGTACTTCCAGCTGGCCGACCGGATCATCAAGCTGGCGGACGGGCACATCGTCTCCGATATCAACTGCGCCATTCGCGACAAGCGCGCCTGAATGGCTGTTCTGACTGCACCGTCCGGCTGGCGATGTTGTCGCGACAACATCCCCGCCAACCCGTGAAAGACGCCTGACATCAACCCGCCCGACAGCAGTGGACCTCCTGCCGGGTGGCGCTGGCTGTCTGCGCGGATCCGCATCATCAACTCCAGGCGTGCCCTGCTGCGTTTGTCCCGGGCAGCACTGACAAATATCTGAGAAGGAACGTATGACATTTTTCTTTGCTGTGGGCGTTGTTATCGCAATGGGCCTTTCGGCCAGCCGTCATCCAGAGCCTGTCGGCGTGCAAGTGACAGGAGGCCGCGTATGAACCAGCCCCTGGAACTTGCTGCGACCTATCCGCTGACGGCTTCCCAGCGGGATATCTGGCTGGACCAGATGACCAAGGGCGATTCGCCCTTGTACACCGTGGGTGGCTACGTTCATATCCAGGGTACCGTCGATCCTGAACGTATCCAGCGGGCAGTCGAACTGTTGGTCCGCAAGCACGATGCCTTGCGCACGGTCCTGCATTGCGACGTCGGTGGCGACGGCGTGCCCATGCAGACCTTGGTCGAGTCGCTGGAGGTGCGGGTACCGCTGATCGACCTCTCAACTCGCCCCGAGCCGCAGATTGCGGCCCAGACCTGGGTGCAACAGGGGCTGGAAGTGGCATTTGAGCTCGATAAGGGGCCGCTGTTCCGCTTCTACCTGGTCAAGCTCAATGACGCTTCGTTCTATTTCGTCGTCAACTTGCACCACATTATCCAGGACGGCTGGGGCATCAACCTGATGCTCGCTTCCCTCAGTGACCTGTACAACGCGCTGGAGGAAAACCGCGAGCCTGACCTGTCGGCACCGTCCTATGCCGGGTTCATCGAGGATGATGCCCGTTACCACGACTCGGACCGTTTCCAGCGGGACCAGGCCTACTGGCTCGACAAATACCGGGATGTGCCGGATCCATTGTTCACCGCCCGTTACCGTGATCGCTACGCCGCGCCCGTGGTGCCCAGCGCCCATGCCATGACGCCGTTCCCACAGACGCTGAACGAGCGGATAGACGCCCTGGCGCTGACCCATCAGGTTTCGCGTTTCCCGGTGCTGCTGGCGACGTTGTACGTGTACTTTGTCCGTACGACCCAGCGCGACGAGCTGGTGGTGGGCCTGCCGATCCTCAATCGCTCCAATTCGACCTTCAAGCAAACCGTGGGGTTGTTCACCCAGGTCAGTGCCATGCGCTTGAGATTCGCCGATGATCTGTCGTTCGGCGAGCTGATCCAAGAGGTGGCGCGCGCGCTCAAGCAGGACTATCGCTACCAGCGGTTTCCTTTAAGCGACATTCACCGCTCCCTGGAGCTGCGCCGTGACAATCGTGCCCAGCTGTTCGATGTGTCGTTCTCCTACGAGGAAGAGAACTATCTATACCGGTTCGGCGACGCCACGGCCTATTCGGTGAAGAGTTCCAACGGCCAGGAACAGATGCCCCTGGCGATCCATTTCCGGACCAACCCCAACCAGAAAAATGCTTGGGTGCACTGGATCTACAACCAGGCGTTCCTGCAGGCCGATGAAATCGAGGCAATGGCCGAACGCTTCGTCCATGTGCTGGAGCAGGGACTGGGTGACGATACGCTGCCGATCCAGGACTTTGTCCTGCCGACACCGGCTGAAGCCCGCTTGCTCCGGGCCTGGAACACGAGCGATGCGCAGCGGTATGAGCACGACCGCACGATCCATGGCCTGTTCGAAGCCCGGGCCGCCGCGCAGCCTGGCGCGGTGGCGGTGGTTCATGAAGGCCGGACTCTGACCTACGGCGAGCTGAATACCCGGGCGAACCAGGTCGCCCATCGGCTGCTGGCCCTGGGTGTATTTCCGGATGACCGGGTGGCCATCTGCGTCGAACGCGGCCTGGACATGATCGTTGGCTTGTTGGGTATCCTGAAGTCCGGCGCTGGCTATGTGCCGCTCGACCCGGCCTATCCCCTGGACCGCCTGGCCTTCATGCTCGAGGACAGCTCGCCGGTGGCGTTGCTGACCCAAGCGGCGCTGCAAGCCCAGGTGCCTGCGCCGGCTGTCCCGGTGCTGCTGCTCGATCAGCCGGAAGCCGCAGGTTTTACCGAGCAGCCACGGCATGATCCGAATATCGGCACCCTGGCATCCCATCACCTGGCCTACGTGATCTACACCTCGGGCTCGACCGGCTTGCCCAAAGGGGTGATGGTCGAGCACCGCAACGTCGCGCGGCTGTTCTCGGCCACGCACCCTTGGTTCGATTTCGGCCCGCAGGACGTCTGGGCGCTGTTCCATTCCTTCGCCTTCGACTTCTCGGTCTGGGAAATCTGGGGCGCACTGACCCACGGCGGTCGTCTGCTGGTGGTGCCGCAGCTGGTCAGCCGTTCGCCGCAGGACTGCTATGCGCTGTTGTGCGAGGCCGGTGTCACGGTGTTGAACCAGACGCCAAGCGCGTTCCGCCAGTTGATCGCGGCCCAGGGCGAGAGCGAGCTGACCCACAGCCTGCGCCAGGTGATCTTCGGTGGCGAGGCCTTGGAAACCGGCATCCTCAAACCGTGGTATGCCCGGGCAGTCAATGCCGGTACGCAATTGGTGAACATGTACGGCATCACCGAAACCACGGTGCATGTGACGTATCGTGCGTTGCAAGCGGCCGATGCCCAGTTGATTGGTGTCAGCCCGATCGGTAAGCGCATTCCCGATTTGCGCCTGTACCTGCTGGACAAGTACGGCAAGTCGGTGCCCAAGGGGGTGGAGGGCGAGTTGTACGTAGGGGGCGCCGGTGTGGCGCGAGGCTACCTGAACCGGCCGGAGCTCAACGCAACGCGGTTCCTGCCCGATCCGTTCGACACCGGTGCGAACGCGCGGATGTACCGTACCGGCGACCTCGGTCGCTGGTTGCACAACGGCGAACTGCAGTACCTTGGGCGCAACGATGAGCAGGTGAAAATTCGCGGCTTCCGTATCGAGCTGGGTGAAGTCGAAGCGAGGCTGACGGCCTGCGCAAAAGTGCGCGACGCCGTGGTGATCGCCCGGGAAGACGAGCCGGGGGACAAGCGACTGGTGGCCTATGTGCTTGCCGAAGACGGCGCCTGCGTGTCTGCGGGCGAGTTGCGCAGCGAGCTGCTGGGCTCGCTGGCGGACTACATGGTGCCGAGCGCCTTCGTGATGCTCGAAGCCTTCCCGCTGACCACCAACGGCAAGCTCGACCGCAAGGCGCTGCCGGCTCCCGATTCGCAGGCATTTGCCCGACGCAGCTATGAAGCGCCGGTGGGCCAGGTGGAAATCACCCTGGCCGCTTTGTGGGCCGAGCTGCTTGGGGTCGAGCAGGTGGGTCGTCACGACCGTTTCTTCGAGCTGGGCGGCCACTCGCTGCTGGCGGTCAAGCTGATCGAACGCATGCGTCAGCTGGACCTGAACGCTGACGTGGGCGTGCTGTTCGGCCAGCCGACGCTGGAGACCCTGGCCGCTGCCACGAGCACCCGCGGCGCAGTGGTGGTGCCGGAGAATCGGATTCCCCGCGACGTCGAGCGCATTACCCCGGACATGCTGCCCCTGGCGACCCTGACCCAGGACGAAATCGATCGCATTGTCGCAACCGTGCCGGGCGGCGCGGACAATGTGCAGGATATCTACGGCCTGGTGCCGTTGCAGGAGGGCATTCTCTATCACCACCTGGCGACCCGCGAAGGCGATCCATACCTGTTGCAGGCCCTGCTGCGCTTCGGTAGTCGCCAGCAGTTGGACGCGTTCGCGCAAGCCTTGCAGGCGGTCATCGCACGGCACGACATCCTGCGCACCTCGGTGGCGTGGGAAGGGCTCGGCGAACCGGTACAGGTGGTTTGGCGCGAGGCGCGCCTGAGGGTCGAAGAGCTGGTCATGGACCCGGCCGAAGGCGATATCGCCGGCCAGTTGCAGGTCCGCTTCGATCCTCGTCACACCCGCTTCGATCTGCGCCAGGCGCCGATGATGCGTATTCACTTCGCCGAAGATGTCGCCAGCGGCAGTTGGGTGGCGGTACTGCTGTTCCATCACCTGATCGATGACGCGACCTCCCTTGGCATGCTGGGCAAGGAAATCGACGCGTACCTGCAAGGTCGTGCGACGGAGCTGCCGGCGTCGGTGCCTTATCGCAACTATGTGGCTCAGGTCCGCCTGGACAATCATCCCGAGCACCATGAGGCGTTCTTCAGCGAGATGCTCGGCGACGTGGACGAGCCGACGCTGCCGTTCGGCCTGCAGGATGTGCAGGGCGACGGCAGCGGCATCGAAGAGGCGACGCTGTCGCTGGAGGTCGGGCTGGCCCGGCGTCTGCGTGCCCAGGCCCGGCGCCTGGGGGTGAGCACCGCCAGCCTGCACCACTTGGCCTGGGGCCAGGTGGTGGGGCGCTTGTCCAGCCGTCAGGACGTGGTGTTCGGCACCGTATTGATGGGCCGGTTGCACAGCGGACAGGAGGCCGGACATGCCTTGGGCATGTTCGTCAACACCTTGCCGTTGCGGGTCGAGGCGGGGGACCAGGGGGTGCTGGCCGCGTTGCAGACGACCCATGGCCGCCTGGCGGCGCTGCTGGGTCACGAACATGCGCCGTTGTCGTTGGCGCAGCGGTGCAGTGGCGTTGCGGCGCCGGCGCCGCTGTTCAGTGCGCTGATGAACTATCGGCAGACCGCCGTGGCGGCACAGGCGAGCGAGGATGCGGGCCAGGCAAGAGTCTGGGCCGGTGCGCAAATTCTCGGCGGCGAAGAACGGACCAACTACCCGCTGTCGCTGTCGGTGGATGACCTCGGTGATTCGTTTGGACTGACCGTGCAAGCCGTGGCCGGGATCGGTGCGCAACGGGTTTGCGGCTACGTGCACACCGTGCTCGAAGCATTGGCCGATGCCCTCGACCAGGATGGCAACATCCCACTGCACACGTTGGCCTTTGTTCCCGTCAGCGAACGCCAGCGATTGCTGCACGATTTCAACGCCTTCGATGCGGTGTACCCGTCGGGGCTACTGGTCCATCAGCTGTTCGAGGCCCATGCCGAAGCTCGGCCTGAGGCCGTCGCGCTGACGTATCAGGGGCAGCGCCTGAGCTACGGCGAGCTGAATCGGCTGTCCAATCAGATCGCCCATCGTTTGATCGAGTGGGGTATCCGTGCCGACGACCGGGTGGCGATCTGCGTGGAACGCGGCCTGGAAATGGTGGCGGGCCTGGTGGGTATCCTCAAGGCCGGGGCCGGTTATGTGCCGCTCGATCCTGCTTACCCGGCCGAGCGCCTGGGCTACATGCTGGAGGACAGCGCACCGAAGGTGCTGCTGACCCAGCGCAGCCTGCAGGAACGCTTCCCAGCGGCGGGCGTGCCGGCCTTGCTGCTCGACGATGAGGACCGTGAAGTCGCCGGCATCGACCGGCAGCCGTTCACCAACCCGGACGCACAGGTGAGCGGCCTGAACCCCGACAGCCTGGCGTATGTCATTTACACCTCCGGCTCCACCGGCCAGCCCAAGGGCGTGGCGATGGCGCACCGCCCCCTGGTCAACCTGATGCAGTGGCAGATCGACCAAGCCGCGCAGCAGGGTCGCGCCGCTGCGCGTACCTTGCAGTTTGCCGCACTCGGCTTCGACGTGGCGTTCCAGGAAGTCTTCAGCACCTTGTGTGCCGGCGGGGAGCTGTCGCTGATCCATGCCGACATCCGCCTGAATTTCCACCGCCTGTTCGAACACATCTGCCAACAGCGCATCGAACGCCTGTACCTGCCGTGCATCGCCCTGCAAGCCCTGGCCGAAGCGGTCGCCGGCGAGCGTGAAGGCACTCGGCTGACCTGCGACTTGAAAGATGTCATCACCGCCGGCGAACAATTGCGCATCACCCCACAGATCCGTGCATTGTTCGAGCGCCTTGATGGCTGTCGCCTGCATAACCACTATGGGCCGACCGAGTCCCACGTCACCACCGCCCTGACGCTGCCGGACGATGTCGCCGCCTGGCCGACGCTGCCGGCCATCGGGCAGCCGGTGGCCAACACCCGTATCCATTTGCTGGACGCACAGCAGCAACCGGTTCCGGTCGGTGTAGCCGGCGAGATCCACATCGGCGGCATCTGTGTTGCCCGTGGCTACCTGAACCGCGATGACTTGACCGCCGAGCGCTTCGTCCGCGATCCGTTCGCGGCCGATGAACAGGCGCGCCTGTACAAGACCGGTGACCTGGGCCGCTACTTGCCCGATGGTCATATCGAGTACCTGGGACGCAACGACGACCAGATCAAGATCCGTGGTTTCCGTGTCGAGCTGGGTGAGATCGAGTCCCGACTCTGCCAGCACGGCGAAGTAAAGGAGGCGGTTGTTGTCGCCCGTGAAGACCAACCCGGCGAGAAACGCCTGGTGGCCTACATCACCGCCCAGGTGGAGGATGCGGCGCCGGAGGCCGATGCACTGCGTGCGCACTTGCAGGCGCTGCTGCCGGACTACATGGTTCCGGCGGCCTACGTGCGCCTGGACAAACTGCCCTTGTCGCCCAACGGCAAACTCGACCGCCGCGCGCTGCCGGCCCCGGAAGCGGACGCCTTCGCCAGCCGTGCATATGAAGCGCCACTGGGCGAGGTGGAGACCACACTGGCAGGGTTGTGGGCTGATGTGCTCGGTGTCGGGCAGGTGGGGCGACACGATCATTTCTTCGAACTGGGCGGGCATTCGCTGCTGGCGGTAAAACTGATCGAACTGATGCGCAAGGCTGGGCTGAGCGCCGATGTGCGGGTGCTGTTCGGTCAGCCTACCTTGGCCGCCCTGGCGGCGGCAGTGGGCGGTCGTACCGAGGTGAGTGTGCCGGCCAACGGTATTGCTACGGGGTGCGAACGGATCACTCCGTCGATGCTGCCGCTGGTGAGGCTGGACCAGGAAACCCTCGACCGGATCGTGGACACGGTGCCGGGCGGCGCGGGCAATGTGCAGGATATCTATCCGCTGGCGCCGTTGCAGGAAGGCATTCTCTATCACCACATCGCTGCCGAAGAAGGCGACCCTTACCTGCTGCAAGCCACCTTCGCCATGGACAGCCGTGCTCGACTCGATGGCTTCGTCGAGGCTTTGCAGGCGGTGATCGACCGGCACGATATCCTCAGGACCGCGCTGCTGCACGAAGGCCTCGAGGCGCCATTGCAGGTGGTGCTGCGCCAGAGCCGGTTGACGCTCGAAGAGCAGGCCCTCGACCCGGCCAGGGGCGATATCGCGGCGCAGTTGCAAAGGATGTTCGACCCTCGCCATTGCCGACTGGACCTCGACAAGGCGCCATTGATGCGCCTGGCCTGCGCCTGGGACAGTGTGCACCAGCGCTGGGTCGCGGTGCTGCTGTTTCACCATATCGCCCTGGACCATACCGCCCTGGACGTGATGCAGGAGGAAATGCTGGCGTTCCTCAATGGCGAGGGCGACCGCCTGGAAGCGGCCATGCCTTACCGTAATTACGTGGCGCAAACACTGTTGGGCGTGCCGCGTGAGCAACATGAGCGCTTTTTCCGCGACATGCTCGCTGATGTCGACGAGCCGACGCTGCCGTTCGGCCTGCGGGAGGTCCAGGGGGATGGCCGGGGTATCGAAGAGGTCAAGCTGAACCTCGATCCGGATCTTTGCCGGCGTCTGCGGCAGCGGGCGCGCCAACTGGGCGTGAGCGCGGCAGCCTTGCATCACCTGGCGTGGGCAAGGGTACTGGGGCGCGTGTCCGGCCGCGAGGATGTGGTCTTCGGCACTGTACTGCTGGGGCGCATGCAGAGCGGCGAGGGCGCGGATCGCGCCCTGGGCATGTTCATCAATACCCTGCCGTTGCGGGTGAACGTGGGCGGGCAGGACGTGCGTGCCGGGATCAAGGCGACCCACGCCCGCCTGACGGCCCTGTTGGGCCACGAACACGCCTCGCTGGCATTGGCCCAGCGTTGCAGTGGCGTGCCGGCTTCGCTGCCGCTGTTCAGTGCGTTGCTGAACTACCGGCACAGCCCGCTCCAGGACGGCGACAGTGTCGACCGCTGGGCGGGTACGCAGGTGTTGGAGGTCATGGAACGGACCAACTATCCGTGCATGTTGTCGGTGGACGATCAGGGCGAAGGCTTCCTGCTGAGCGTGCAAACGGCCGGCGGGGTTGATGCCCGTCAGGTCGGTGCCTACATGCAGACGGCCCTGGCGAGCCTGGTGGATGCATTGGAGCGTGCGCCGGGATCCGCGATCAACGATCTGGAAATCCTGTCTGAACACGAGCGCTGGCAGGTGTTGCAGGGCTTCAACGGCACCGCCGCTCATTTCCCTCTCGAGCAGACCATTCACGGACTGTTCGAGGATCAGGTGGCGCGTACGCCTGAGGCTGCTGCGGTGCTGCATGGCGAGCGACGCCTGAGCTATGGCGAGCTCAATGAACAAGCCAACCGATTGGCGCATTACCTGCGCAAGCAGGGCGTGCGGCCGGATTCGCGGGTGGCGATCTGTGTCGAGCGTGGTCTCGACATGGTCGTTGGGTTGCTGGCGATCTTGAAGGCGGGTGGCGGTTATGTGCCGCTGGATCCGGCCTATCCGGCGGATCGGATTGCCTACATGCTGGAAGACAGTGCGCCGGCGGTGGTGCTGGCCCAATCGGCAACGGTTGGGTTGTTGACCGGTGCGTCGATGCCGGTGATCGACCTCGGTAGCGGGCTCTGGCAGGACGAGTCCGTCTCGAATCCACAGGTGCCCGAGCTGACCTCGGCCCACCTGGCCTACGTAATCTACACCTCCGGTTCCACCGGTATGCCGAAAGGCGTGATGATCGAACATCGCAACACGGTGAACTTCCTCACCTGGGCTCATGGCGCCTTTGACGCTGAAACCCTGTCGAAAACCCTGTTCTCGACGTCGCTGAACTTCGACCTGGCGGTCTACGAATGCTTCGCACCGCTGACGTCCGGCGGCAGCATCGAAGTGGTCACGAATGTGCTGGAACTGCAGCAGGGCGAGCACGACATCACCCTGATCAACACCGTGCC
>NZ_FNOA01000015.1:0-154212 GCF_900106885.1 Pseudomonas sp. NFACC14
TCCAGTACATCAAGTTCGGCGTGATAGATCACCAGTTCGTTCTTGGCGACATCCACGCCCACCATCGGCTTTGTGACAGAAACCGGCATTGCCATTGAAAATTCTCCGGGCTAAGGTTTGAACACTTGAAGGGTTCTCCCAGAGACGCAGGCTTGTTCCTATCGTCGGTTTAGGCCAGATGCATTCTTTATCGGCGCTTGGGTGAAAGGAGGAGGGGCGAAATCTCCCACGGTCTGTACTGCGGCTAACAGTCAGAATCGAGCCTTGTCCCTCCTCCTCCCTTCAAGTCCTACCATACAAGCGAGCTTGCTCGCGATAGCAGACGGCCAGTCGACCTCTGTGTTGAATGATCAATTGCTATCGCGAGCAAGCTCGCTCCCACAGGGGATTGGTGACAGTCTCAGGCATTTCCCGGCTTGTCAGTTCGCCCCTGCCCCGCCACACTAGCGCCTATGAAAAACGTCAGCCCCACCTACCTCAAGCATCACTTCCTGATCGCCATGCCGCACATGGCCGATCCGAACTTTGCCCATACCTTGACCTACATCGTCGAGCACACGGCCAATGGGGCCATGGGGCTGGTGATCAATCGCCCGCAGGAGCTGAACCTGGCGGACATCCTTGAGCAACTGCGGCCCGAGATCGAACCGCCACTCTTGTGCCAGCACGTGCCGATTTTCATCGGCGGCCCGGTGCAGACCGACCGCGGCTTCGTGCTCCATCCGTCGGGCCCCAAATACCAGGCCACGGTAGACCTGGACGGCTTGTCGCTGTCCACCTCCCAGGATGTGCTGTTCGCCATCGCCGACGGCGTCGGCCCGCAGAAAAGCCTGATCGCCCTCGGCTATGCAGGCTGGGAACCCGGGCAACTGGAAGCCGAGCTGGCCGACAACGCCTGGCTGACCTGCCCGTTCGACGCCGACATCCTGTTCAATACCAGCAGCGAACTGCGCCTGGAAGCGGCGGCCAGCCGGTTGGGGGTCAACCTCAGCCTGCTCACCAGCCAGGCAGGACACGCCTGATGGCCCTGCGCTTGCTGCTGGGCTTCGATTACGGCACCAAACAGATCGGCGTGGCGGTCGGCCAGGTCATTACCGGCCAGGCCCGCGAGCTGTGTACCTTGAAGGCGCAGAACGGTGTTCCGGACTGGAACCAGGTCGAAGCGCTGATCAAGGAGTGGAAACCCGATGCCGTGGTGGTCGGCCTGCCGCTGAACATGGACGGCACGCCCAGCGACATGTGCCTGCGCGCCGAAAAGTTCGCCCGCCGGCTCAATGGCCGCTACAACCTGCCCTTCTATACCCATGACGAGCGCCTGACCACGTTCGAGGCCAAGGGTGAGCGCCTGGTGCGCGGCGGACAGAAAGGCAGCTACCGCGACAACCCGGTGGACGCCATCGCCGCCGCCCTGCTGCTGCAAGGCTGGCTCGACGCCAACGCCGCCCTGTTCGAAACCTGATTTTTTACAAAGCGCCGCCAAGGCGCTTTCTTTTAGCGATAAGCCGCGCCACTCACCACCGGCCCGGGAACCTGAAGGAGCCAGCATGAGCCTGCCCAATCCTGCCGAACTGATCAGCCAGATGGCGATTCGTCTCACGGCACACCTGGAACACCGCGGCATCAGCGAACCGCGCTACATCGGCATTCGCACCGGTGGCGTCTGGGTCGCCCAGGCCTTGCTCGAAGCACTGGGCAGCCAATCGCCGCTGGGCACCCTGGATGTGTCCTTCTACCGCGACGACTTCAGCCAGAACGGCCTGCACCCGCAAGTACGCCCCTCGGCACTGCCGTTCGAGATCGAAGGCCAGCACCTGGTGCTGATCGACGACGTGCTGATGAGCGGCCGGACCATCCGCGCCGCCATGAACGAATTGTTCGACTACGGTCGCCCGGCCAGCGTGACGCTGGTGTGCCTGCTGGACCTGGACGCCGCCGAGCTGCCGATCCGGCCGAACGTGGTCGGCGCGACGCTGACGCTGGCCGCCCATGAGCGGGTCAAGCTCTCCGGGCCGTCGCCGCTGCAACTCGAACTGCAAGACCTTGCCCTTTAACTGCCCTTGTAAGAGTCCATCGCGATGACGCCTCTCGAAACCAAGCGCCCGCTGCAGCTCAACGATCAGGGCCAGCTGCGGCACTTCCTGTCCCTCGACGGCCTGCGCCGCGAGCTGTTGACGGAAATCCTCGACACCGCCGACTCGTTCCTCGAAGTCGGTGCCCGGGCGGTGAAGAAAGTCCCGTTGCTGCGCGGCAAGACCGTGTGCAACGTGTTCTTCGAAAACTCCACCCGCACCCGCACCACCTTCGAACTGGCGGCCCAGCGCCTGTCGGCGGACGTGATCACCTTGAACGTGTCCACGTCCTCGGCGAGCAAGGGCGAAACCCTGCTCGACACCTTGCGCAACCTCGAAGCCATGGCCGCCGACATGTTCGTCGTGCGCCACGGCGACTCCGGCGCAGCGCACTTCATCGCCGAACACGTGTGTCCGCAAGTGGCGATCATCAACGGCGGCGACGGCCGTCACGCCCACCCGACCCAGGGCATGCTCGACATGCTGACCATCCGTCGACACAAGGGCAGCTTCGAAAACCTGTCGGTGGCCATCGTCGGCGACATCCTGCACTCGCGGGTCGCCCGCTCGAACATGCTGGCCCTCAAGACCCTCGGTTGCCCGGACATCCGCGTGATCGCGCCGAAAACCCTGCTGCCCATCGGCGTCGAGCAATACGGCGTGAAGGTCTACACCGACATGACCGAAGGCCTCAAGGACGTGGACGTGGTGATCATGCTGCGTCTGCAACGCGAGCGCATGACCGGCGGCCTGCTGCCCAGCGAAGGCGAGTTCTACCGCCTGTTCGGCCTGACCACCGCCCGCCTGGCCGGGGCCAAGCCGGATGCCATCGTCATGCACCCGGGGCCGATCAACCGCGGCGTGGAGATCGAGTCGGCGGTGGCCGACGGCCCGCACTCGGTGATTCTCAACCAGGTGACCTACGGCATCGCCATCCGCATGGCGGTGCTGTCCATGGCCATGAGCGGGCAAACGGCCCAGCGCCAATTCGACCAGGAGAACGCCCAGTGAAGCTCAGCATTCTCGGCGCACGCGTGATCGATCCGGCCAGCGGCCTGGATCAAGTGACTGACATTCATATCGATGCCTGCAAGATCGTCGCCCTGGGCGCCGCGCCCACCGGTTTCGTGGCGGCTGAAATCCTCGACGCCCAGGGCCTGGTGGCCGCGCCCGGCCTGGTGGACCTGAACGTCGCCCTGCGCGAACCGGGCTACAGCCGCAAAGGCAGCATCGTCAGCGAAACCCGGGCCGCCGCGGCCGGTGGCGTGACCAGCCTGTGCTGCCCACCACAGACCAAACCGGTACTGGACACCTCGGCCGTGGCCGAACTGATCCTCGACCGCGCCCGCGAAGCCGGCAACACCAAGGTCTTCCCGATCGGCGCGCTGAGCAAGGGCCTCGACGGTGAGCAACTGGCCGAACTCATCGCCCTGCGCGACGCCGGTTGCGTGGCGTTCGGCAACGGCCTGAACAGTTTCCGCAACACCCGCACCCTGTGCCGCGCCCTGGAATACGCGGCGACCTTCGGCCTGACGGTGATCTTCAACTCCCAGGATCACGACCTGGCCGAAGGTGGCCTGGCCCACGAAGGTCCGACCGCCAGCTTCCTCGGCCTGCCGGGCATCCCGGAAACCGCCGAGACCGTGGCCCTGGCCCGGGACCTGCTGTTGGTGGAACAAAGCGGCGTGCGCGCCCACTTCAGCCAGCTGACCAGCGCCCGCGGCGCGGCGTTGATCGCCCAGGCCCAGGCCCGCGGCTTGCCGGTGACCGCCGATGTGGCGCTGTACCAACTGATCCTGACCGACGAGGCGCTGATCGACTTCAACAGCGTCTACCACGTCCAGCCGCCGCTGCGCACCCGCGCCGACCGCGATGGCCTGCGCGAGGCGGTGAAGTCCGGGGTGGTCTCGGCCATCTCCAGCCATCACCAACCCCATGAGCGTGATGCCAAGCTGGCCCCGTTCGGCGCCACCGAGCCGGGCATCAGCAGCGTCGAACTGCTGCTGCCGCTGGCCCTGACGCTGGTGGAGGACGGCTTGCTGGACCTGCCGACCTTGCTGGCCCGCCTGAGCGCCGGCCCGGCCCAGGCGCTGCAATTGCCGGCGGGGAAACTGGCGGTGGGCACCGCGGCGGACCTGGTGCTGTTCGACCCAGCCGCGTCCACCGTGGCCGGCGAAGCCTGGCGTTCCAAGGGCGACAACTGCCCGTTCCTCGGTCACAGCCTGCCGGGAGTGGTGCGCTATACCCTGATGGATGGGCGGATCACCCACCAGGCCTGATACCGCGCCGTTTCTATCGCGAGCAGGCTCGCTCCCACAGGGGGATCTTGGTGAACACATGATGGGTGAACACCTCGATCCAATGTGGGAGCGAGCTTGCTCGCGATACAGGCGACTGGGTCTTACTGAAAAGCCCCACGCTTCTGCGCATTACGAATCGACACCTGATCGTTCAGCGTCCAGAAGTCATACAGCACCCCGAGGAAAAACACCCCACCGGTCAGCAGGTAAATAATCCCGCTGATCCACTTGCCCTGGTACATCCGGTGTACGCCCAGCACCCCGAGAAACGTCAGCAGAATCCACGCCACGCTGTACTCGATCGGCCCTGGGGTGAAACGCAGGTCCGCCTCGCGGTCCATGGCCGGGATCAGGAACAGGTCGATCAGCCAACCGATGCCCAGCAGGCCGAAGGTGAAGAACCAGATCGTGCCCGTGACCGGCTTGCCGTAATAGAAACGGTGGGCGCCGGTAAAACCGAAAATCCACAGCAGATACCCGATGACTTTGCTGTGGGTATCGCGGATGGCGTCCTGCTGATAGCTGTTCATGAATGGCCTCTTTTGCCTCGATAGAAAAATTTGTTCGGACTTTGTGTGACTTTTTTATGTCTCGCCGACAAGCGGTCCTGGACGACTTGAACCAAGCAAACCCCCGTGGTGTCGGGGTTCTGTCGGACAATCGGGTCAATTTGTCGCATTTATGCGGGGTTCGTAGCGACTTCCGAATCGACAAACGGCCTCAGGAACGAGAAAAAAGCTGTTATAAAGTTGCGCGCTAACCTTTAAGAGCCTTGCCTAATGCGTCCATTTTTCAAGACATGGCTAACCATTTGCCTATTATTGCCACTGGCCGCCCACGCCACCAATCGTGAGCAACGTCTTCCCAACGTCAACGGCTACACCCCGAAATCCCATGTTTCTGCTCCTTCGAGCAAGAACAAGCCAAGCGTCCAGCGCGTGGGCACGGCCAACAGCAAGCTGGTGCCGCCCATGGCGACCAAAGCGAGCAGCAACGTGCTGAGCCGCGCCGTGAATGTACTTGGCACACCTTATCGTTGGGGCGGCAGCAGCCCAAGTAAAGGCTTCGATTGCAGCGGGTTGGTCAAATACGCTTTCAACGACGCCACGTTCGACCTGCCGCGCACGTCCAACGCCATGGCCGCCGGTCACGGCGAGAAAGTCGAGCGCAAGGATCTCAAGCCCGGCGACCTGATCTTCTTCAAGCTCAAGAGCCGCCGGGTCAACCACGTGGCCATCTACCTGGGCAACGACCGCTTCATCCACGCCCCACGCCGCGGCAAGTCGGTGACCATCGACACCTTGAACAAGCCGTACTGGGACACTCACTACGTGGTCGCCAAGCGGGTACTGCCGAAAGAACCAGGTGCGCTGCGCGTGGTTCAGCGCTGATCAGAAGAGCCTGCCAGCCCCCTTGTGGCGAGGGGATTTATCCCCGCTGGGCTGCGAAGCAGCCCCAAATGGCTAGCCTGAAATAAAGGTGAAAGCCTTATATTGTTGGGGGGCGCTTCGCGCCCCAGCGGGGATAAATCCCCTCGCCACAGGTCACACCGCTTGCCCCTCTAGAAGTTATCCGGCGTCCGCGCCTTCTCCCGCGCATGTTCGCGGCTGATCAGGCCCTTGTTCACCAAGTCCTTCAAACACATATCCAGCGTCTGCATCCCCAGCGAACCGCCGGTCTGGATCGATGAGTACATCTGCGCGATTTTGTCTTCGCGGATCAGGTTCCGAATGGCCGAGGTCCCCAGCATGATTTCATGCGCCGCGATCCGGCCCCCACCGATCTTCTTGATCAGCGCCTGGGAAATCACCGCCTGCAACGACTCCGACAGCATCGAGCGAACCATGGATTTCTCGTCACCGGGAAACACGTCCACCACCCGGTCGATGGTCTTGGCCGCCGAGGTGGTGTGCAAGGTGCCGAACACCAGGTGCCCGGTTTCGGCGGCGGTCAGCGCCAGGCGAATGGTTTCCAGGTCGCGCATCTCGCCCACCAGGATCACGTCCGGATCCTCCCGCAGGGCTGAACGCAGGGCCGTGGAGAAACTTTGGGTGTCGCGGTGCACCTCGCGCTGGTTGATCAGGCATTTACGCGGTTCGTGAACGAATTCGATAGGGTCTTCGATGGTGAGGATGTGATGGTGCTTATGGCTGTTGAGGTAGTCGATCATCGCCGCCAGGGTGGTGGACTTGCCCGAACCGGTCGGCCCGGTCACCAGCACCAGTCCGCGCGGCGATTCGGTCACCTTGCGAAACACCTCGCCCATCCCCAGGTCTTCCATGGTCAGGACTTTCGACGGAATGGTCCGGAACACAGCCCCCGCGCCGCGATTCTGGTTGAAGGCGTTGACCCGGAATCGCGCGACGCCCGGCACGTCGAAGGAAAAGTCAGTCTCCAGAAACTTTTCGTAATCCACCCGTTGCCGGTCGTTCATGATGTCGTAGATCAGTTCATGGACCTGCTTGTGGTCCAGCGCCGGCAGGTTGATCCGCCGCACATCGCCATCCACGCGGATCATCGGCGGCAGCCCGGCGGACAGGTGCAGGTCCGATGCCCCCTGTTTGGCGCTGAACGCCAGCAGTTCAGTGATATCCATAGCGCTCCTCAATTCCAGTAGAATGCCGCGAACCTCACCGCTGGCGCTTCCTTTATGTCCACGATAGCAGACAACATTGCTCAGGTTAGTTCGCGCATCCGCACGGCGGAGCAGACCGCCCAACGTACCGAAGGCAGTGTCCAACTGCTGGCCGTGAGCAAGACCAAGCCTGCCCAGGCCCTGCGTGAAGCCTATGCCGCCGGCCTGCGGGACTTCGGCGAGAATTACCTGCAAGAGGCCCTGGGCAAACAGGTCGAATTGACCGACCTGCCCTTGATCTGGCACTTCATCGGCCCCATTCAATCGAACAAGACGCGCGCTATCGCCGAACACTTCGATTGGGTGCATTCCGTGGATCGTTTGAAAATTGCACAGCGCCTGTCCGAGCAGCGCCCGGCCGAGTTGCCGCCGCTGAACATCTGTATCCAGGTCAATGTCAGCGGTGAGGCCAGCAAATCCGGCTGCACCCCGGCGGACCTGCCCGCCCTGGCCAGCGCCATCAACGCTTTGCCGCGCCTGAAGCTGCGCGGGCTGATGGCGATTCCCGAACCCACCGAAGAACGTGCCGCCCAGGATGCAGCCTTCGCCGCCGTTCAACGCCTGCAAGCCAGCCTGGCACTGCCGCTGGACACACTTTCCATGGGCATGAGCCACGACCTCGAGTCGGCCATTGCCCAAGGCGCCACCTGGGTGCGCATCGGTACCGCCCTGTTTGGTGCCCGCGACTACGGTCAATCCTGAACATGACCGACTCATCTCTTTATAAGGACCTGTCATGAGCAACACGCGTATTGCCTTCATCGGCGCCGGCAACATGGCCGCCAGCCTGATCGGCGGCCTGCGGGCCAAGGGCCTGGACGCTTCGCTGATCCGCGCCAGCGATCCGGGTGAAGAGACCCGCACCCTAGTGAGTGCCGAGCACGGCATCGAAACCTTCGCCGACAATGCCCAGGCCATCGACGGTGCCGACGTCATCGTGCTGGCAGTCAAGCCGCAAGCGATGAAAACCGTCTGCGAAGCCCTTCGCCCCAGCCTCAAGCCCCATCAACTGGTGGTGTCGATTGCCGCCGGCATCACCTGCGCCAGCATGAACAACTGGCTCGGCGAACAGCCGATCGTACGCTGCATGCCCAACACGCCGGCGCTGTTGCGCCAAGGCGTCAGCGGCCTGTTCGCCACGCCACGGGTGAGCGCCGAGCAACGCCAGCAGGCCGAAACCCTGCTGTCGGCCGTCGGCCTGGCCCTGTGGCTGGACACCGAACAGCAACTGGACGCGGTCACCGCCGTCTCCGGCTCGGGCCCGGCGTACTTCTTCCTGCTGATCGAAGCCATGACCGCCGCTGGCGAAAAGCTTGGCCTGACCCGGGAAACCGCCGCCCAGTTGACCTTGCAGACCGCACTCGGTGCCGCGCACATGGCGGTATCGAGCGACGTCGATGCGGCCGAGCTGCGTCGTCGCGTGACCTCGCCGGCCGGCACCACCGAAGCGGCCATCAAATCGTTCCAGGCCGGGGGCTTCGAAGCCCTGGTGGAAAAAGCACTCGGCGCCGCCGCGTACCGCTCGGCCGAGATGGCCGAACAACTGGGCCAATAAGGAGCCATTCATGATTGGATTGAACACCGCAGCGGTCTACGTGCTGCAAACCCTCGGTAGCCTGTACTTGCTGATCGTGCTGCTGCGTTTCGTGCTGCAACTGGTGCGCGCCAACTTCTACAACCCGCTGTGCCAGTTCATCGTCAAGGCCACCCAGCCGCTGCTCAAGCCGCTGCGCCGGATCATCCCGAGCCTGTTCGGCCTGGACATGTCGTCGCTGGTCCTGGCGATCCTCGTGCAAATGGCGCTGATGGCCCTGACCCTGCTGCTGACCTACGGCACCACCGGCAACCCGCTGCAATTGCTGATCTGGTCGATCATTGGCGTGACCGCGCTGTTCCTGAAGATTTTCTTCTTCGCCATGATCATCAGCGTGATCCTGTCGTGGGTCGCGCCGGGCAGCCATAACCCGGGGGCCGAACTGGTGAACCAGATCTGCGAGCCGGCCCTGGCGCCGTTCCGCCGCATCGTGCCGAACCTGGGCGGCCTGGATATCTCGCCGATCCTGGCGTTCATGGTGCTCAAGCTGATCGACATGCTGGTGATCAACAACCTGGCGGCGATGACCCTGATGCCGGAAATCCTGCGGCTGCTGATCTGACCCCGTAGGAGCTGCCGAAGGCTGCGATCTTTTGATCTTTCGCTTGAGACTCAAGTGTCTGGGAAAGATCGCAGCCTCGTTGCACTCGGCAGCGCCTACAGGGCCGCTTCGCGCCCCAGCGGGAGCAAGCTCCCTCGCCACAAAAAACTCATCCGACACAGGGTTTTCACCCAAGGAACAATCAGCGCCGCCCTTTGCTTGCCGCCTGCCACAGTGGTCTTTAGACTTACGCCTCATTTCAACGCGAGCAGGGTCGATGCCAGCTGCCTTTCCCCCCGATTCCGTTGGTCTGGTGACGCCGCAAACGGCGCATTTCAGCGAGCCCCTGGCCCTGGCCTGCGGCCGTTCGTTGCCAGCCTATGACCTGATCTACGAAACCTACGGCACCCTCAATGCCACGGCGAGCAACGCCGTGCTGATTTGCCACGCCTTGTCGGGGCATCACCACGCCGCCGGCTACCACAGCATCGACGACCGCAAGCCCGGCTGGTGGGACAGTTGCATCGGCCCGGGCAAGCCCATCGACACCAGCAAGTTCTTCGTGGTCAGCCTGAACAACCTGGGCGGCTGCAACGGTTCCACCGGCCCCAGCAGCCTCAACCCGGACACCGGCAAGCCCTTCGGCGCCGACTTCCCGGTGCTGACCGTGGAAGACTGGGTCCACAGCCAGGCCCGCCTGGCCGACCGCCTCGGTATCGGCCAGTGGGCCGCGGTGATCGGCGGCAGCCTGGGGGGCATGCAGGCCCTGCAATGGACCATCACCTACCCGGACCGCGTGCGCCACTGCCTGGCAATCGCCTCGGCCCCCAAGCTGTCGGCGCAAAACATCGCCTTCAACGAAGTGGCGCGCCAGGCGATCCTCACCGACCCCGAATTCCACGGCGGTTCGTTCCAGGAACACGGCGTGATCCCCAAGCGCGGGCTGATGCTGGCGCGGATGGTCGGGCACATCACCTACCTGTCCGACGACTCCATGGGCGAGAAATTCGGCCGTGGCCTCAAGAGCGAAAAGCTCAACTACGACTTCCACAGCGTCGAGTTCCAGGTCGAGAGCTACCTGCGTTACCAGGGCGAGGAGTTTTCCGGACGTTTCGACGCCAACACCTACCTGCTGATGACCAAGGCCCTGGACTACTTCGACCCGGCGGCGAACTTCGACGATGACCTGGCGAAAACCTTCGCCAAGGCCACCGCCAAGTTCTGCGTGATGTCGTTCACCACCGACTGGCGCTTCTCCCCGGCGCGCTCGCGGGAGCTGGTGGACGCGCTGATGGCCGCGCGCAAGGACGTCTGCTACCTGGAAATCGACGCGCCCCAGGGCCACGACGCCTTTTTGATCCCGATCCCGCGCTACCTGCAGGCGTTCGGCAACTACATGAACCGTATAACGCTGTGAGGACGCCATGAGAGCCGATCTGGACATCATCCAGGAATGGATCCCCGCCGGCAGCCGCGTGCTCGACCTGGGCTGCGGCAACGGCGAACTGCTGACCTGGCTGCGGGACAACAAACAGGTCACCGGCTACGGCCTGGAAAACGACCCGGACAACATTGCCGAGTGCGTCGCCAAGGGCATCAACGTCATCGAGCAGGACCTGGACAAGGGCCTGGGCAACTTCGCCAGCAACAGCTTCGACATCGTGGTCATGACCCAAGCCCTGCAAGCGGTGCACTACCCGGACAAGATCCTCGACGAAATGCTGCGGGTCGGGCGCCAGTGCATCATCACCTTCCCCAACTTCGGCCACTGGCGCTGCCGCTGGTACCTGGCGAGCAAGGGGCGCATGCCGGTGTCGGATTTCCTGCCCTACACCTGGTACAACACGCCGAACATCCACTTCTGCACCTTCAAGGATTTCGAGGCGCTGTGCCGCGAACGTGAAGCCAAGGTCATCGATCGCCTGGCCGTGGACCAGCAGCACCGCCACGGGTGGGCCAGCAAGCTATGGCCTAATCTGTTAGGTGAAATAGGCATCTATCGGGTCAGCAGCCCAGGCCTTGCCGATTACCAGGTCGCGGTGTAAGCCCCGGCCTCACCAGGAGCACGACATGAAACGTCTAGCGTTGTTTCTCATCACCGCTTGCCTGAGCGTTGGCGCCATGGCCGCCGACGTCATCAAGGGCGAGCGCAAGGAAGTGTTCGGTGATATCACCGTGCACTACAACACGTTCAACTCCACCTTCCTGACACCGGACATCGCCAAGGCTGCCGAGCTGATTCGCAGCAAGAACCAAGGGGTAATCAATGTCTCGGTGATCAAAAGCGGCAAGCCGTTGATCGCCGACGTCAGCGGCACGGTGAAGGACCTGACCAGCAAGACAGTCCCCCTCTCCTTCCGCCAGATCACCGAACAAGACGCGATCTATTACATCGCCCAGTATCCAGTGGACCAACAGGAAACCCGCACCTTCGAGATCAAGGTGCAAACCGGCGACAAGATCAACACCATCAACTTCAACCAGGAACTGTTCCCCGGCGAATGATGAACCTCACCCAACTCGTACTGGCCAGCCACAACGCCGGCAAACTCAAGGAACTGCAGGCCATGCTCGGCGGGTCGGTGCAGTTGCGCTCGATTGGCGAATTCAGCCAGGTGGAACCGGAAGAGACCGGCCTGTCGTTCGTCGAGAACGCCATCCTCAAGGCCCGCAATGCCGCACGCATCTCGGGCCTGCCGGCGCTCGCCGACGATTCCGGGCTGGCCGTGGACTTCCTCGGCGGCGCACCGGGCATCTACTCGGCCCGTTACGCTGACGGCAAAGGAGACGCTGCGAACAACGCCAAGCTGCTCGATGCCCTCAAGGACGTGCCCGAAGCCGAGCGCGGCGCGCAGTTCGTCTGTGTACTGGCCCTGGTGCGCCACGCCGACGATCCGCTGCCAATCCTCTGTGAAGGCCTGTGGCACGGGCGCATTCTCACCCAAGCCAGCGGCGAGCACGGTTTTGGCTACGACCCGTTGTTCTGGGTGCCGGAGCGCAATTGCTCCAGCGCCGAGCTGGGGCCGGTGGAAAAGAACCAACTGAGCCACCGCGCCCGCGCCATGGCCCTGCTGCGTCAACGCCTGGGCCTGCAATGATCGATGACGCTCCCGCACCGCTGATCCATGGCGGTGTACAAACGCCCCGGGCGCCACTGCCGGTGTTGCCGCCCCTGGCGTTGTACATCCACATCCCGTGGTGCGTGCGCAAATGCCCGTATTGCGACTTCAACTCCCACACCGCCAGCCCGCAGCTGCCGGAGGAGGAATACGTCGACGCCTTGCTGGCAGACCTCGACCAGGATCTGCACGCGGTCCATGGTCGCCCGCTGAGCTCGATCTTTTTCGGTGGCGGCACCCCGAGCCTGTTCAGTGCCCAGGCCCTGGGCCGATTGCTCAAGGGGGTCGAGGCGCGGATACCGTTCGCCCAGGACATCGAAATTACCCTGGAAGCCAACCCCGGCACATTCGAGCAAGAAAAATTCGTCGCTTACCGGGCCTTGGGCATCAACCGCCTGTCCATCGGCATCCAGAGCTTCCAGCAGGCCAAGCTCGAAGCCCTGGGGCGCATCCATAACGGTGACGAAGCGATACGCGCCGCCGGCATGGCCCGCCAGGCCGGGTTCGACAACTTCAACCTGGACCTGATGCACGGGCTACCCGACCAGTCCCTCGACGATGCCTTGAGCGACCTGCGCCAGGCCATTGCCTTGAAGCCGACCCACGTGTCCTGGTACCAGTTGACGCTGGAACCGAACACGGTGTTCTGGAATCAGCCGCCGACCTTGCCCGAAGACGACACGCTGTGGGATATCCAGGAAGCCGGGCAGGCCTTGCTGGCCGAACACGGCTACGTCCAATACGAAGTCTCGGCCTACGCCCAGCCCGGTCGGGCGGCGCGGCATAACCTCAACTACTGGAGCTTCGGCGACTTCATCGGCATAGGCGCCGGCGCCCACGGCAAGCTCAGCCATCCGGACGGGCGCATCGTGCGCACCTGGAAGACCCGACTGCCCAAGGACTATCTCAATCCGGCCAAAAGCTTCCAGGCTGGCGAGAAAACCCTGGCCAATGAAGAACTGCCGTTCGAGTTCCTGATGAACGCCCTGCGCCTGACCGCAGGCGTGGACGCGCGACTGTACCCGGAACGCACCGGGTTGCCCCTGCAAAGCCTGGCCGAAGGCCGGCGCGAGGCCGAACAAAGCGGGTTGTTGCAGGTCGAACCGACACGTCTGGCGGCCACCGAGCGCGGACAGCTGTTTCTCAATGACTTGCTGCAGACATTTCTGAGCTGATCAACACAAGGAAATCGAATGGATCTGGTACTCGACCTGCTGGCCACCGTGTCCCGTTGGAGCCGCAGCAACCTGTCGGAAATCTCCCTGGCATTGGTAGGCTGCCTGCTGGTGCTGTTTGGTGCCGACATCAAGGGCTGGGTCGACCAACGCCTGGGCAGCATCGCCGGCGCCTTGCGCGTCCCCTTGATCGCCCTGCTGTGCATGATCGGCAGCGGTGCCGCGCTGATCTATGCCACGCCATGGATCGTCAGGGGCTTGAGCCAGTTCAACAACTACAGCCTGGCGCCGGTGTTGTTGGTGGTGCTGGTGTTGATTGGCGTGGTGGCGGATCGGCGCTGATCCCCCAGACACCACAAAACAACTGTGGGAGCGAGCTTGCTCGCGATGGCGGTATAACAGTCAACATTGATGTTGGATGTCATGCCCTCATCGCGAGCAAGCTCGCTCCCACAGTTTTTACCGCCTGATGCTTACGCCACCTTTTCGAACTTCAAATCCCAAACCCCATGCCCCAGCCGTTCGCCACGGCGCTCGAACTTGGTGATCGGCCGTTCGGCCGGACGGGGCACGCACTTGCCGTCTTCGGCCAGGTTGCGATAGCCCGGGGCGACGTTCATCACTTCCAGCATGTACTCGGCGTAGGGTTCCCAGTCGGTGGCCATGTGCAGCACACCGCCGACCTTCAACTTGCTGCGCACCAGTTCAGCGAACGACGCCTGGACGATACGGCGCTTGTGGTGCCGGCTTTTGTGCCAAGGGTCCGGGAAGAACAGCATCAGCCGGTCGAGACTGTTGTCGGCCACGCAGCGGTTGAGCACTTCGATGGCGTCGCAATCGTAGACTCGCAGGTTGGTCAGCCCTTGGGTCAACACCCCGTTGAGCAGCGCGCCGACGCCGGGACGGTGGACTTCCACCCCGATGAAATCCTGCTCCGGCGAAGCGGCGGCCATTTCCAGCAACGAGTGGCCCATGCCGAAGCCGATTTCCAGCGAGCGCGGGGCCGAGCGGCCGAACACCTGGTCAAAATCCACCGGCGCATCGGCCAGGGGCAGGACAAACAGCGGCGCGCCCTGCTCCAGGCCACGCTGCTGGCCTTCGGTCATGCGCCCGGCGCGCATCACGAAACTCTTGATGCGGCGGTGCTGGCGCTCTTCGCCTTCTTCCGGCAGGACCGGCGTGTCGTTCGATTCAGTCATCAATGGCTCTTACTTGATCAGACCATCCAGCGGCGAGGAGGCGCTGGCGTAGAGTTTTTTCGGCATGCGGCCGGCCAGGTACGCCAGGCGACCGGCGACGATGGCGTGTTTCATGGCTTCGGCCATCAGGACCGGCTGCTGGGCGTGGGCGATGGCCGAGTTCATCAGCACCGCCTCGCAACCCAGCTCCATGGCGATAGTGGCGTCGGAGGCGGTGCCGACACCGGCATCCACCAACACCGGGATCTTGGCTTCTTCCAGGATGATCTGCAGGTTGTACGGGTTGCAGATCCCCAGGCCGGTACCGATCAGGCCGGCCAGCGGCATGACCGCGATGCAGCCGATTTCCGCCAGTTGACGGGCAATGATCGGGTCATCGCTGGTGTAGACCATCACGTCGAAACCTTCCTTGACCAGGGTTTCGGCGGCCTTGAGGGTTTCGATCACGTTGGGGAACAAGGTTTTCTGGTCCGCCAGCACTTCCAGCTTCACCAGGTTGTGGCCATCGAGCAGTTCACGGGCCAGGCGACAGGTGCGCACGGCCTCGATGGCGTCGAAGCAACCGGCGGTGTTCGGCAGGATGGTGTAGCGATCCGGCGGCAGGATATCCAGCAGGTTCGGTTCGCCCGGGTTCTGGCCGATGTTGGTCCGGCGCACGGCGACGGTCACGATCTCGGCGCCCGAGGCCTCGATGGCCAGGCGGGTTTCTTCCATGTCGCGGTATTTGCCGGTGCCTACCAGCAAGCGCGACTGGTAGGTACGACCGGCCAGGACGAAGGGCTTGTCGCTACGAACGATGCTCATGGGAAATCCTCTGTTGGGGTGAGGTTCTTGCGAAATGCTGCGAAACCGAGGCGACTAGCCGCCACCGATGGCGTGGACCACTTCGACCGAATCGCCGTCGTTCAACGTGGTTTCGGCGTGCTGGCTGCGCGGGACGATATCCAGATTGAGCTCCACCGCGACGCGACGTCCAGCGAGTTCCAGACGGGTCAGCAGGGCCGCAACGGTTTCACCGTCGGGCAGTTCAAGGGGTTCGCCGTTCAACTGAATGCGCATGCCGGATGCCGCCATCATTTTTAGGGGCTGGCATTCTAGCCCGATCAGTCAGGGCGACCCAAGCCATTCGTCATGAAATGGACTGCCCGGTCAGCCCAGCCGCCAGGCGGCAAGCCCCAGGCACAGCCAACCGATCAGGAACGCCACGCCGCCCAACGGGGTGATGATGCCCAGCTTGCTGATGCCGGTCAGGGTCAACAGATACAGGCTGCCGGAGAACAACAGGATGCCGATGACAAAGGAGATCCCGGCCCAGGTGACGATCCGCCCGGGAATGTGCGTGGCCAGCAGCGCAACGCCCAGCAACGCCAGGGTGTGCACCAGTTGGTAGGTGACGCCGGTGTGGAAAATCGCCAGGTAATCGGCGCTCAGGCGATTTTTCAGGCCATGGGCGGCAAATGCCCCCAGCGCCACGCCCGTGAAACCGAAAAAAGCCGCCAGCATCAGAAAGCTACGCAACATGGGAACTCCAGTCAGACTCGGTGGACAGGGTCTGTATAATGGCCCGCTCGACGGGTTCGGCCAAGCCATCTCTATGCTGCGTTTATTGTTTCGACGATTCCTTAAAGCCCTGCTCTGGTTCGCCGTCGGCAGCGTCGTGCTGGTGCTGCTGTTTCGCGTGGTGCCGCCGCCGTTCACGGCGCTGATGATCGAGCGCAAGGTTGAATCCTGGTTCGGCGGTGAGCCGATCGACCTGCAACGCACCTGGCAGCCTTGGGACCGGATTTCCGACAGCCTCAAGGTGGCGGTGATCGCCGGTGAAGATCAGAAATTCCCCGAGCACTGGGGCTTCGACATTGGCGCGATCCAGGCCGCCTTCGCTCACAATGGGCGTGGCGGTTCGATTCGCGGCGCCAGCACCCTCAGCCAGCAAGTGTCCAAGAACCTGTTCCTGTGGTCGGGCCGCAGTTGGCTGCGCAAAGGCCTGGAGGCCTGGTTCACCGCGCTGATCGAAGTGCTCTGGCCCAAGCAGCGGATCCTTGAGGTGTACCTCAACAGCGTCGAGTGGGATGACGGTGTGTTCGGGGCGGAAGCCGCAGCACGCCATCACTTCCGCACCAGCGCCGACGCCTTGTCCCGGCAACAGGCCAGCCTGCTGGCGGCGGTATTGCCCAACCCGCGGAAATGGAGCGCCAGCCGGCCGAGCCCCTATGTGCTACGGCGGGCGGGCTGGATTCGCCAGCAGATGAGCCAGCTGGGGGGTGACAGCTACCTGCTGGAGCTCGATCGTTCGCGGCGAGCGCCTTGGGCGCAGTAGCGCAGACACTGAAAAATCCCTGTGGGAGCGAGCTTGCTCGCGATGGCGGTTCGACAGCCACCATTGATGTTGAATGTAATGGCCTCATCGCGAGCAAGCTCGCTCCCACAGGGTCGGCAGTGAATTCAAATCATTGGCACAGACAAAAACGCCCCGATCATCGCTGATCGGGGCGTTTCTATGGCTGCTATCGCAGGTCAAGCCGCAATCGACACCTTGAGCTTGTTCATCGCGCTCTTCTCGAGCTGGCGAATCCGCTCGGCCGACACGTTGTACTTCTGCGCCAGGTCGTGCAGCGTGGCTTTTTCCTCGGCCAGCCAGCGCTGGTAGAGGATGTCGCGGCTGCGTTCGTCCAGCACTTCCAGGGCTTCGTGCAGGTTGGTGTTGGAGTTGTCGCTCCAGTCGGCGTCTTCCAATTGACGCGCCGGGTCATACCGGTGGTCTTCCAGGTAGTTGGCCGGCGATTGGAAAGCGCTGTCGTCGTCCGCTTCGGCGGCCGGGTCGAAGGCCATGTCATGGCCGGTCAGGCGGCTTTCCATCTCGCGTACTTCCCGGGGTTCTACGCCCAGGCTTTCAGCCACGCGGTGGACTTCTTCGTTGTTCAGCCAGGCCAGACGCTTCTTCTGGCTGCGCAGGTTGAAGAAGAGCTTGCGCTGGGCCTTGGTGGTGGCGACTTTCACGATGCGCCAGTTGCGCAGGATGAACTCGTGGATTTCCGCCTTGATCCAGTGCACGGCGAACGACACCAGGCGCACACCCATTTCCGGGTTGAAGCGCTTGACCGCCTTCATCAGGCCGACATTGCCTTCCTGGATCAGGTCGGCCTGGGCCAGCCCGTAGCCGGAATAGCTGCGGGCGATATGTACGACAAAACGCAGGTGGGCGAGCACCATCTGCCGAGCCGCCTCAAGATCCTGCTCATAATAGAGACTCTCGGCCAGTTCACGCTCCTGCTCGGGCGTCAGCAAGGGGATGCTGTTCACCGTGTGCACATAGGCCTCCAGGTTCGCACCCGGGACCAGAGCATAAGCAGGTTGCAAAGAAGTGGTCATACGAAAAAACCTCCGACTCACATAACTCGTGCAGTTCAGCACTGCGAAAATTGACCGGGAACCCTAAGACAAGTTCCCACAAAAACCGAAAGGTCAATACGCGCAAAAAACACTATTTTGGCGCAAGCTCACGCAAGTGGCGTGCGACCGCAATCCATGCACCGATATAACCCAACAGCACCGCGCCAAGCAAGAGCGACAGACCGTCGGCGACTGGCACTCCGGCCAGCGCAAAATCACTGCCGTACAAACCGGCCAGCCCCACTACCGCATCGTTCAGCCAGTCCAGGCCAAACGCCAATACGCCCCAGGACAGAATCCCCGCACCGAAGCCATACAGCGCCCCCATATAAAGGAAGGGCCTGCGTACATAACTGTCCGTGCCGCCCACGAGTTTAATCACTTCTATCTCGGTGCGGCGGTTTTCAATATGAAGACGAATGGTATTGCCTATCACCAAAAGTAATGCAGAAACCAGCAGCACCGTCAGACCGAAGACAAACCGGTCGCCGAGCTTGAGGATCGCCGCAAGACGCTCGACCCAGACTAGATCAAGTTGCGCCTGTTGTACCTTCGGCAACTCGGAAAGTCTTTGTCTTAATGCTTCAAGGGCGGGCTTGTCGACCTCGTTCGGCGTCACCAGCACCACGCCCGGCAGCGGGTTCTCCGGCAGCTCCTTGAGCGCGTCGCCCAGGCCGGACTGTTGCTGGAACTCTTCCAGCGCCTGCTCGCGGCCGATGTACTCGGCTTCGGCCACACCCGGCATCGCCTTGATCTGCTCACCCAATGCCTGGCCTTCGGCGGGACTGGCGTCCATCTGCAGGTACAGGGAAATCTGCGCCGCGCGCTGCCAGGAGCCACCCAGGCGCTCCACATTACTCAGCAATAATGACAGGCCCATGGGCAGGCTCAAGGCAACCGCCATCACCATGCAGGTAAAAAAGCTGCCGATGGGCTGCTTGCCCAGGCGCCGCAGGCTGTCCAGCAGGCTGGCGCGATGGCTTTCGATCCAGGCGCGCAGCAGCGTAGCGAAGTCCGGGCCGTCGTCATCGTCACGCTTTTTCTTTTGCGGCTGCGGATCGGAGGCCTTCGGGGCCACGCGTTCGGCCACCTTCGGGCTGCGAGTAGCACTCATACGCCAGCCTCCCCGTCACCAATCAGGCGTCCGCGCTGCAAGGTGAGCATGCGGTGACGCATGCGGGCAATCAGGGCCAGGTCGTGACTGGCGATCAGCACGCTGGTGCCCAGGCGGTTGATGTCTTCGAACACGCCCATGATTTCCGCCGCCAGGCGCGGGTCGAGGTTACCGGTGGGCTCGTCCGCCAGCAGCAAGGCCGGGCGATGGACGATGGCGCGGGCGATGCCGACGCGCTGTTGCTGGCCGGTGGACAGGTCGCCCGGGTACAGGTCGGTCTTGTCCGACAGGGCCACGCGCTCCAGGGCCGAGTCCACACGCTTGATGATTTCGGCCTTGGACAGGCCAAGGATCTGCAACGGCAGCGCCACGTTGTTGAACACCGTGCGGTCGAACAGCAACTGGTGATTCTGGAATACCACGCCGATCTGCCGCCGCAGGTAGGGGATCTGGGCATTGCTGATGGTGCTCAGGTCCTGGCCGGCCAGCAGCAGTTTGCCAGTGGAAGGCCGCTCCATCGCCAGCAAGAGGCGCAGCAAGGTGCTTTTACCGGCACCGGAATGGCCGGTGACAAACAGAAACTCGCCCCGACGGACCCGAAAGCTCAGCTCATGCAAGCCGACGTGACCGTTCGGATAGCGTTTACCGACCTGTTCGAAACGAATCATGAATGCTCCCGTTCGGCAAACAGTGCCTGGACAAAGGGCTCGGCTTCAAAGGTGCGCAAGTCGTCGATGCCTTCGCCCACGCCGATGTAGCGAATGGGCAGGCCGAACTGCTTGGCCAGGGCGAAAATCACCCCGCCCTTGGCAGTGCCGTCGAGCTTGGTCAGGGCCAGCCCGGTCAGTTCGACGGTCTGGTTGAATTGCTTGGCCTGGTTGATGGCGTTCTGGCCGGTACCGGCGTCCAGGACCAGCAGCACTTCGTGAGGCGCGTCGGCGTCGAGCTTGCCGATCACCCGGCGCACCTTCTTCAATTCTTCCATCAGGTTGTCTTTGGTGTGCAGGCGACCGGCGGTGTCGGCGATCAGCACATCGATGCCACGGGCCTTGGCTGCCTGCACGGCGTCGAAGATCACCGAAGCGGAGTCGGCGCCGGTGTGCTGGGCGATCACCGGGATCTTGTTGCGCTCGCCCCACACTTGCAGCTGTTCGACCGCGGCGGCGCGGAAGGTGTCGCCGGCGGCGAGCATGACTTTCTTGCCTTCGAGCTGCAGCTTCTTGGCCAGCTTGCCGATGGTGGTGGTCTTGCCGGCGCCATTGACGCCAACGACCAGGATCACGAACGGCTTGTTCTGCGAGGCGATCACCAGCGGCTTTTCCACCGGCTTGAGCAGGCTGGCCAGCTCGCCCTGCAGGGATTTGTACAGGGCGTCGGCGTCGGTCAGCTGCTTGCGCGCGACCTTCTGGGTCAGGCTCTGGATGATCACCGAGGTGGCCTCGACACCGACATCGGCGGTCAGCAGGCGGGTTTCGATGTCTTCCAGCAATTCGTCGTCGATGACTTTCTTGCCCAGGAACAGGCTGGCCATGCCTTCGCCGATGCTGGCGCTGGTCTTGGACAAGCCCTGCTTGAGGCGGGCGAAGAAGCCGACCTTGTTTTCCTCAGCGCTGCGGACGGGCTCGGCTTCCAGCACGGCAGGTGCCGGCCCGGGGGCGGCAGGCGCAACCACGGGTGCAACGACGGCGGCAGGCGTTTCGATGAAGGCTTCGACGACCGGCGCCTCGACAACCTGTGTCGGCGCTGGAATCGGCGGGGTGATATGGGGTGCCGTTTCCTCGACCAGCGCGACGGGCTCTTCCGCCACCGGCAAGGTCAGCCAGGGCGTTTGCTCGGCGTGCGGGGTCAGCGGCTGCTCGGCCATCGGCTCGACAACGGGCTCAGGCTCGACCGGTTGCAGCACCGGCTCGGCGATCGGCAGGACAATGGGCGCCGCTTCTTCGGCCACTGCCTCGGCGGCGGGCTCAGGCAGCGCTTGTGGCTGTTCGACGACGGTATCCTGCGGCTTCTTGCGCAGCCATCCGAACAGGCCTTTTTTCTCGCCAGCCGCGGCTGGGGTCTTCTTGTCGTCGTTGGAACCAAACATGGAGGACGGCTATCTCACGGTAGCGAAGCGCCACGAGGGCGCCTCGGTGATAAATATTCAATGCTGAACAGACTGCGTTTCATCCAGCTTGTTCACGCGCAACATTTTGTCGAAGCGTCCCCAGGACGCCTCAAAGTCGATTTTTTCGAAGGACTGGTACGGCATCATCGGCGAAAACGCCGGGATCAACGAGCAAACCCAGGGTTTCTCCGCAGAACCCAGACAACCCCGGGCCGATAAAAGGCCCGATAGGCGTGGCCGCCAGTAAAACGGATCAGTATCCTAGCACCTCCTCGCCTGCCGAGGCTAAGACCTAGCAGGCAACCCAACAGGTTTAAACACGAATGAATGCTCTTGCCCGCCGCGCCGCAGGCCTGCTGCTCAGCACAGTTTGTCTGCCTCTTTCAGCCTTGGCTGCCGACCCACAACCCACCCATGAGTTCACCCTCGACAACGGCCTGAAGGTCGTCGTGCGCGAAGACCATCGTGCGCCGGTGGTGGTGTCCCAGGTCTGGTACAAGGTCGGTTCCAGCTACGAAACGCCAGGCCAGACCGGTTTGTCCCACGCCCTTGAGCACATGATGTTCAAGGGCAGTGAAAAAGTCGGCCCCGGCGAAGCGTCGCTGATCCTGCGCGACCTCGGTGCCGAAGAGAACGCCTTCACCAGCGACGACTTCACCGCCTACTACCAGGTGCTGGCCCGCGACCGCCTGGGCGTGGCCTTCGAACTGGAAGCCGACCGCATGGCCAGCCTGCGCCTGCCGCCGGAGGAGTTCAGCCGCGAGATCGAGGTGATCAAGGAAGAGCGCCGCATGCGCACCGACGACAAGCCCATGTCCAAGGCCTACGAGCGCTTCCAGGCCATGGCTTACCCGGCCAGCGGCTACCACACGCCGACCATCGGCTGGATGGCCGACCTGGACCGGATGACCGTCGAGGAACTGCGCCACTGGTACGAGTCCTGGTACACCCCGAACAACGCGACCCTGGTGGTGGTTGGCGACGTGACGCCGGAGGAGGTCAAGGCCCTGGCCCAGCGTTACTTCGGCCCGATTGCCCGGCGCGCGGTGCCGGTCGCGAAAATCCCCCTGGAACTGGCCGAACCCGGCGAACGCCAGATCACCCTGCATGTGCAGACCCAACTGCCCAGCGTGATGCTGGCCTTCAACGTGCCGAGCATCGCCACCGCGACGGACAAGGCGTCGGTCAACGCGCTGCGGCTGATCTCGGCCCTGCTGGACGGCGGCTACAGCGGCCGGATCCCGACCCAACTGGAGCGCGGCGAAGAATTAGTGTCCGGCGGCTCGTCGAGCTACGACGCCTTCACCCGCGGCGACTCGTTGTTCACCTTGTCGGCGACGCCCAACACGCAGAAAAACAAAACCCTCGCCCAGGCAGAAGCAGGTTTGTGGCGCTTGCTCGAGCAGTTGAAAACCACCGCCCCGACCGCCGACGAACTGGAACGCGTACGCGCCCAGGTCATCGCCGGCCTGGTGTATGAGCGCGACTCGATCACCAGCCAGGCCACCGCCATCGGCCAGCTGGAAACCGTCGGCTTGTCCTGGAAGCTGATGGACACCGAACTCGCCGAACTGCAAAGCGTCACCCCGCAAGACATCCAGAAGGCAGCCCAGCTGTATTTCACCCGCTCGCGCCTGAGCGTTGCGCACGTCCTGCCCGAGGAGAAAGCTCATGAATGAGCGCAAATCATCGCGCCTGGTGCCGATCGGCCTGGTATTGATCGCCCTGGCCGGCGCCCTGGCCTTTTACCTGTCGCCGTCCAGCGACTCCAACGCCAGCCAGGCATTGGACAAGGCCAAGTCCGGCAACAAGCTGCAATCCTTGGCCGAACTGAACGACAAGGCGCCCAGTCGGCGCCAGCTCGACGTGCAAACCTGGACAACCGCTGACGGCGCCAAGGTGCTGTTCGTCGAAGCCCGGGAATTGCCGATGTTCGACCTGCGACTGACCTTCGCCGCCGGCAGCAGCCAGGACGGCGACGCCCCCGGCCTCGCCCTGCTGACCAACGCCATGCTCAACGAAGGCGTGGCCGGCAAGGACGTCAGCGCCATCGCGCAAGGCTTCGAAAGCCTCGGCGCGGACTTCGGCAACGGCGCCTACCGGGACATGGCCGTGGCGTCCCTGCGCAGTCTCAGCGCAGTCGACAAGCGTGAGCCGGCATTGAAGCTGTTCGCCGAAGTCGTCGGCAAACCGACGTTCCCTGCCGACTCCTTCGCCCGGATCAAGAACCAGATGCTCGCCGGTTTCGAGTACCAGAAGCAGAACCCCGGCAAACTGGCGGGCCTGGAACTGATGAAGCGCCTGTACGGCGAGCATCCTTACGCCCATTCCAGCGACGGCACCGCCGAGAGCATTCCACCGATCACCCTGGCCCAGGCCCGGGCGTTCCATGCCAAGGCCTATGCCGCCGGCAACGCAGTGATCGCACTGGTGGGGGACTTGTCCCGCGCCGAAGCCGAAGCGATTGCCAACCAGGTGTCCGCCGCGCTGCCCAAAGGCCCGGCCCTGGCGAAAACCCCGCCACCGGTGGAACTGAAGGCGAGCATCGGCCACATCGAGTTCCCGTCCAAGCAGACCAACCTGATGCTCGCGCAACTGGGCATCGACCGCGACGATCCGGACTATGCCGCGGTGTCCCTGGGCAACCAGATCCTCGGCGGCGGTGGCTTCGGCACGCGGCTGATGACTGAAGTCCGCGAAAAACGCGGCCTGACCTACGGCGTGTATTCCGGCTTCACGGCGATGCAGGCCCGCGGCCCGTTCATGATCAACCTGCAGACCCGTGCCGAGATGAGCGAAGGCACCTTGAAACTGGTGCAGGACGTGTTCGCCGATTACCTCAAGAACGGCCCGACCCAGAAAGAACTCGATGACGCCAAGCGTGAGTTGGCGGGCAGCTTCCCGCTGTCCACCGCCAGCAATGCCGACATCGTCGGCCAGCTCGGCGCCATGGGGTTCTATGACTTGCCGCTCAGCTACCTGGAAGACTTCATGCGCCAGTCCCAGGAACTGACGGTCGAGCAGGTCAAGGCCGCACTGAACAAACACCTGAGCACCGATAAAATGGTCATCGTCACCGCTGGCCCGAGCGTGCCGCAAAAGCCGTTGCCGCCCCCTACTGACAAACCTGCCGAGCAACCGCTCGGGGTTCCGGAGCACTAATGGCCCGTCCATCGAATTCCAGCAAGAAACCCGTGCACAACGGTGTGAACCAGTTGCGCATCATCGGCGGCGAATGGCGCAGCCGGCGCCTGAGTTTCCCGGATGCCCCGGGGTTGCGCCCCACCCCGGACCGCGTGCGGGAAACCCTGTTCAACTGGCTCGCGCCCTACGTGGCAGGCGCCCGGGTGCTCGACCCGTTCGCCGGCAGCGGCGCGCTGTTTCTCGAGGCCCTGTCCCGTGGCGCCTCCATGGGCCAGGCGCTGGATGCCAGCAACCTGGCGGTCTCCAGTCTCAAGGAACACCTGGGCACCCTGCGTTGCACCGTCGGTCAGGTGCAAACCGCCGACGCGCTGCGTTACCTGGACAGCCAACCGGCAACGCCTTTCGACCTGGTGTTCCTGGACCCGCCTTTCAACCAGAACCTGTTGCCAACGGTCTGCACCTTGCTCGAGGAGCGTCAGTGGCTTGCCGAGGATGCCTGGGTCTACACTGAAAGCGAGACTGCCCCGTCCAGCCTGGGCTTGCCGGGCAACTGGCGCTTGCACCGCGAGCAGAAATCCGGACGGGTGTACTACGCGTTGTGGCAGCGTTTGCCAAAGGACATTGGCTGAACGGCTGACCAGTGCATCGAGAATAATAATGATGTCCGCCGCATCCGAAGGTTTCGTCCCTGCCCCGGGCCTTGGCAACCCGCACCTGCAAACCTTGTGGGGTCCCTTGTGGCGCCGGACCACCCACATCGAGCGTCAACGCGAGCGCCTGTGGCTGGAAGACGGTGATTTCCTCGACCTCGACTGGCACGGCCCCCACAGCGCCGAGGCGCCGTTGGTGCTGGTGCTGCACGGGTTGACCGGCTCTTCCAACTCGCCTTACGTAGCCGGGTTGCAGCAGGCGCTCGGTCGCCAGGGCTGGGCCAGCGTGGCCTTGAACTGGCGCGGCTGCTCGGGCGAGCCGAACCTGTTGCCCCGCAGCTATCACTCGGGCGTCAGCGAAGACCTGGCCGCCGCCATTACCCACTTGCGCGCCAGGCGGCCCTTGGCGCCGCTGTTTGCGGTGGGTTATTCACTGGGCGGCAACGTGTTGCTCAAGCACTTGGGCGAGGCCGGCCGCGACAGCCAGTTACAAGGGGCGGTGGCGGTCTCGGTACCGTTTCGCCTCGACCAGTGCGCCGATCGCATCGGCCAGGGATTTTCCAAGTTCTATCAGGCGCACTTCATGCGACAGATGGTGGCCTATGTGCGCAACAAGCAACGCCAGTTCCAGCACGACGGACGCCACGAAGGCCTGGCAACCCTGACGGCCCTTGGCCCGCTGGAAAACATGCGCACCTTCTGGGACTTTGACGGCCGGGTGACGGCGCCGCTGCACGGGTTCTCCGATGCCGCGGACTACTACCGCCGCGCCTCCAGCCGCTATTTCATGGCGGGCATCAGCACACCGACCCTGGTCATCCAGGCTGCCGACGATCCTTTTGTGTTTCCCCACAGCCTGCCCGAACCCGACGAATTATCCACCTCGACCCAACTTGAACTGCACGCCCGGGGCGGACATGTCGGGTTTGTCGACGGAACCCTGCGGCGCCCGGGGTATTACCTGGAGCGGCGGATTCCCGATTGGTTGGCCAGCCTGAGGCGCGGCTGACGATTCGCAGACAACACAAATCCCCTCTGGGAGTTGTTCACCAGTTCAGCGTTCGCCAGCAATCCCTGTGGGAGCGCTTGCTCGCGATAGCGGCGGGACAGCGACATTGAAGTTGCCTGGCACACCGTCATCGCGAGCAAGCTCGCTCCCACAATTTTTTTGGGGTGTTCACCGGTTCAGCGTTCGCCAGCAATCTCCTGTGGGAGCGAGCTTGCTCGCGATAGCGGTGGGGCAGCAACATTGAAATTGCCTGGCACACTGTCATCGCGAGCAAGCTCGCTCCCACATTCGCTTTTTGGGGATGAGCTATTCGCCCTTCGCCACGCCCCGCTGGGGATCATTGATCCATTCACTCCACGAGCCGGCATACAGCCGCCCCAAGGGGTACCCGGCCAGGCACAGGGCGAACAGGTTATGGCACGCCGTCACGCCGGAGCCGCAGTACGCCACCAGTTCGGTGGGCGAGCGCTCGCCCAGTTTTTCGGCGAAGCGTTGCTTGAGCTGGGCGGTCGGCAAGAAGCGTCCATCGGCGCCCAGGTTGTCAGTGAACGCGGCGCACTGGGCGCCAGGGATATGCCCGGCCACAGGGTCGATCGGCTCGACTTCGCCCTTGAAGCGCGGCAACGCCCGGGCATCCAGCAGGGTCATGGCCGACTCGCCGAGGCGTTGTTGCAGCGCTTGCGCATCGATCAACAAGCTCGCATCCGGCGCCCCCGTGAAAGTCCCACGACTGTGCTGCGGCGGATCCAGGCTCAAAGGCAAGCCGGCGGCATGCCAGGCCTTGAGCCCACCGTCGAGGATGAACACGCCATCGCGCTTGCCCAGCCAGGCCAACAACCACCAGGCCCGCGCGGCATAAGCGCCGGGGCCGTCGTCGTACAGCACGACGTCGCTGTCGTTATCGAGCCCCCAAGCCCTGAGGCGCTCGATCAAGGCCTCGGGCTCGGGCAGCGGATGGCGCCCGGTCACGCCTTTGGTCACTGGCCCGCTCAGGTCGCGCTCAAGGTCCGCGAACGACGCCCCGGCAATGTGGCCCTCGGCATAGCTGCGTTGGCCGTAATCCGAATCTTCCAGGGCAAAACGACAGTCGAGGATAACCAGCCCGGGCCGTGATCGCCGCTGTTCGAGGGTTGGGGGGCTGATGAGTTGCGCGATGGGCATGGTGAGCTCCTTTGGCTAAGTCGGGGATCGGTCCTACTGCCCTTCCTCCAGGGTCTGGGCCAGGGGGACGTAATATTCCTTGAACAGCGCATCCACCGCTTCGCGGGCCTGATCGGTCACGAAACCGGCTTCCAGCACCAGCACCTGATAGACGCCGCGCTTGATGGCCTGTTCGCTCAGGTGGCTGAAATTTTCCCGTGTGGTGCACAGGAACCGTACCCAGGACGTGAGGATGATCCAGGCATTGAGAGTCAGGGATTCGATCTGCACCCGGTCCATCTTCAGGATGCCGGCGGCAACGAAACCTTCGTAGATCGCGGTGCCGTGGATCAGGCAGCGCTGGGAAAACCGACGATAGCGGGCCGCAAGGTCCGGATCGCTGTCGAGCAGATGCTCCAGGTCCCGGTGCAGGAAGCGATAACGCCACATGGCCGCCAGCAGCTCCTGCAGGTAGAAGCGCTTGTCATCCACCGTGGCCGCCCGGCCCTGGGGCGGACGCAGGAAGCTGTCCACCAGGTTCTCGTATTCACTGAACAGCACGGCGATGATCGCCTGCTTGTTGGGGAAGTGGTAATAGAGATTGCCCGGGGACATGTCCATGTGGGCGGCGATGTGATTGGTGCTGACGCTGCGCTCACCCTGTTGGTTGAACAGCTCGAGGCTGTTCTGCACGATGCGCTCGCTGGTTTTCATTCGTGGGGCCATGGTTTGGGCTTTAATTCGACGAAGGCATTGATCGGCATCTTACGACCTATCGGTCACAGGAAAAACCCACAGCCGTTGCGGATGCCATTGACTTTCTAGAGTATAAGCTCTAGAAAACCCTCATTCTAATAACATCCGGTGCCTGACGATGCCTGCCGACGTTGCCTACCTGCACGAGTCTCAACAACAACTGGACGAACTGCGGTCGCTCTTCGATGCCCAGCGCCAGGCCTACGCTGCCCACCCAATGCCACCGGCCGAACAGCGCCGGCAATGGCTCAAGGCGCTGCGCGAGGTATTGAGCAACGAACGGCAAGCCTTGATCGACGCCATCAGCCAGGATTTCAGCCACCGCAGCGCCGACGAAACACTGTTGGCCGAGCTGATGCCGAGCCTGCACGGCATCCATTACGCCAGCCGGCACCTCCAGGGCTGGATGAAACCCTCCCGGCGCAAGGTGGGCATGGCCTTTCAACCGGCCTCAGCCAAAGTGATCTATCAGCCGGTGGGCGTGGTCGGGGTCATCGTGCCGTGGAACTACCCGCTGTTCCTGGCCATCGGGCCGCTGGTCGGGGCGTTGGCGGCGGGCAACCGGGTGATGCTCAAGCTCAGCGAATCGACACCGGCCACCGGCTTGCTGCTCAAGCAATTGCTCGCCCGGTTCTTCCCCCAGGACCTGGTGTGCGTGGTGCTCGGCGAGGCAGAGGTCGGCATGGCGTTTTCCAAGTTGCCCTTCGATCACCTGTTGTTCACCGGCGCCACCAGCATCGGCAAACATGTCATGCGGGCCGCCGCCGAAAACCTGACCCCGGTCACCCTGGAGCTGGGTGGCAAATCACCGGCCATCGTGTCGGTCGATGTCCCCATCAAGGACGCCGCCGAACGCATTGCCTTCGGCAAAACCCTGAATGCCGGGCAAACCTGTGTCGCCCCGGACTATGTGCTGGTGCCGCAGAACCGCGTCGGTGAGTTCGTCGAGGCGTATCGCGAGGCGGTGCGCAGGTTTTATCCGACCCTGGCGGACAACCCGGACTACACCGCCATCATCCACGAACGACAACTGGCGCGGCTCAATGGCTACATCAGCGACGCCACCGGCAAGGGCGCGTTGCTGATCGAGCTGTTCGAGCAAGGCCAGGGCCGCCGCATGGCCCACAGCCTGCTGCTCAACGTCAACGATGAGATGACCGTCATGCAAGACGAGATCTTCGGCCCGCTGCTGCCCATCGTGCCTTATGACCATCTGGACCAGGCGTTTGCCTACATCAATCAGCGTCCCCGCCCGCTGGCGCTCTACTACTTCGGCTACGACAAGGCCGAACAGCATCGCGTGCTCCATGAAACCCATTCCGGCGGCGTCTGCCTGAACGACACGCTGTTGCATGTCGCCCAGGATGACCTGCCGTTCGGCGGCATCGGGCCCTCGGGAATGGGGCATTACCACGGGCATGAAGGCTTCCTGACCTTCAGCAAGGCCAAGGGCGTGCTGACCAAACAGCGATTCAACGCGGCGAAGCTGATTTATCCGCCCTACGGCAAACCCTTGCAGAAACTGATTCAGAAGCTGTTTGTCCGCTGACGCGTGCCTGCCCGGGTGATCACAATCATGAACGCCAGCCTCACCGATACCCCCCCGCTGTCACGGCGCGGCCTGCTGAAATTCAGCCTCGGCGCCAGCGCCTTCCTGGCCACCGTCGGGCTGGGCGCCAGCCTGAGCGGCTGCTCGCCAAGCCAGCCGGCCGCCGGCCTGACGGCCCTGCGCGACAGCGACCTGGCGTTTTTACGCGCCGTCATCCCTGTGATGCTGGACGGCGCAGTGACCGTCGGGCAGATCCCTGCCGCCATTGACGCGACCCTGGGCAGCCTGGACAGAAGCCTGGCCCACCTGTCCCCCGCCATGCTCAAGCTCCTGCACCAGCTGTTCGATGTGCTCACGCTGGGCGTGACCCGCGGGCCACTGACCGGAGTCTGGGGCGCGTGGGAAAACGCCAGCGCCGATGACATCCGCCAGTTCCTCGCGCGATGGGAAAACAGTTCACTGGATCTGCTACAGCAAGGTCACTGCTCGTTGCTGCAATTGGTGATGATGGCCTGGTACACCCAATCCGAAGCCTGGGCGCATTGCGGGTATCCGGGGCCGCCAACGGTTTGACCAATTCAGAACCAACCCCTGTGGGAGCGAGCTTGCTCGCGATAGCGTCACATCAGCCACCGATCGATTGACTGACACACCGCTATCGCGAGCAAGCTCGCTCCCACAAGGGCCTATCGCACCCTCATAACAATAAGAGAGCCCAGAACATGCCCGTACCCGATCCCTTCCGCGAAGGCCTGGCCCGTGGCTGGACCACCTACAACGGCGCGCAGTTGACCGAGGACCTGACCCTGGAAGCCGACGTGGCCATCGTCGGCAGCGGTGCCGGTGGCGGCACCACGGCGGAAATCCTCAGTGCTGCCGGCTACCGGGTGCTACTGATCGAGGAAGGGCCGCTCAAGACCAGCCATGACTTCAAACTGCTCGAAGACCAGGCCTATAGCAGCCTGTACCAGGAAGGCCTCGGACGCATGAGCAAGGACGGCGCCATCACCATTCTCCAGGGCCGGGCCGTCGGTGGCACGACGCTGATCAATTGGACCTCCAGCTTCCGCACGCCCGACCAGACCCTCGATCACTGGGCCGCCGAGCACAACGTCAAGGGCCACAGCCGTGCTGAAATGGCGCCCTGGTTTGCACAGATGGAACAACGCCTGGGCGTGGCGCCGTGGCTGGTTCCGCCCAACGCCAACAACGACGTGATCCGCAAAGGCTGTGAACAATTGGGCTACGCCTGGCACGTCATCCCGCGCAACGTGCGCGGCTGCTGGAACCTGGGCTATTGCGGCATGGGTTGCCCGACCAACGCCAAGCAGTCGATGCTGGTCACCACCATCCCGGCCACACTGGACAAGGGTGGCGCGCTGCTTTACCTGGCGCGAGCCGAACGCCTGACGATCAAGAACGATGCCGTTGCCGGCCTTGAGTGCCAGGCCATGGACGAGCGCTGCGTGGCGCCCACCGGGCGGCGCATCACCGTCAAGGCGCGGCACTACGTGCTGGCGGGCGGCGGTATCAACAGTCCCGGCCTGCTGTTGCGCTCCGCTGCGCCAGACCCGCACGAACGTGTGGGCAAACGCACCTTCCTGCACTTGGTGAACATGTCCGCCGGGCAATTCGACGAGGTCATCAACCCGTTCTACGGTGCGCCGCAATCGATTTATTCGGATCACTTCCAATGGCAGGACGGAACCACCGGCAAGATGTCCTACAAGCTCGAAGTCCCGCCCTTGCACCCGGCGCTCGCCGCCACGCTGTTGGGCGGGTTCGGCCCCGAGAACGCCTTGCACATGTCCCGGCTGCCTCACACCCACGCCATGCTCGCGCTGCTGCGCGACGGTTTTCACCCGGACAGCCCCGGCGGCCGCGTCGAATTGCGCAGCGACGGCACGCCGGTGCTCGACTACCCCGTTTCGCCGTATGCCTGGGACGGCTTGCGCCGGGCCTTCCACAGCATGGCCGAAATACAATTCGCTGGCGGCGCCAAGGCGGTGATGCCCCTGCACAGCGACGCCCGCTACGTGAAGACCCTGGCCGAGGCCCGCACGCTGATCGACGGGCTTGACCTGGCCTTGTACCGCACGCGCCTGGGCAGCGCCCACGTGATGGGTGGCTGCGCCATGGGTGAAGACCCAAGAACCGCCGTCACCGACAGCCTGGGGCGCCATCACCAACTGGGCAACCTGTCGATCCATGACGGCTCGCTGTTCCCCACCAGCATCGGCGCCAACCCGCAATTATCGGTGTACGGGCTGACCGCACAATTGGCGACAGCCCTGGCCGAACGCCTGAAAAACCCATGAATATCCGGATTATTCGCAGCGTCTATAGTGCTTTCTTATCCAACAGCCGACTTGGCCGACCGAGAAGGCTGCGATACCATCCGACTCCCCAACGGACTCCCGCCAGGACGACGCGATGAACCGAGTGTTGTACCCAGGTACCTTCGACCCTATTACCAAGGGCCATGGCGATCTGGTCGAACGCGCCGCGCGCCTGTTCGACCACGTGATCATTGCCGTCGCCGCCAGCCCCAAGAAGAACCCGCTGTTCCCGCTGGAGCAACGTGTGGAACTGGCCCGCGAGGTCACCAAGCACCTGCCCAACGTGGAAGTGGTCGGCTTCTCGACGCTGTTGGCCCACTTCGCCAAGGAAAAGAACGCCAATGTGTTCCTGCGTGGCCTGCGTGCGGTCTCGGACTTCGAGTACGAGTTCCAACTGGCCAACATGAACCGCCAATTGGCACCGGACGTCGAGAGCCTGTTCCTGACGCCGTCGGAGCGCTACTCCTTCATTTCCTCGACCCTGGTCCGGGAAATCGCGGCGTTGGGCGGTGATATCACCAAGTTTGTCCACCCGGCCGTGGCCGATGCGCTGACCCTGCGCTTCAAGAAATGACCGGCAGGCGCTGCGAGCCACCTCGCAGCGCAACGCAGTCCATCGCGCCCGCGTGCACTGCGCTCGCCAATGCGGCACAATTGCGCCCATACGTTTTCAGATGCCCGGGCCCAACGCCCCGGCAGGAGCCTGCATGTCCCTGATCATCACCGACGACTGCATCAATTGCGACGTCTGCGAACCCGAATGCCCGAACGAGGCCATTTCCCAAGGCGAGGAGATCTACGTCATCGACCCGAACCTGTGCACCCAGTGCGTCGGCCACTACGACGAACCCCAGTGCCAGCAGGTTTGCCCGGTGGATTGCATCCCACTGGACGAGGCTCATCCGGAGACTGAAGAGCAGTTGATGGCGAAATATCGCAGGATTACTGGCAAGGCTTGAGCCAGAGTATTTCGTAGGGTCTGTGCCGGCCCTATCGCGAGCAAGCTCGCTCCCACAGGAGCTTTGCTTCAGGCACTAAACACAGCAGATCCCTGTGGGAGCGAGCTTGCTCGCGATGAGGCCAGCAGCAATACCCAAGATCCAGCTGCCCGCCTCACTCCTGCCGCTCAAACCCCTCCCCCACACACCCCAGGCACCGCACGAACGTCGCCCTGGCCGGGTCCACCACCAACGCCTTCCCCGCATCGCCGACCCCACCGCCCAGCGCGGTAAAGGGCAACGACACCACGAATGCGCCAGCCCCGATCACCGTAGCGGCGAGCAGCAGCGGGCGGGCGATCAGCAGGTCGCCGAGCATGGCGAAGGCCGGCGGATTCTGGATGGTGTAGCGCGGGTCGCCGCTGCCGCTGTTTGCCAGGGCAGGCAAACCGACACTCAGCAGCAGCGCTAGAACGACAGGTCGAAGCGGTTTCATCGGGCGATCCTTCGGCTAAATCAATATGACTACTGACTATAGACCGTCGGACGAATCAGCTCTGGCAGCGTGGGCACCAGACACTGGCGCGCTGGCCCAGGCGGATTTCCCGCAGCCCCGTGCCACAGACCTTGCACAACTCTCCGCCCCGGCCGTAGACGAACAGCTCCTGCTGGAAATAGCCGGGCTGGCCGTCCCCACCGATAAAATCCCGCAACGTGGTGCCGCCGCGCTCGATGGCATGGGCGAGGATGCGCTTGATCTCGATCGCCAACTTCAGGTAACGCGCCCGGGAAATGCCTCCGGCGGCCCGGCGCGGGTCGATACCGGCGGCGAACAGCGCCTCGGTCGCATAGATATTGCCCACGCCCACCACCACCGCGTTGTCCATGATGAACGGCTTGACCGCCATGGAACGCCCCCGCGACAGCTGGAACAACCGTTCGCCATCGAACAGGTCGGTCAGTGGCTCGGGACCGAGGCGAATCAACAGCTCGTGATTGAGCGGGTCGAGGCTCCAGAGCATCGCGCCGAAACGCCGAGGGTCGGTGTAGCGCAAGGCCAGGCCGGACTCCAGCTCGATGTCCACGTGCTCGTGCTTGAGGGCCGGCATGCCAACCTCCACCAGGCGCAAGTTACCGGACATGCCAAGATGGCTGATCAACGTGCCGACCTCGGCATTGATCAGCAGGTACTTGGCCCGCCGCTCCACCTGCACGATGCGCTGGCCCGAGAGCCGCACGTCGAGATCTTCCGGGATCGGCCAGCGCAGGCGGCGGTCACGGACCACCACGCGACTGACCCGCTGGCCTTCAAGATGGGGCGCGATACCGCGACGGGTGGTTTCGACTTCCGGCAGTTCTGGCATGAGGTTCTCGCGTCAGGCGACGCCGCGCACTCAACGAGAGGCGAGGTCGCGAATTTCCTGTTTCTGGGTCTGGAAGTCGTATTCCGACAAACCGATGTAGTCGAGCACCAGGCTCCCGACGCTATCCCACTCGTGGTCTTCGGCCTGGTTACCCAGAACCCGGTGGGACGCACAGATGTTCTCGGACATCTTCAGGATCGCCAGCAGGTTTTTCAGCTGGCTGTTGTTGCGTGAAGACTCGTCGCTGAAGACCGCCAGGGCGTTGTGGTGGTTGGCGATCGCCTGGCTGACGTGATCCGGCAGGCGCCAGGATTTGGAAGTGTAGTAACCGACCACCGCATGGTTGGTGTTGAACACACGGTTCTCGGTGTCCACCACCCGGCACTCGGCGCTGGCATTGGCGTAGGCCTCCTCCAGCACGCTCATGTAGTTGGTGAACTGCTTGAGCATCAACGGCACGCCACAGTCGTGGAACAACCCCAGGGCATAGGCCTCGTCACCGTTCTCCAGGCCGACACGCTTGGCCAGGGTCAGGCAGGTCATCGCCACGTCCTGGGCCGTATCCCAGAAGCGGTTCAGGGTGACGATGGTGTCATCGTGCAGCTCACCCTTGATCGACTGCGCATTGATCAGGTTGATGATCGAACGGCTGCCCAGCAGGTTCACCGCGCGCTGGATCGAGGTGATCTTATTGCGCAGGCCGTAATAGGGCGAGTTGACGATCTTGAGCAAGGCTCCCGAGAGCCCCGGGTCCTGGGAGATCAACTTGGCGATGGTCTCCAGGTCCGGGTCGGGCATGTACTGCTCCATCTGCAGATCCACCATGATCTGCGGCTGGGGCGGCACACTGATCCCTTGCAGGGACTGTTGGATCTGTTCGGCGGAAAGCTCTTTGGACATGAGTGCACACTCTGGGTCAGGCGGGGATTCTAACCCTTAAAGATGGATCCGATACACCGCCGGGTAGATCGGCGGAACTTTCCTTCAGGCATCGGCTTCGGACTTTACAGGGCCGACAGCCAAGCCTGCATACAGGCTTGAGTCGGCAGCCCAACCACTCAGCTTGAGGAGATTTTTCCATGTCTGGTTTCCTGAACAATAAACGTGTCGCCATCCTGGTGACCGACGGTTTTGAGCAGGCCGAACTGACCGGCCCCCAGCAGGCGCTGGAACAGGCCGGCGTCAAGGTGGACATCGTTTCGGCTCGCGAGGGCCAGGTCAAAGGCTGGAACCATGACCAGCCGGCCGACGACTTCCCGATCGACCTGACCTTCAAGGCCGCCAATGTCGAGCAGTACGACGCCGTGGTGCTCCCCGGTGGCGTGCAGAACTCCGACACCATCCGCATCGATCCCGACGCCCAGAAACTGGTCAAGGGCTTCGAGGCGGCGGGCAAGCCCATTGCGGTGATTTGCCATGGCGGCTGGTTGCTGGCGTCGAGCGGGCTGGTCAAGGGCAAGACCATGACCAGCTACAAGACCCTCAAGGATGACTTGGTCAACGCCGGCGCGAACTGGGTCGACCAGGAAGTGGTCAAGGACGGCACGTTGATCAGCAGTCGCCAGCCCGATGACATCCCGGCGTTCAACCGCGAGTTGCTCAGCGCGTTGTCCGCCTGAAGCCTGGGACGCTCTGCCCTGTAGGAGCTGGCGAAGCCTGCGATCTTCTGATCTTTCGCTTGGGAATTGTCCGGGGAAAGATCGCAGCCTCGTTGCACTCGACAGCTCCTACATCGCCACATGTCCAGCGCAAGCCCCGCCAAGGTTGCAACACGGTATACTCCCGCTCTTTTTTCCGGAGCGACGTCATGTCCCTGCCTAGCCTGCGCCTCAAAGCCAACGCCGACCGTCGCCTGCGCGCCGGCCACCTGTGGGTCTACAGCAACGAAATCGATGTGGCCGCCACGCCCCTGCACGGCTTCAAGGCCGGCGACCAGGCCATCCTCGAAGCCGCCGGCGGCAAGCCGTTGGGCATCGTTGCGATGAGCCCCAACAACCTGATCTGCGCCCGGCTGCTGTCCCGTGACGTGAAGCTGCCGCTGGACAAGTCCCTGCTGGTGCATCGCCTCAACGTGGCGTTGTCCCTGCGCGAGCGGCTGTTCGACAAACCGTTCTATCGCCTGGTCTACGGTGATTCCGACCTGTTGCCAGGCCTGGTGGTCGACCGTTTCGGCGACATCCTGGTGGTGCAGATCGCCTCGGCCACCATGGAAGCCCACAAGGACGACGTGATCGCCGCCCTGACCCAAGTACTCAAGCCCAGCGGCATCCTGTTCAAGAACGACTCCGCGGCCCGTGACGCCGAGGGCCTGAGCCGCTACGTCGAGACCGTGTTCGGCCTGGTGCCGGAATGGGTGGCCCTGGAAGAGAACGGCGTGAAGTTCGAAGCGCCGGTCATGGAAGGCCAGAAAACCGGCTGGTTCTACGACCACCGCATGAACCGCGCACGCCTGGCCCCGTACGCCAAGGGCAAGCGCGTGCTGGACCTGTTCAGCTACATCGGCGGCTGGGGCGTGCAAGCCGCGGCGTTCGGCGCCAGTGAAGTATTCTGCGTCGATGCCTCGGCCTTCGCCCTCGACGGTGTCGAGCGCAACGCCGCGTTGAATGGCTTCGCCGAAAAGCTGACCTGCATCGAAGGCGACGTGTTCGAAGCCCTGAAGGAGCTAAAGGCCAGCGAAGAACGTTTCGATGTGATCGTGGCCGACCCACCGGCCTTCATCAAGCGCAAGAAAGACCTGAAGAACGGCGAAGGCGCCTATCGCCGTCTCAACGAGCAAGCCATGCGCCTGCTCAGCAAGGACGGCATCCTGGTCAGCGCGTCGTGCTCGATGCACCTGCCCGAAGACGACCTGCAAAACATCCTGCTGACCAGCGCCCGTCATCTGGACCGCAACATCCAACTGCTCGAACGCGGCGGCCAGGGACCAGACCACCCGGTACACCCGGCCATCGCCGAGACCCGCTACATCAAGAGCATCACCTGCCGGTTGTTGCCCAACAGCTGACACCGGGCGGGGCCAGTGCCGCAGCGCTGCGCCCCGCGCACTCGAATCGCATTCTGATCGCGGCCTCGGCTGCGATTTTTTTTGCAGACCGAATAGGTTCGCAGGAGAACTCCCACGCAATTACCAGAACCTTCCTACTCAATCTCCCCCGCGCCCAGCGGGCATGACGCATTAGGATTGAAAGCGCCCCTCAGGTACGCCTTGGACCTCGTCAATGACTGATCCGCAAAATCGCCCGGCTGCCCGCAAACCGGCCACCGTCGGCTTGTTGCTGACGCTGACACTGCTCGGCGTCTTTCCCATCGATGTCGTGCTGCCCTCGTTCCCCGCCCTGTCCGAGCATTTTGAACGCTCATCGGCGGACATTGCCCTGTCTGTCAGCCTGTTCGCGATAGGGATTGCCCTTTCCCAGCTGCTGGTCGGCCCGCTCTCCGACGTCATGGGACGAAAAACCCTGCTGTTGATCGGGATCGCCGTTTCCGCCGTTGGAGCCGCCGGTTGCGTGCTCGCCGACGGTTACGGGGCCTTTCTGTTCTTGCGTGTCGTCCAGGCCCTGGGATGCGGTTGCTTCGTGCTGTCCCAAGCGCTGATCCAAGACCTGTTCACCGGTCGGGAACAGCAGCGCCTGCGAATCTTTCTGGTCACCTGCGGGGGGATTTTCATTTCCGTTTCGCCCCTGGCCGGCACCGGACTGCAAAGCTGGATGGGCTGGCGAGGCAGCTTCCTGGTGTTCATTGCCCTGGCCATCGGTGCATTCATCAGCGCCAGTCGTTTACTTCAACGCCCTGTGGCAGACAGCCGACCCAGGCGCCTGGACTTCATCGCATCCTATCGAAAGGTCTGCGGCGACTTCAGCTTCATGGCCTATTGGTTAACCTCGGCGCTGGCTTTTTCCTGCCATTTTTCGTTCATCGTCATCTCGCCGCTGGTCCTGATCGATCAGTTGCGCCTCTCCTCCGAGGCTTTTTCCCTGGCGCTGCTGGGCTATGGGCTGGCCTACATCGGCGGGGGCGCGGTAGCGTCCGCGCTGAGCAATCGAATCGATCCACAGACGCAAATCATCACGGGACTGGCCCTGATCCTCGCCGCAGGCCTCCTGATGCTGGGGCTTGCCAATCAACTGGGGTTGTCAGTCACCACCCTGTTGCTGCCCATGATCGTGTGCACCACCGGGACGACCATCGCCCGCGCAGCCGCCCACACCCAAGCCATGAACAGATTTCCCGAGCGGGCCGGCACATCCGCCTCCGCCGGCAGTGTGCTGATCTTCATCGTCGGCGGGCTGACCAGTGCCGCGATCAGCCTCACCCCGCTGGACTTGCAACTCACCCTGGCCCTGTGCCTGGTCTTGCTCAGCCTGCTGGGGCTGGCGCTCAATGCCCTGGTCCGGCAGCGTGACAGGGGGCTGTTGGCCGGCTGAACCCTGCCAGTCGTCATCCCGTGCACGACATTGGCGCCCGATCAGCGCTTTGCGTCATTTCATCCTGGCGCCAGCGGTGTAGAATCGTGGCATTCATCGCCATTCATCCCCGGCGGGTTTATGAGCTCATGCCGAGGCGCGCAGCGATCCTGCAAAGTCATCGGCCACTTCCGGACACACGGCCAAACCCGGGTGCTCCAGACGTCGACAGAAGCTCACTTCCCCATTGATACCTGATAAGTACCTGATTAGCCGCCCGGAGTGCTCCATGCCTGATTACCGCTCGAAAACATCCACCCATGGCCGCAACATGGCCGGCGCCCGTGCCTTGTGGCGTGCCACGGGGATGAAGGATGACGACTTCAAGAAGCCGATCATCGCCATTGCCAACTCCTTCACCCAGTTCGTACCCGGCCACGTCCACCTCAAGGACCTCGGCCAACTGGTTGCCCGGGAAATCGAACGCGTCGGCGGCGTTGCCAAGGAATTCAACACCATCGCCGTGGACGACGGCATCGCCATGGGCCACGACGGCATGCTGTATTCGCTGCCGAGCCGCGAGATCATCGCCGACTCCGTCGAATACATGGTCAACGCCCACTGCGCCGACGCCATCGTGTGCATTTCCAACTGCGACAAGATCACCCCAGGCATGCTCATGGCCGCCCTGCGCCTGAACATCCCGGTGATCTTCGTCTCCGGTGGCCCGATGGAAGCGGGCAAGACCAAGCTCGCCAGCCACGGCCTCGACCTGGTCGATGCCATGGTGATCGCCGCCGACTCCAGCGCCTCTGACGAGAAGGTTGCCGAATACGAGCGCAGCGCCTGCCCAACCTGCGGTTCGTGCTCCGGCATGTTCACCGCCAACTCGATGAACTGCCTGACCGAAGCCCTGGGCCTGGCCCTGCCGGGCAACGGTTCGACCCTGGCCACCCACAGCGATCGCGAGCAGTTGTTCCTGCAGGCCGGCCGGACCATCGTCGAGCTGTGCAAGCGCTACTACGGCGAAAACGACGAGTCGGTGTTGCCGCGCAACATCGCCAACTTCAAGGCGTTCGAGAACGCCATGACCCTGGACATCGCCATGGGCGGTTCCACCAACACCATCCTGCACTTGCTGGCCGCCGCCCAGGAAGCCGAGATCGATTTCGACCTGCGCGACATCGACCGCCTGTCCCGTCATGTGCCGCAACTGTGCAAGGTCGCGCCGAACATCCAGAAGTACCACATGGAAGATGTGCACCGCGCCGGCGGGATCTTCAGCATCCTCGGCTCCCTGGCCCGTGGCGGCCTGTTGCACACCGACCTGCCGACCGTGCACAGCAAGAGCATGGCCGAGGCCATCGCCAAGTGGGACATCACCCAGACCACCGACGAGGCCGTGCATCACTTCTTCAAGGCCGGCCCGGCGGGTATCCCGACGCAAACCGCGTTCAGCCAGTCGACCCGCTGGGAGACGCTGGACGACGACCGTGAAAACGGCTGCATCCGTAGCGTCGAGCACGCTTACTCCAAGGAGGGCGGCCTGGCCGTGCTCTACGGCAACATCGCCCTGGACGGCTGCGTGGTGAAAACCGCCGGCGTCGACGAGTCGATCCATGTCTTCGAAGGCAACGCCAAGATTTTCGAAAGCCAGGACAGCGCGGTGCGCGGCATCCTCGCCGACGAAGTGAAGGCCGGCGACATCGTGATCATTCGCTACGAAGGTCCGAAAGGCGGCCCGGGCATGCAGGAAATGCTCTACCCGACGTCCTACCTGAAGTCCAAAGGCCTGGGCAAAGCCTGCGCCTTGCTGACCGACGGTCGGTTCTCCGGCGGCACCTCGGGCCTGTCCATCGGCCACGCTTCGCCGGAAGCGGCGGCTGGCGGTGCCATCGGCCTGGTGCGCGATGGTGACAAGGTCCTGATCGACATTCCGAACCGCTCGATCAACCTGTTGATCAGCGACGAAGAACTGGCCGGGCGCCGCATCGAACAGGACAACAAGGGCTGGAAGCCGGTGGAAGTGCGTCCGCGCAAAGTCACCACGGCCCTCAAGGCCTACGCCCTGCTCGCCACCAGCGCCGATAAGGGTGCGGTGCGTAACAAGGCGATGCTTGACGGCCTGTAAGCGTCGTTCGTTGCAATAAAAAATGCCCCGCCAAGTGCGGGGCATTTTTTTGCGATGAGCGCAAATCCTGAGCACACCGACAATCGAATGTGGGAGCGAGCTTGCTCGCGATGGCGGTGTGTCAGCCAACAAGGATGCTGCTGAGCCGACGCCATCGCGAGCAAGCTCGCTCCCACAAGGGGGTGGGGCTTACTGGATATCTTCCGGCTTGACGATCACCCAGTTCTTGTCCGCCGTCACCGGCAGTCCTTCCTTGGCCTGGGCCGCGGCGTGCTTGGCCATCATGCCGTTGATCTGGGTCATGTACTTGTCCTTGCGGTTGACCCACAGGTGGATGCCGCCCTTGGCCACGTCCACATCGTGGAACAGCATGTAGCCGTCACTGCTCGGCGTGTCGCCGCCCACCAGCACCGGTTTTTTCCATTCGTCGATGTACGTCAGGATCGCCGCGTGCTTGCCGGCCATCCAGGTCGCCGGGGTCCAAAGGTAAGGCGTGTATTCCAGATCAAGGTTGGCCTTCTCGTCATATTTGCCCGCGGTGATCTGCTTGCGGGCGGTGGTCAGTTCGCCGGTCTTGCGGTCCTTGAGCAACGTGGTCACGCCGATCACGTTCTGCGGCTTGAGGTTGTAGCCGTATTTCGGGTCCGCGGCGACCATGCGTACCAGCTCTTCGGAAGCGGCGGTCATGACATAGACCTCAATGCCGTTTTCCATCAGTTTGTTGTACAGCTCGGCCTGGCCGGTGAAGACTTTCGGCGGGTTGACGTTGTACTGCACCACCTTGTCGCCATCGTAATAGGTGGTCGGCACCGGCTTGCCGGACGCCATCAGCTCATCGACATAGCCCTTGAGCTCCTTGAGCGTGAAGCCCGAGAACACCTGGGCCACCCACGGGTAGCAGACCATGTCGTCCACTTCGCACAGGCGGTAGTAGTAGCTGAACAGGCTTTCCTTGTGATCGGCCGTGTCCTTGAACGGCATCAGCTTCAAGGACGGGTCCAGGCTTTCGCGGGTGATGAGGCCCTTGTTCTCCATGAACGGCAGCAACGATTCCTCAAGGTCGTAGCGGTAACTGGTGTTGTCCATGTCGAACACCGCATAGTTACCCTTGTTGGCATTGGCCGCGATCATCGCGTCCAGGGCCTTGGCCTGTTCCGCCGGCCAGTGCTTGAGTTCGGTGGCGAGCACCTGGCCGGCCAGGCCAAGACTCAAGGCGACAGCGAGAAAACGAGGTGCGAGTTTCATCGGCATTTCTCCCGGGTTCAAAGAATCCGACGCTAACAAATGCTTGTGACAGTCCTCGCCTGTGGGCGACCGCTTACATCTTGATCACGCCAGTCGCGTATCCGTAAACGTCACTGCCTTATTCCATAAACGACAATCTACATGCTTTTTTAGTATTAATTCATTAGTTATCAGGCTGTTAGGCTCCCCGGCTCGCAGTCGCGGCTTCAGGCGACTGGCTAAAGTCTGATGGAGCTCTTTTGATGAATCTGCCGCTGATCCTCAATCTGCTGGTATTCCTCGCCCTGCTGTTCGGCCTGGCGCAAACCCGTCATAGCACTTGGAGCCTGGCCAGGAAAGTGCTGCTGGCACTGGTGCTGGGCGTGGTGTTCGGTATCGCCCTTCACACGATTTATGGCGCCGGCAACCCGGTGCTCAAGGCCTCGATCGGCTGGTTCGACCTGGTGGGCAACGGCTACGTGCAATTGCTGCAAATGATCGTGATCCCGCTGGTCTTCGCGTCGATCCTCAGCGCCGTGGCCCGCCTGCATAACGCCTCGTCCCTGGGCAAGATCAGCTTCCTGACCATTGGCACGCTATTGTTCACCACCGCCATCGCCGCGCTGATCGGCATCGGCCTGACCAACCTGTTCGGCCTCACCGCCGAAGGCCTGGTGGCCGGCACCCAGGAATTGGCGCGCCTGCAAGTGATCCAGAGCGACTACGCCGGCAAGGTCGCCGACCTGAACATCCCGCAACTGCTGCTTTCGTTCATTCCGCAGAACCCCTTTGCCGACCTGGCGCGGGCCAAGCCGACGTCGATCATCAGCGTGGTGATCTTCGCCGCGTTCCTCGGTGTCGCGGCGTTGCAGTTGCTCAAGGATGACGTGGAGAAAGGCCAGAAAGTGATCAACGCCATCGACACCCTGCAAAGCTGGGTGACGCGCCTGGTGCGCCTGGTGATGAAGCTGACGCCGTACGGTGTGCTGGCGCTGATGACCAAGGTGGTGGCCGGCTCCAACCTGCAGGACATCATCAAGCTCGGCAGCTTTGTCGTGGTGTCGTACCTCGGCCTGGGGCTGATGTTCGTGGTCCATGGCCTATTGGTGTCCGCTGCCGGGATCAACCCGCTGCGCTTCTTCCGCAAGATCTGGCCAGTGCTGACCTTCGCCTTCACCAGCCGCTCCAGCGCGGCCACCATCCCGTTGAGCATCGAGGCCCAGACCAGCCGCCTCGGCATCCCACGGGCGATTGCCAGCTTCAGCGCCTCGTTCGGCGCCACCATCGGCCAGAACGGTTGCGCCGGCCTTTATCCAGCCATGCTGGCGGTGATGGTCGCGCCGACCGTGGGCATCAACCCGCTGGATCCGGTCTGGATCGCGACGCTGGTGGCGATCGTGACGTTGAGTTCAGCCGGGGTGGCCGGGGTCGGTGGCGGCGCGACGTTCGCCGCACTGATCGTGCTGCCGGCCATGGGCTTGCCGGTCGCGCTGGTGGCCTTGCTGATTTCCGTCGAGCCCTTGATCGACATGGGCCGTACCGCGTTGAACGTCAGTGGCTCGATCACCGCCGGGGCGATTACCAGCCAGGTGATGCAGCAGACTGACAAGGCCTTGCTCGATGCCGAGGAGCATGGGGAGTTGGTGCAGGCTTGATGGGTGGCACCTGAACGATCGCTATCGCGAGCAAGCTCGCTCCCACACTGAATCTTCAGTGGACACAGTATTGGTGATCACTGGCAATCCATGTGGGAGCGAGCTTGCTCGCGATGCTTTTAAAGCTTTTCCCACACTTCGAAGCTGTAGGCCGGCTTGTCCCCTTCCGCCGGGTTCGGCTGGTTCGAGACCAGCTCCCACTGGGTCGAATCAAATTCCGGAAACCAGGCATCCCCCTCCGGACTCAGCGCCACGCGGGTCAGGTACAGTCGATCCGCCTGCGCCAGGGCTTGGGCGTACAGCTGGGCGCCGCCGATCAACATCAGTTCATCGACGCCCTGCTCCAGGGCCCACGCCTCGGCTCGCGCCACCGCGGCCTCCAGGGTGGAAAACACTTCCGCGCCCTCCAGCACCAGGTCCGGCTGGCGACTGACCACGATGTTCAGGCGCCCGGGCAGCGGTCGGCCAAGGGAATCCCAAGTCTTGCGCCCCATGATGATCGGCTTGCCCAAGGTGGTGGCCTTGAAGTATTTGAAATCCCCCGGCAGGTGCCAGGGCATGCTGTTGTCGACGCCGATCACGCGGTTTTCACCGAGGGCTGCGATCAGGCTTAAGGGGAGAGTTTTTTTCATGGCCGCGAGGATACCAGAGGCCCGGCGTACCCCGACAGGCATCACAGCGGTTATGCTCAACCCTCATTCGAGCAACGGAAGCCCCCGTGACAGCACTGCAGAACCTCTGGTTGACCGAGACGATCCGCCTGCGTGAAGAACACGCCGGCCCCCTCGAGGACCAGGAAGCCAATCGCCTGGCCCGCGCGGCGGGCGGCGATCTCTCCACCCGCATCCGCCACCGCGCCCGCTGGCTGGCCGAGCGCGATGGCCTCACCCAAGCCCTGCGCCATTGGCTGCAAGGGGCGCGCCTGGCGCTGATCGTGCTGGCGGTGCTCGCCATCGTCAGCGGCGCCGGCCTCGGGTTCGCCGCCCTCGGCGATGGGCAAACACCGGTCAATGTGTTCTGGGCACTGGGCAGTCTTCTGGGACTGAACCTGATCCTGCTCGTCGGTTGGGTCCTGGGCCTGATCTTCGCGGGCGAGCAAGGTGCAGCGCTGGGGCGCCTGTGGCTGTGGCTCAGCGAAAAACTCGCCCGCGATGCCAAGGCCGCCCAACTGGCACCGGCCCTGCTGCTGTTGCTGCAACGGCACAAACTCAATCGCTGGGCCCTCGGTGCGCTGGTCAATGGCGTGTGGCTGCTGGCGATGCTCAGCGCGCTGGTCATCCTGCTGATGCTGATGGCGACCCGGCGCTATGGCTTTGTCTGGGAAACCACCCTCCTCGGCAGCGAGACCTTCGTCGCCATGACCCGAGGCCTCGGCGCGCTGCCAGCCCTGTTGGGCTTCAGTGTGCCGTCCGTGGAGATGATCCGCGCCAGCGGCGACGGCGCCCTGGACATCGAGAGCGCCCGCCAGGCCTGGGCCGCCTGGCTGGTCGGCGTGCTGCTGGTCTATGGCGTGCTGCCGCGCCTGGGCCTGGCGTTGCTGTGCCTGTGGCGCTGGCGACGCGGTCGCGCCACATTGCACCTGGATTTGAACCTGCCGGGCTACGCCCAATTGCGTGAACGGCTGATGCCCAGCAGCGAACGCCTGGGCGTCAACGACGCCGCGCCCGCGCAGTTGCACCCCATCGAAAGTGCCGTCGGTGCGATGGACAGCGACGGCGCGCTGCTGGTGGCGATCGAACTGGACGATCGGCCCTGGCCACCGAAACTGCCCGACACCGTGAAAAGCGCCGGCATCCTCGACAGCCGCGAGTCGCGCCACAAACTCCTGGAGCAACTGTCGCGCTTTCCACCCGCACGCCTGGCCATTGCCTGTGACCCCCGCCGTTCACCGGACCGCGGCAGCCTGGCGTTGATCGCCGAGCTGGCCCGCAGTGCCAGCGCCACCCGCGTCTGGCTGTTGCAGGCCCCGCTCGGCGAAGCCCTGGACGCCGAACGCCTGGGCGACTGGCACAACGCACTGCAACAGTTGCAACTGCCCTTCGCCGACTGCATGCCCTTGAACTGGCTGGAGACCGGCCATGACTGACCCCATGAAGCCGCTGAAGCTGGCCGTGGTCGGCCACACCAACGTGGGCAAGACTTCGCTGCTGCGTACCTTGACCCGCGACGTCGGCTTCGGTGAGGTGTCCCACCGTCCGAGCACCACCCGGCACGTCGAGGGCGCACGTTTGTCGGTGGACGGCGAAGCGCTGCTGGAACTGTACGACACGCCGGGCCTGGAAGACGCCATCGCCCTGCTCGATTACCTCGAGCGCCTGGAGCGCCCTGGCGAACGCCTGGACGGCCCGGCGCGCCTGGCTCGCTTCCTCGAGGGCAGCGAGGCGCGGCAACGCTTCGAACAGGAAGCCAAGGTGCTGCGGCAACTGCTCGCCAGCGACGCCGGGCTGTATGTGATCGACGCCCGTGAGCCGGTGCTGGCCAAGTACCGCGATGAATTGGAAGTCCTCGCCAGTTGTGGCAAACCGCTGCTGCCGGTGTTGAATTTCGTCAGCAGCGCCCACCATCGCGAGCCCGACTGGCGTGAAGCCCTGGCGCGATTGGGGCTGCACGCCCTGGTGCGCTTTGACAGCGTCGCCCCGCCCGAGGACGGCGAGCGGCGCCTCTATGAAAGCCTCGCGTTGTTGCTGGAAAGCGCCCGTGGGCAACTGGAGCGACTGGTCGCCGACCAACAGGCCCAACGCCTGGCCCGCCAGCAGAGCGCGGCGCGCTTGATCGCCGAATTGCTGATCGACTGCGCTGCCTGCCGACGCAGCGTGGCCAATGATGCCGAGCTGGAACGCGAGGCCATCAGTGAGCTGCGCAACGCGGTGCGTCAGCGCGAACAGCGCTGCGTCGAAGCCCTGCTCAAGCTCTACGCGTTTCGCTCCCAGGACGCTGCCGCCAGCGACCTGCCGCTGCTCGACGGACGCTGGGGCGATGATTTGTTCAACCCTGAAACCCTCAAGCAACTGGGCGTACGCGTCGGCGGCGGAATCGCGGCAGGGGCGGCGGCCGGTGCCGGCGTGGACTTGCTGGTGGGCGGCCTGACCCTCGGTGCCGCCGCCCTGGCCGGGGCCATTGTCGGCGGCACCCTGCAAACCGCCCGCAGCTACGGCAACCGGCTGATGGGCAAGCTCAAGGGGCAACGGGAACTGACGGTGGACGATGGCGTGCTGCGCCTGCTGGCCTTGCGCCAACGACAATTGCTGCAAGCCCTCAACCTGCGCGGCCACGCGGCGATGGACAGCATCCGCATCGCCACGCCCCAAGACAAGACCTGGCGCGAAGGCAAGCTGCCCGACGCCCTGAACAAGGCCCGGGCGCACCCACAATGGTCATCCCTCAATCCCCAGGCGCGGTTGAGCCAGGCAGAACGCCAGGAGCTGATCGAGCAGTTGGCTGAGCAGCTCTAGACATCCCCTGCCTGAACCGGAGATAAGGTGGACACAGTTTGTGGCGAGGGGATTTATCCCCGCTGGGCTGCGCAGCAGCCCCAAAACCTGGCACCTCGGTTTGTCAGGTCAATAGCGTTCAACCATTTTGGGGGCGCTTCGCACCCCAACGGGGATAAATCCCCTCACCACAAAAAAGCAGCGCTGCCCCGTAGTCAGTCGTTGTTCAAGGCCTTGAGGGCCGCCGCCGCTTCAGCCAACTCCAGCTCACTGAACACTTGCACCCCATGGCGCTTGAGCAACGCCGCCGTCACGCCTTCGCCACTGACCTTCACACCGCTGAACGTCCCGTCATAGGTCAGCAGATTGCCGCACGACGGGCTGTTGGCCTTGAGCACGGCGATACGGATGCCGTGTTCACGCACCTGTTCCAGCGCTTGATACGCGCCCGACAAAAACTGCGCACTGACATCTTCACCGTCGGTAGTGATCACGGCTGCGTGGCCGTCGAGCACTTGCCCGCCCTGCCCGCCGGGAATCTCCGCCGCCGCCCGGGGCGTGGGCAGGCCGCCGGCGACTTCCGGGCACAGCGCCACGATCCGGCCTTCGTCGAGCCAGTGCCGGAGTTGATCGTACGGCCCGCTGGCACCGCCGTCGTAGCGCACGCGATGGCCGAGCAGGCAGCGACTGACCAGGATCTTTTCCATCGTCAGAACAACTCGTTGCCGCGGCGTCGGAACCACCCCGTCAAGGACAGGCGATCCCGGGTGGCCGGCAGTACTTCATGGGGGATGTCGCCCGACAGGAACACCACCAGGCAACCGCCGGTGGGCACCACGTCACGCTCCACGCCATCCTCCAGATACATGCGCAACTGGCCGCCATGCTCCGGCAGCCAATCGTCATTGAGGTAGAGCACCGCAGACACCGCGCGTCGGTCGTCATCGCGGAAGCGGTCGACGTGCTTGAGGTAGAACGCACCGGGCGGGTACAGGGCGAAATGACTTTCGAAATCCTCCAACCCCAGGAACAACCCGCGATTCATCGCCTCGCGCAGGCTGTCCATCAGCCCCAGGTAACGGTCGCAGGCTTGCGCCTGGCCGGGTTCGATCCACTGGATGCGATCACCGCGAATGCCTTCGCGAATCTCCGAGAACGGCCCGCGTCCGACCGCTGCCGGAGCCAGCTCACCCTCGGCGGCACGCTGGCGGCATTCGGCCGCCAGGGCACGGGTCAGCGCGTCCGGCAGGAAGAGGTTCTGCTGCGACCAGCCGCGCTCGGCCAGGTCGTCGACGATACGTAACAGCAGCGGGTGATCAGAAGGTATTCGCATGGCGCGCATAGTATGCCTGTGCCTGCAAAACCGACAGCGCCACGCAGCGGCTTCGCTGCGTCGGATAGCACCACCGTAGGAACTTGATACGAATTCTCGACAAGACCCCACACCCCACGGAGAATAGTCGGCTGCTGACAGGAGTCCCTATGCGCCGTTTGCTTTTCTCACTGTTGATGTTCTGCGTTTTGCCCGCCTGGGCAGACAGCTACGACCAGTTGTACAAGGTCGCCGGCTGGCCGGAACAGCGGGCGCATTTCAATGATGCCTTGAGCGCCGCCCAGCAGCGCTATCAGAGCAGCCTGCCGCCGGCGGTGTTCCAGGCGCTGGTCAACAACAGCAATCAACGTTTCGCCCCCCAGGCCATGGACCAGCGGGCCGAGGCGCAATTACGCAGCAAGCTTCGAGACCCGAACCCGGCCCTGGCCTTTTTCCAGTCGCCCTTGGGCCGCAAGGTCGTGGCGGCCGAGTTGCTGGCGACCCGGCGCGATCAATTGGCGAAAAACGCCAAGGGCCTGCCGAAGATGCAAGCCAGCGACAACCGCCTGTTGATCATCGGCCACCTGGCCCAGGCTCTGCCCGCCCGCGAAGCCGGCGCCGAAGTCAGCCTGGCGATCGCCGGCGTGGCGGCCGACAGCCTGAGTTCGATGATCCCCGGCCTGCTGGGGGCCGGCCAGGCCCAAGGCATGCTCAACGGCCAGCGCCAGCGACTGATGGAGCAGATCGGCGCGGACCTCAACAACACGTTGTTGTACGTCTACCGTGACTTGTCGGATACCGAGCTGGAAGAGTTCGCCACCTTCGCCGAATCGGCCGAGGGCCAGGCTTACTATCAGGCCGCCCTGGCGGCGATTCGGGCGGGGTTGGCGGTGGGGCAGAATCTGGGGCAGTAGATAGAACTCCAGTGCCTGGGATTACGCCATCGCGAGCAGGCTCGCTCCCACATTGGATCGTGGCCGGTCGCAATATTCGATTTCACCCAATCCCCCTGTGGGAGCGAGCCTGCTCGCGATAGCTATATCCAGGTCACCCCCGGAACCGACTCATCCGCTTACTCAAGAACCCGAACATCTCCTGCCGCAACGCCAAAGCCTCATTGGCCAGATGATGCCGCCCTTCAGGCAACATCAACACCTGCGGCCGGTCGAACTTTGCGCGCAGCACTTGCAGGTTATGCGCCCAATCCACCGTCATGTCCGCTTGCCCCTGCACGATCAATGGCTGGCGCGGGCTGCTCGGGGCCGCTTCGATACGCTTGATCCATCGCGCCAATGCCCCCACCCAGGCAGTAGGCAGGCGCAGCGGTTGCAGCGGGTCGGCTTGCAGGAATGGCAGGAACTGCGGGTCGCTGGAGTTCTCGCTGAAACGCCGGGCGATACCGGTCACGAACGGCTTGAGCAAGTAATAACTCAGGCGCGACCAGCCCCAGGCCCGTGGCCGCACCAGGGGTGACAGCAGGATGACCTGGCCCTGGGCCGGACTCTGCGCCCCCTGGTTGAGCACGTGATCGACCACGATCGCCCCGCCGGTGCTTTGCCCGCACAGGTGCCAGGGGTGCGGCAGGTCCAGCGTCGCGGCCTCGGCCAACAGCCCCTGCAAGGTGGCCTGGTACTCGGCGAAATCCTCGATGCTGGCGCGTTCGCCGCTGGACAGGCCATGGCCCGGCAGGTCGCAGGCGATCACCGCGAACTTCTGCTCCAAGGCCCACTCGATCAAGTGCCGGTACAACCCCATGTGATCGTAGTAACCGTGGAACACAAACAATGTCGCCACGGCTTTCTCCGGCCACCAGACCTGGCTGACCAGCTCATACCCGCCCACCTCGAAACGCCCCAACCCTTTGCGCACACTGCGCAGGGGAAAATCCAGCCCATAGAACCGCTGGTAAGCCTGGGCTTGCTCGGACAGGGCTTGCCACCGGGCCAGCGGTTGCAGGCTGGCACGCAGGAGATCGGGGTCGAAAGTGGCAGGCATCAAGGTTTCCAGGCATGGGCGCATCGCGCGAAACAGACTTTACAGGCCTGCGATATTCATCTGTCGCGGCAAGCATGGCAAGCTACGCGGCTTCAGAGGATCGACTCCATGCGCCCGTCCCACCGCACGACCTTGCTTGCCAGCCTGCTTGCCCTCGGATGCGCCGTCGTCTTGTGGGTGGCCTACGACTGGTTCCAGGGCCGTTTCCTGCGGGCCTTCAGTCAACACACTGCGGTGTTTTCCGGCGACCCTCTGCGCCTGCCCACCGAGCTGGCCGGCCCTGGCGCGATCCGCCTGGTGCATTTCTGGGACCCGGCTTGCCCGTGCAACGTTGGCAACCAACAGCACCTGGCCGAACTGGTCGATAAGTATGTACCGCAAGGCGTTGAGTTTTATGCCGTGCAAAAAGCGGGCAGCCAAGGTCAACTGCCGGCCACATTGAACAGCCTGAAAACCCTCCCGACGCTTCCGGGTTCAAGCCAGATTCCTGCCAGCCCAGCGGTGGCGATCTGGGATCACAGCGGCCAGCTGGCGTATTTCGGCCCTTACAGTGAAGGTCTGACCTGCAATTCGAGCAACAGCTTCATCGAGCCGATTCTCGAAGCGTTGAGCGCTGGCCGGGCAGTCAATGCGACCCATACGATGGCGGTGGGTTGTTATTGTCCGTGGGGCGAGGACACATCCGCCAAAGAATAAGAAATCCCTCCGAGGGGCGATGCGCAGGAAAACAGTGGCATGCTAAACAGGGAATCAACAGCGAGACCATGGAACCGCTGTCATCAGAATAAGGAATCACCATGAAACGCACCCTCATCGCCTTCCTGTCACTGGTCGTCACCGCCATCATCGTCGCGGGCGGCTACCTCTACAGCAAGCAGCCCACCCGCCAGGGCACGATGCAGGTGCAAGGGCTCCAGGGCTCGGTGACGGTGCGCTACGACGAGCGTGGGGTGCCGCATATCCGCGCCGAGAACGAAACCGACCTGTACCGCGCCCTCGGCTATGTCCATGCCCAGGACCGGCTGTTCCAGATGGAGATCATGCGTCGTCTCGCCCGGGGCGAACTGGCGGAGGTGCTGGGGCCGAAGCTGCTCGACACCGACAAACTGATGCGCAGCCTGCGCATTCGCGAGCGCGCCGCGGCCTATGTGACCGAACAAGACCCGCAATCTCCGGCCTGGGTCGCCATGCAGGCCTACCTGGACGGGATCAACGCCTACCAGGACAGCCACACCCGGCCCGTGGAGTTCGATGTGCTGGGCATTCCCAAGCGCCCCTTTACGGCCGAAGACACCGTGAGCATTACCGGCTACATGGCCTACAGCTTCGCGGCGGCGTTCCGTACCGAACCGCTGCTGACCTACGTGCGCGATCAACTGGGCGCCGAGTACCTGAACATCTTCGACCTCGACTGGCAGCCCCAGGGCGTGCTGGCCGACGGTCCCAAGCGCGGCCTGCCCCTGGCCGCCGCCGACTGGAAAGACCTCAATGCCCTGGCCCGCCTGAGCGAACAGGCCCTGGCGGAAAACGGCCTGCCGCAGTTCGAGGGCAGTAACGCCTGGGCGGTCGCCGGCAGCCGTACCCACAGCGGCAAGCCGTTGCTGGCGGGCGACCCGCATATCCGTTTTTCCACGCCGTCGGTGTGGTACGAGGCGCACCTGTCCGCGCCGGGCTTCGAACTCTACGGGCACTATCAAGCCTTGATGCCCTTTGCGACGCTGGGCATGAACAAGGATTTCGGCTGGAGCATCACCATGTTCCAGAACGACGACCTGGACCTGATCGCCGAGAAGGTCAATCCGGACAACCCCGAGCAGGTCTGGTACCGCGACCAATGGGTGGACATGACCCGCAGCGAACAGCAGATCGCGGTCAAGGGCCAGGCGCCGGTGACGCTGGTGCTGCGCCAGTCGCCCCACGGTCCGATCGTCAACGATGCCCTCGGTGCGAACGCCGGCAAGACCCCGGTCGCCATGTGGTGGGGGTTCCTGGAAAGTCGCAATCCGATCCTCGACGCCTTTTACCAGCTCAACCGCGCCGATACCCTGGCCAAGGCCCGTGGCGCCTCGGCCCAGATCCATGCCCCTGGGCTGAACGTGGTGTGGGCCAATGCCAAGGGCGATATCGGCTGGTGGGCCGCCGCGCAACTGCCCAAGCGCCCCGCCGGCGTGAAGTCCGGGTTCATCCTCGATGGCAGCAGCGCGGAATCGGAAAAGGAAGGCTTCTACCCGTTCAGCAGCAACCCCCAGGAAGAGAACCCGGCGCGGGGCTACATCGTCTCGGCCAACTTCCAGCCCGTGCCGGCCAGCGGCATCGAGATCCCCGGTTACTACAACCTCGCCGACCGCGGCCAGCAACTCAACCAGCAGCTCAGCGACAAGCAGGCGAAATGGGACATCCAAAGCACCCAGAAGCTGCAACTGGGCACCACCACCGCCTACGGCCCTCGCGTGCTCGCGCCGTTGTTGCCGGTGCTGCGTGAAGTGGTCAGCGACCCGCAGGAACGCAAATGGGTGGAACAACTGGCCCAATGGCCGGGCGATTACCCGCTGGACTCCATCAGCGCCACGCTGTTCAACCAGTTCCTGTTCAACCTGGCCGACGCCGCCCTGCACGATGAACTGGGCGATGGGTTCTTCGACACCGCGCTGTCGACCCGGGTGATCGACGCGGCCCTGCCACGCCTGGCGGCCTCGAAGGATTCACCCTGGTGGGATGACCGCACGACCCTGGGCACCGAAACCCGTGCCGACACGGTGAGTGTCGCCTGGAAGAAAAGCCTGGCGCACCTGCGGGCCACCCTGGGCGACGATGCCACGCAATGGCAATGGGGCAAGGCTCACACCCTGACCCATGGTCATCCGCTGGGCCAGCAAAAGCCGCTGGACCGTGTCTTCAACGTGGGGCCGTTTGCCGCCCCTGGTACCCATGAAGTGCCCAACAACCTCTCCGCCAGGATCGGCCCGGCGCCGTGGCCGGTAACCTACGGGCCTTCGACCCGGCGCATCATCGACTTCGCCGACCCAAGCCATAGCGTCACCATCAACCCCGTCGGCCAGAGCGGCGTGCCGTTCGACAAGCATTACGAGGATCAGGCCGAGGCGTACATCGAAGGGGTCTATTACCAGGCGCACCTGGCCGAGGAAGAAGTGGTCGCCAATACTCGCGCCACCCTCAAGCTACTGCCGGCCCGGGCGCCCTGAACCGGGCGTGCCGATCTTTTTCATCGCTGAACCGGGCTTGATCGTCACGGATGGTCAAGACTACAGGGGCTCACCTCCCGCCTCTTTCACAGGAGTCAACGCTATGTTCAATAACTGGTCCGAACTGCTGCCCACCATCAAGAGCGCCTTTGGCGCCCTGGGCAAGAGCAATCCGAAGATGGTCAAGGCCTACATGGCCTTGGACGAAGCCGCGGCTGAAAACAACGTGCTCGATGCCAAGACCCGCGAGCTGATCTCCATCGCCGTGGCCATCACCACACGCTGCGACGGCTGCATTGGCGTACACACCGACGCCGCCATCAAGGCCGGCGCCACCCGCGAAGAAATCGCCGCCACCCTAGCCACTGCCGTGTCATTGAATGCCGGCGCGGCGTACATCTATTCCCTGCGAGCCCTGGAGGCCCATGACGCGTTGAAGAAGTGAGCGGCTGACACCTACGCCAGCGCAGCGAAATTCAGCCTGAATTGCTGCGGCGTCACACCCAGCCTGCGATTGAATACGCCGCGCATGTGCTGGGCATCGCGAAAGCCACATTGCCAAGCCACGGTCTTGAGCGGGGCGCGGGTGCTTTCCAGCATCACCCGCGCCGCGTCCACCCGGGCCTGCTCGACGAACTCCGCCGGCGTGATCTTCGCTTCCCGGGTGAACACCCGAGAGAAGTTACGCGGGCTCATGTTCGCGGCATTGGCCAGGTCGGCGATGGTCAGGTCACCGTTCAGGTGCGCCAGGACATACGCCTGGACCTGGGCCACGGTGGACGTCGGCTCAGCGTGGGGTGCGAGAAAAGGGCTGAATTGCGACTGCCCGCCCGAGCGCTGGGTAAACACCACCAGCCGCTTGGCAACACTCAGGGCAACGTCCGGGCCATGGTCCTGGGCCAGCAGGAACAGGGAAAGGTCGATCCCCGCGCTCACCCCGGCCGAGGTGTAGAGCTGGCAATCCTGCACGTACAAACGATCCGCTTCGACCCGGGTCGAGGGACACAGCTGCGCCAGCGCCGCGGCGTCACCCCAATGGGTGGTGGCGGTCCGCCCCTCCAGCAATCCGGCCCGGGCCAGCATGAAAGCGCCGTTGCAGATCGAACCAAAGCGCCGCGCCCGCCCGCAGGCTTCCCGCAGCCAGGCATCGAATACCGCGCCAAAGTGCATCAACGGCAACTGCGGTCCGCCCGCCACCAATAGCAGGTCGTACGCCTGCGAAGCGGCGCTGAAGTGTCGATGCGGATTGAGGGACAAGCCATTGGAACAAGACATCGCGCCCTGTTCGACGCCGATCACTTCAAGCCGATAGTGATCCTCGGCGACCAGGAACCGATTGGCTTCGCTGAACACGTCCATGGGCCCGGTAACGTCCAGCGCCTGGACGCCTGGGAATACCACGACGGCGACGACTTTCTGCATGGTGCTCGCTTGCCTTCGAGTGGAACGACTCCAGCACCCTAGCCAATTCGCGTCTCGCAAGCCACCCTGGCACGAAACCCAGGCTTATTGGCAAGGATCGCAGCCATGGGAACATTGTTCGACTACCTCCCGGCGAACAGACTGAAACCCTCGGCGCCGCACTGGCCCATCGTCAAGAGGAGAACAGCATGAACAGCATCGCCGGCATCAAGATCCCCGACAGTACCCTTGCCCGGGCCACCACCGAATACATCCGCGATATCGAGTCCGACTTGCTGTACCACCACTCTCGCCGGGTATTTCTGTTCGGCGCCTTGAGTGGCCAGCGTCGGCAATTGGCCTACAACCCGGAGTTGCTATATGTCGGGGCGATGTTCCACGACCTGGGCCTGGTGGCAGGCCATCGCAGCGACGATGAGCGTTTCGAAGTGGACGGTGCGAACGCGGCCGCAGCGTTTCTCAAGCCCTACGGGTTGAGTGATGACGATATCGAACAGGTATGGCTCTCCATCGCCCTGCACACCACGCCAGGCGTGCCCAAACACCTGCGCCCCACCGTCGCCCTGGTGACCGCCGGAGTGGAGATGGACGTGCTGGGCATGGACTACGCCGCGTTCCCGGCAGCGCAGCGAGACGCCGTGGTGCATGCTCATCCGCGCGGGGAAGGGTTCAAGGAATGCATCATCTGCGCCTTCGCCGACGGTTTGCGGCATCGTCCGCAGACCACCTTTGGCAACGTGAAGACCGACGTGCTGGTGGATCAGGAACCTGGGTTCAAGCCAATGAACTTTGTCGAAATCATCCGTACATCGCCTTGGAGCTCATAACCTGCCTCGCCTGTTCTTTGGCCGTACCACCGCCATCGCGAGCAGGCTCGCTCCCACATCGGAATGACGGCGGTTCGCAGACTTACAGGCAACCCAAAAAACTTGTGGGAGCGAGCCTGCTCGCGAAGGCGGACTGACATTCAACCTTTTCGTCGACTGTCACGCCGCTATCGCGAGCAAGCTCGCTCCCACAATGGGGGTCTGCGTTCGGCTGCGGATTTGTAGGCGACACAAAAAAACTGTGGGAGCGAGCCTGCTCGCGAAGGCGGACTGGCATTCAACCTTTTCGTCGACTGTAACGCCGCTATCGCGAGCAAGCTCGCTCCCACAATGGGGGTCTGCGTTTGGCTGCGGATTTGTAGGCGCCCCAAAAAACTGTGGGAGCGAGCTTGCTCGCGATGGCGACCTGACAGTCAATCTCTTCATTGACTGTTACACCGCTTTCGCGAGCAAGCCCGCTCCCACAGGTAGAGCTGTGTCGGGTTAGACCGGTGCGGTCTCGGCTCGGCGGACTTCCGGTTGTTTCCAGGAGTCGGCGGCGCTTTCTTCGATGGCTTGCTGGATCGCGCGCTTGCGACTCTCTTCGGCGCGGCGGCTGAAGTACCAGACCAGGAAGGTCACCAGCGACACCGCCAACAGGATCAGGCTCGCCACGGCGTTGATCTCCGGCTTCACGCCCAGGCGCACGGCCGAGAAGACTTCCATCGGCAAGGTCGTCGAGCCGGGGCCGGAGACGAAACTCGCCAGCACCAGGTCATCCAGGGACAACGCGAACGACATCATGCCCCCCGCCGCCAGCGACGGCGCGATCATCGGGATGGTGATCAGAAAGAACACCTTCCACGGCCGGGCACCGAGGTCCATGGCCGCCTCTTCGATGGACAGGTCCAGCTCACGCAAGCGTGCCGAGACCACCACCGCCACATAGGCCGCACAGAACGTGGTGTGGGCGATCCAGATCGTGACGATGCCACGCTCCTGGGGCCAGCCAATCATCTGCGCCATGGCGACGAACAGCAGCAACAGCGACAGGCCGGTGATGACTTCCGGCATCACCAGCGGCGCGGTGACCAGGCCGCCGAACAGCGTGCGGCCCTTGAAGTGGGTGATGCGGGTCAACACGAAGGCCGCCAGCGTCCCCAGGGCCACCGCGGCAATCGCCGTGTAGCAGGCGATTTCCAGCGAGCGCACCACCGAGCCCATCAACTGACTGTTGTCCAGCAGGCCGACGTACCACTTGACCGACCAACCACCCCACACCGTCACCAGTTTCGAGGCGTTGAACGAATAGATCACCAGGATCAGCATCGGTGCGTAGATGAACAGCAAACCCAGCACCAGCATCAGGCTTGAAAAACTGAAGCGCTTCATTCCTTGCCCTCCATTTCTTTGGCCTGACTGCGGTTGAACAGGATGATGGGCACGATCAGGATCGCCAGCATCACCACCGCCAGGGCGGATGCCACCGGCCAGTCTCGGTTATTGAAGAATTCCTGCCACAGCACTTTGCCGATCATCAGGGTTTCCGGGCCGCCCAGCAGTTCCGGGATCACGAACTCGCCCACCACGGGGATGAACACCAGCATGCAACCGGCGACGATGCCGTTCTTGGACAACGGCACGGTGATTTTCCAGAAGCTGTTGAAGGTGCTCGAGCCCAGGTCCGACGCGGCCTCCAACAAGCTGGCGTCATGTTTCACCAGGTTGGCGTACAACGGCAGGATCATGAACGGCAGGTAGGAGTAGACGACCCCGATATACACCGCCAGGTTGGTGTTGAGGATCTGCAGCGGTTCGCTGATCCAACCCATGCTCAGCAAAAAGCCGTTGAGCAAGCCGTTGTTGCTGAGGATGCCCATCCAGGCGTAGACGCGGATCAGGATCGCGGTCCAGGTCGGCATCATGATCAGCAGCACCAGCACCGTCTGCATCTCTTTGCGGGCATTGGCGATGCCATAGGCCATCGGGTAGCCGATCAACAGGCACAAGACCGTGCTGATCAGGGCCATTTTCAGCGAGCCGAGGTAGGCGGCGATGTACAGCTCGTCCTCGCTCAGCATCGCGTAGTTGGCGAGGTTGAGCAGCACTTGCAGCTTCTGGTCGACGTAGCTGTAGATCTCGGTGTACGGCGGGATGGCCACGTCGGCTTCGGCAAAGCTGATCTTCAGGACGATGAAGAACGGCAGCATGAAGAACAGGAACAGCCAGATGAAGGGCACCCCGATGACCAGTTGGCGGCCACCGGGCGTTATTCGATCGAGTCGGCGTTTGAGTTTGCGCATGTTCATGAGCGAAGCACCACGCCGCTGTCGTCTTCCCACCAGACGAACACCTGGTCGCCCCAGGTCGGGCGCTGGCCACGGCGTTCGGCGTTGGCGACGAAGGACTGCACCAGCTTGCCGCTCGGCAGCTCGACGTAGAACACCGAGTGGCCGCCCAGGTAGGCGATGTCATGGACCTTGCCGCTGGACCAGTTGTGCTCGCAGGTCGGCGGCTCGGAAGTGACCAGCAGTTTTTCCGGGCGAATGGCGTAGGTCACGGACTTGTCCTGCACCGAGGTGCTGATGCCGTGGCCGACGTAGATGTTGCGGTCCAGGTCCTTGCAGGTCAGCACCGCGTGGCCTTCGGCGTCCTCCACCACTTCGGTCTCGAAGATGTTGACGTTGCCGATGAACTCGCAGACCAGCCGGCTGGTCGGGGTCTCGTAGATGTCGATCGGGCTGCCGATCTGGGCGATCCAGCCCAGGTGCATGATCGCGATACGTTCGGCCATGGTCATGGCCTCTTCCTGGTCGTGGGTCACCATGACGCAGGTCACGCCAACCCGCTCGATGATCTCCACCAGCTCCAGTTGCATCTGCGAGCGCAGTTTTTTATCCAGCGCGCCCATCGGCTCGTCGAGCAGCAACAGCTTCGGGCGCTTGGCCAGGGAACGGGCCAGGGCCACACGCTGGCGCTGGCCGCCGGAGAGCTGGTGTGGTTTGCGCTTGGCGTACTGGCTCATCTGCACCAGCTTGAGCATCTCCGCCACGCGGGCATCGATCTCGGCCTTCGGGATCTTGTCCTGTTGCAGGCCGAAGGCGATGTTCTGTGCCACGGTCATGTGCGGGAACAGGGCGTAGGACTGGAACATCATGTTGATCGGCCGCTCATAGGGCGGCATGTCGGTGATGTCCACACCGTCGAGGAAAATCCGCCCCTCGGTGGGCCGCTCGAAACCGGCCAGCATGCGCAGCAAGGTGGATTTGCCCGATCCCGAACCGCCGAGCAAGGCGAAGATCTCGCCTTTCTTGATTTCCAGGGACACATCGTCCACGGCAATCGTCTCGTCGAACTTCTTCGTGACCCGGTCGATTTTGACCAGCACCTGCTTGGGTGTCTGGTCGCCCTCGAGGGCTTTCTTATAGGCGCCGGAGGCAACTGCCATTTACGAAACTCCCACAGAATTTGCAGTTCGCCCCACGCGGACGAACAAGAGTGTTGAGGTTATTTACCCGACTTGACCTTGGTCCAGCTGCGGGTCATGAGGCGTTGGATCTTGGGCGGCAACTCGGAGTTGACGTAGAGCTTGTCGACGACCGCTTGCGGTGGATAAACCGCTTCATCGGTGCGAACTTTCTGGTCCATCAGCTCGCCAGCCTTCGGGTTCGGGTTGGCATAACCGACAACGTCGCTGACCTGGGCGATGACCTCAGGCTTGAGCACATAGTTGATGAAGGCATGCGCTTGCTTGACGTTGGTGGCGTCACGCGGGATCGCCAGCATGTCGAACCAGAGATTGCCGCCTTCTTTGGGAATCACGTAGGCGATGTTGACGCCCTTGCCGGCCTCGCTGGCACGAGCGCGGGCCTGGAAGATGTCGCCGGAGAAACCGGCCGCCACGCAGATCTCGCCATTGGCGAGGTCGGAGATGTACTTGGAGGAATTGAAATAGGTCACGTAAGGCCGGATCTTGAGCAGCTGCGCCTCGGCCTTCTTGTAATCTTCGGGGTCTTCGCTATTGGGGTTCAGGCCCAGGTAATTGAGCATCGCCGGGATCATTTCGTCGCCCGAGTCGAGGAACGAAACGCCGCAGCTGGAGAGCTTCTTGATGTTCTCCGGTTCGAACAGCATGGCCCACGAATCGATCTTCTCGACGCCCAGGACCGCCTTGATCTTCTCGACGTTATAACCGATGCCGTTGGTGCCCCAGAGGTAAGGCACGGCGTACTGGTTGCCCGGGTCGTTTTTTTCCAGGCGCTTGAGCAGCACAGGGTCGAGGTTGGCGTAGTTGGGCAACTGCGCCTTGTCGAGCTTCTGGAACGCCCCGGCCTTGATCTGCTTGCCCAGGAAGTGGTTGGACGGCACGACCACGTCGTAGCCGGTACGCCCGGCCAGCAACTTGCCTTCCAGGGTTTCGTTGGAGTCGAACACGTCATACACCGGCTTGATGCCAGTGGCTTTTTCGAAATCCGCCAGGGTGGTCTCGCCAATGTAGTCCGACCAATTATAAATATGCACGGTGGAAGCGGCCTGGACACTGACGGCGAGCGTCAGGCCGGCACCGACCAGCAAGGCGTTGCGTAACAAAGAAAAGACTGGCACGTGGAGGTCCTCTTAAATAGTTGGGCCCAAGTTGCCCCCGTTACTTGGCCACGATGGACCCTGCAACAAAACCGGCGCGCAACTTACCCTCGATAAACCGATCCAGCAAAACTTTTAGTTATTGAGTGGCTCCTGTTGCCGCCGCCGCGATGCCAGCGACAACAGGAGGATGCTTCAGACCGGCTTATTTACCGGATTTGATCTTGGTCCAGCTACGAGTCAGGATCCGCTGGGTCGCAGGCGGCAGATCGCTGATGGCGTACAGCTTGGCCTTCACTTCGTCCGATGGGTAAATGCTCGGGTCACCGGAGATTTCCTTGTCCACCAACGCGGTGGCGGCCTTGTTGCCGTTAGGGAAACGCACGCTGTCGGTGATCTGCGCCATGATTTCCGGCTGCATGATGAAGTTCATCCATTTATAAGCGGCCTCGACATTTTCGGCATCCTTGGGAATGGCGACCATGTCGTAGAACGAACCGGCACCTTCCTTGGGAATGGTGTAGGCCACTTTCACTTTGCCGCCAGCCTCGGCAGCACGGCTCTTGGATTGCTCGATATCACCCGAGTAACCCACGGCGACGCAGATGTTGCCGTTGGCCAGGTCGGAAATGTATTTGGAAGAGTGGAAGTAACCGATCGATGGACGCAACTTGAGGAACAGTGCTTCGGCCTCGGCCAGTTGCTTCTTGTCCTGGCTGTCGGTCGGATAGCCAAGGTAATGCAGGGCCACCGGAATCATTTCGGTTGGCGAATCGAGGAAGCTCACGCCGCAGCTCTTGAGCTTGGCGATGTTCTCGGGCTTGAGCAGGGTGTCCCAGGAATCGATCTTGTCGACGCCCAATGCGGCCTTGACCTTCTCGGGGTTGTAACCGATGCCGATGGTGCCCCACATGTAAGGGAAGGCGTGCTTGTTGCCCTGGTCGCTGGCATCGCCGACGGCCTTGAGCAGGTCGGTGTCCAGGTTCTTCCAGTTCGGCAGCTTGGACTTGTCCAGCTCCTGGTAGACCCCGGCCTTGATCTGCTTGGCCAGGAAGTTGTTCGACGGCACCACGATGTCATAACCGGACTTGCCGGCCAGCAACTTGGCTTCCAGGGTTTCGTTGCTGTCGAACACGTCGTAGACGACTTTGATCCCCGTTTCTTTCTCGAACTTGGCGACGGTGTCCGGTGCAATGTAGTCGGACCAGTTGTAGACATGCAGCACTTTGTCGTCCGCCTGGACGGCGCCCGCCATCACGCCCATCAGGGACATGGCGAGGAGGGTCTTGCCAGCTATCTTCATACCTAATGCCTTCATGGATTGATGCTCCGGTTATTCTTTTTAGCCACGTTCAGTAGCCGGCTCGCGGGCAACTTGAACAGTCGGTAGTCTGGCAAGTTACAGGGCAGGCTTTCAACACAAGCCCAGCCTTTTGTTCACGCTGGGCGAGGCCCTTGCAGGCACCCCGCTCAGAGCCTAGCACTTAGCCCTGCAACGCATTGAGCGTCAGGTCCAGGCACTGCCGCGCCTTGGTCACCAATTCATCGATCTCGGCCTTGCTGATCACCAGCGGCGGCGCAATGATCATGGTGTCGCCCACCGCGCGCATGATCAGCCCGTTATCGAAGCAGAACTGCCGGCAGATCATGCCCACGCCCTTGCCTTCGTAGCGTTTGCGCGTGGCCTTGTCCTGGACCAGTTCGATCGCCCCCAGCAAACCGACCCCGCGTACTTCACCCACCAGCGGATGATCGTTCAGTTCCCGCAAACGCTTCTGCAAATAGGGTGCCGTTTCGCTGTGGACACGCTCGATGATCTTCTCGTCGCGCAGGATGCGGATGTTTTCCAGGGCCACCGCCGCGGCCACCGGGTGACCGGAGTAGGTAAACCCGTGGTTGAAGTCACCGCCTTCGTTGAGCACCGCGACCACGTCGTCGCGCACGATCAGCCCGCCCATGGGGATATAGCCGGAGGTCAGGCCCTTGGCGATGGTCATCATGTGCGGTTTCAACCCGTAATGGTCGGTACCGAACCACTCACCGGTGCGGCCGAAGCCACAGATCACTTCGTCAGCCACGAACAGAATGTCGTACTTGGCGAGGATTTCCTTCATGCGTGGCCAGTAGCTGTCCGGCGGCACGATCACGCCACCGGCGCCCTGGATCGGCTCGGCGATGAAGGCCCCGACGTTGTCCACGCCGATCTCCAGGATCTTCTCTTCCAACTGGTTGGCCGCCCACACGCCGAACTCCTCGGGGCTCATGTCGCCGCCTTCGCCGAACCAGTAAGGCTGGGCGATGTGGACAATGCCCGGGATCGGCAGGTCGCCCTGCTCGTGCATGTAGGTCATGCCGCCCAGGCTCGCGCCGGCGACGGTCGAACCGTGATAACCGTTCTTGCGGCTGATGATGACTTTCTTGTTCGGCTGGCCCTTGATCGCCCAATAGTGGCGGACCATGCGCAACATGGTGTCGTTGCCCTCGGAGCCGGAGCCGGTGAAGAACACGTGGTTCATGCCTTCAGGGGCGATGTCGGCGATGGCTTTGGACAATTCCAGCACCGGCGGGTGGGCCGTCTGGAAGAACAGGTTGTAGTACGGCAGTTCGCGCATCTGCTGGCTGGCGGCGTCAGCCAGTTCCTCGCGGCCATAACCGACGGCCACGCACCAGAGGCCGGCCATGCCGTCGAGGATCTTGTTGCCTTCACTGTCCCAGAGGTAGACGCCCTTGGCGTGGGTGATGATGCGCGGGCCTTTCTCTTTGAGCTGCTTGAAATCGCTGAACGGCGCCAAGTGATGATCGTTGCTCAGGGCCTGCCATTCACGGGTTTGCGGGTTATTGCGGGTCATGCGAATTCTCCTGTTATCGGTGGGGGCGAAGCTGCCTGAAGCAGCCTCGCCCGGCGCTTCAGACGGCAAAGAGCAGGAATTCCCGCTCCCACGAACTGATGACGCGCTTGAAGTTTTCATGCTCGGCCCGCTTGACCGCGACGTAGCCCGTGATGAATTTCTTGCCCAGGTATTTCTCGATGGTGGTGCTGTTTTCCATGCGTTCCAGGGCGTCTTCGATGGTCAGCGGCAAACGCAGGTTGCGGCGTTCGTAGCCACGGCCCACCACCGGCGCGCTCGGGTCGATGCCTTCGACCATGCCGATGAAGCCACACAGCAGGCTGGCGGCAATCGCCAGGTACGGGTTGGCGTCGGCGCCCGGCAAGCGGTTTTCCACCCGACGGTTCTGCGGCCCGGCATCCGGCACGCGCAGGCCCACGGTGCGGTTCTCTTCGCCCCATTCCACGTTCACCGGTGCCGAGGTGTCCGGCAGGAAGCGGCGGAACGAGTTGACGTTGGGGGCGAACAGCGGCAACAGCTCGGGGATGAACTTCTGCAAGCCACCGATATGGTGCAGGAACAGATCGCTCATGGTCCCGTCTTCATTGGAGAAGACGTTCTTGCCGGTTTCCTTGTCGATGATGCTCTGGTGCAGGTGCATCGCACTGCCCGGCTCGCCGGTCATGGGCTTGGCCATGAAGGTGGCGGCCACGTCGTGCTTGAGTGCCGCCTCGCGCATGGTGCGCTTGAACACCAGAATCTGGTCGGCCAGGGACAGGGCATCGCCGTGACGGAAATTGATTTCCATCTGCGCCGTGCCGTCCTCGTGGATCAGGGTATCGAGGTCCAGCTCCTGCAGTTCGCACCAGTCGTAGACGTCTTCGAACAGCGGATCGAATTCGTTGGCCGCTTCGATCGAGAAGGACTGGCGACCGGTTTCCGGGCGGCCGGAGCGACCAATGGGCGGTTGCAGCGGAAAGTCCGGGTCGTCGCTGCGCTTGGTCAGGTAGAACTCCATTTCCGGCGCGACGATAGGCTGCCAACCTTTGTCGGCATAGAGCTTGAGCACTTTCTTGAGCACGTTGCGCGGCGACAGCTCGATGGGGTTGCCCTGCTTGTCGTAGGCGTCGTGGATGACCTGGGCGGTGGGCTCGATGGCCCAGGGCACAAGGAACACAGCGTTCTCGTCCGGGCGGCAGATCATGTCGATGTCAGCCGGGTCGAGCAGCTCGTAATAGATGTCGTCTTCGACATAGTCGCCCGTAACGGTCTGGAGCAGAACGCTCTCAGGCAGGCGCATGCCTTTCTCGGCGATGAACTTGTTGGTCGGCGAGATCTTGCCCCGGGTGATACCGGTCAGGTCGCCAATCATGCATTCGACTTCTGTGATCTTGTGGTCTTTCAACCAATCGGTGAGCTGGTCGAGGTTGTTACTCATAAATGCCTCTAGGCGTGAGTTTCCTGACGGCTATTAGTCGTCAGGCGTTGTTTGACGCATCCGCGTCGCGTTGTGTTGCCCTTGCTCGGCAGGCATCGCCAAATGCCTGGAAAATCGCAAGGTAGTGCGGGTTAGAGCTTACCTCCCATTCAGGGTGCCATTGCACACCTAAAGCAAAAGCCTTGCCTTCTGGCACTGAAACAGCCTCGATCAGGCCATCGGGCGCCACCGCTTCGGCCCGCAGCCCGGGCGCCAGGCGCTCGATGCCCTGGCTGTGGATCGAGTTGACCTCAATCGACTGGGGCAGCCCCAGGCCTGCCAGTATGCCGCCAGGCTGGATGTGCACGGCGTGGGCCGGACCGTATTGGACCTCCACCGATTGAGTATCGTCTTCACGATGATCGATGAACGTTCCGACTTCATGAACTTTCTGATGCAGGCTGCCGCCAAAGGCTACGTTCATCTCCTGGAAACCACGACAAATGCCCAGCACCGGGACGCCCGCCTCGACAGCGGCGCGGATCAGCGGCAGGGTGGTGGCGTCCCGCGCAGGATCATGGGCAGTGCCCGGCGCGCTGGCTGGGCCCTGATAATGAAAAGGTTCTACATTGGAAGGAGAGCCGGTCAGAAGAATGCCGTCCAGGGCGTCCAGAATATCGGACGGAGAGAACAGATCCGCCAGGGACGGGACCAGCACTGGCAAGCCCTTGGCGGCTGTCGCGACAGCCCGGGCATATTTATCGCCGCTGGTGTGATAAGCATGCAGACCGATCTGCCTGGAGCAGGTGGTGACGCCGATTAACGGCAGGCGAGACATGAAGCACCCCGGTATTATTGCTGTTATGGGTTTGAATCGAGCTTAGCCTTGTTCATTTTTTTACACAACACCCCCGTAAAAAATACAACACGGCCCGCTCAAGCCTGCGGGCGCCAAGGCCCCTAAAGGGAAAAAAACGCCCTAAATTGCCTCAAAAAAGCCCTGCAGGTGCTTTTTTAGGGCAAAAAAGGCCCTGCTTGACTTCGGCATGCCGTTCGGGTTGACTGGCTTTCGAAGAGATCAATGATTGATATTTTTAACAACAAAGGTGTTGCATCATGTCGGTACCCCCGCGTGCCGTTCAGCTTAACGAAGCGAACGCGTTCCTTAAGGAACATCCTGAGGTTCTGTACGTTGACCTTCTGATTGCGGATATGAATGGTGTGGTGCGCGGCAAGCGCATAGAACGCACCAGCCTCCACAAGGTTTACGAGAAAGGCATCAACCTGCCGGCCTCTTTATTTGCTCTGGATATCAATGGCTCTACGGTGGAAAGCACCGGCCTGGGCCTGGACATCGGTGATGCTGACCGGATCTGTTATCCAATTCCTGACACCCTGTGCAACGAGCCCTGGCAGAAGCGCCCGACTGCGCAACTGTTGATGACCATGCACGAACTCGAAGGCGAACCTTTCTTCGCCGACCCGCGTGAAGTCCTGCGCCAGGTCGTGACCAAGTTCGATGAACTGGGCCTGACCATCTGCGCCGCATTCGAGCTGGAGTTCTACCTGATCGACCAGGAGAACGTGAATGGACGCCCACAACCGCCTCGCTCGCCGATTTCCGGCAAACGCCCGCATTCGACACAGGTCTACCTGATCGATGACCTCGACGAATACGTCGATTGCCTCCAGGACATTCTGGAAGGGGCCAAGGAGCAAGGCATTCCCGCCGACGCCATCGTCAAGGAAAGTGCCCCGGCGCAGTTCGAAGTGAACCTGCACCACGTGGCCGATCCGATCAAGGCTTGCGACTATGCGGTCCTGCTCAAGCGCCTGATCAAGAACATCGCCTACGACCATGAAATGGACACCACCTTCATGGCCAAGCCGTATCCGGGCCAGGCGGGCAATGGGTTGCACGTCCACATTTCGATTCTGGATAAAGACGGCAAGAATATCTTTGCCAGCGAGGATCCCGAGCAGAACGCCGCACTGCGTCACGCGATCGGCGGTGTGCTCGAGACCCTGCCCGCGCAGATGGCTTTCCTCTGCCCGAACGTCAACTCCTACCGTCGTTTCGGCGCACAGTTCTACGTGCCGAACTCGCCGACCTGGGGCCTGGACAACCGCACCGTGGCCTTGCGCGTGCCGACCGGTTCGGCCGATGCCGTGCGCCTGGAACACCGCGTCGCCGGTGCCGATGCCAACCCGTACCTGCTGATGGCGGCCGTGTTGGCGGGCGTGCACCATGGCCTGGTCAACAAAATCGAGCCCGGTGCGCCGGTGGAAGGCAACAGCTACGAGCAAAACGAGCAAAGCCTGCCGAACAACTTGCGCGATGCCCTGCGCGAGCTCGACGACAGTGAAGTCATGGCCAAGTACATCGATCCGAAATACATCGATATCTTCGTGGCCTGCAAGGAGAGCGAGCTGGAGGAGTTCGAACACTCCATCTCCGACCTCGAGTACAACTGGTACCTGCATACCGTGTAAGCGGTTGCGGTAAAAAAGAAACGCCGCAGGCCTTCGGGGCTGCGGCGTTTTTTTTTTGCACTTGGGTGGATGGCCGCCTTCGGCGGATCGCGAGCAAGCTCGCTCCCACACTGTGTTAGGTGATGCCTTCAACATCCCGGCCACCGCCATCCCCTGTGGGAGCGAGCTTGCTCGCGATGGGGCCCTTTCAGTCAACACTCATCAGTGCCTGTCCCACCGCCATCCCCCTGTGAGAGCAAGGCAGCCGGGAAGACAACACCGGACCCGGCTCGTACAATGCCCGGCAGCCCCGCAGGAGAGCTTCATGACACGCATCGCCACACCCCGCAAACCCCGCGCACGCAGCCAGGCCCGGATCGACACCATTCTCGATGCCGCCCGTACGCTGCTTGCCGCCGAAGGCGTGGCCAGCCTGTCGATCTACAGCGTCGCCGAGCGCGCCGGGATCCCGCCCTCTTCCGTGTACCACTTCTTCGCCAGCGTCCCGGCCCTGCTCGAAGCCCTGACCGCCGACGTCCACGCCGCTTTTCGCGCGGGCCTGCAAGCACCGATCGATCATGCGGCGCTGAACCATTGGCACGACCTGTCACGGCTGGTGGAACAGCGCATGCTCGCCATCTACAACCAGGACGCCGCCGCTCGCCAACTGATTCTGGCCCAGCACGGCCTGACCGAAGTCACCCAGGCCGACCGCCAACACGACCTCGAGCTGAGTGACTTGATGCACAAGGTGTTCGATCACCATTTCGCCCTGCCGCCCCTGCCCGGCGACGTCGATGTGTTCGCCCTGGCCATGGAGTTGGGCGACCGCGTCTACGCCCGCTCGATACAGCAGCACGGCCAGATCACCCCGCGCATGGCCGAAGAGGGCATGCGAGTGTTCGATGCGTACCTGGGGCTGTACCTGCCGCCGTATCTACCCAAGCGTGAAACGCCCTGAATCGTGGCGAGGGAGCTTGCTCCCGCTGGGCTGCGCAGCAGCCCCCTCCCTACCTCACCAAAGCCGCATCACAGACCGCCAAGAAACCAAAAAGCCCCGAAGGGCTCACGCCGTCCGGGGCTGTGGGTGAAGCATCGTTCACAACTTGGCGATAGACACCTCGGTGGATTTGACGAAGGCGATCACTTCGCTGCCGATCGCCAGTTCCAGCTCCTTGACCGAGCGGGTGGTGATGACCGACGTGACGATGCCGGAAGCGGTCTGCACGTCGATTTCCGACAGTACGTCGCCTTCGACGATTTCCTTGATGGTGCCTTTGAACTGGTTGCGTACGTTGATGGCTTTGATAGTCATGGTGTCGATTCCTGTCTGGATGAAGTTATTGCGCCCAACGCAACTGCGTGGGCAAGGGTGAAACGGGTTCGGGGTCCGGCGGTTGGCCGGGCAAGGACAGCACACGGTTGAGGACTTCGGTTTCCAGGCTCGCCAGGCGATGAGAGCCGCGAGCCCGTGGACGCGGCAGGTCGATGGCCAGGTCGAGGCCGATCTGGCCGTCCTCGATCAGGATCACCCGATCGGCAATCGCCACCGCTTCGCTGACGTCGTGGGTCACCAGCAACACCGTGAAGCCGTGCTGCCGCCAGAGGTTTTCGATCAGTTGCTGCATCTCGATACGGGTCAGGGCGTCCAGCGCTCCCAAGGGTTCGTCGAGCAACAACAGCCGGGGCTTATGAATCAATGCACGGGCCAGGGCCACCCGTTGCTTCTGGCCGCCGGACAGCGCCGCCGGCCACTCATGGGCGCGGTCGGCCAGGCCCACCGCTTCCAGTGCCTGCAACGCTTGCGGGCGCCAATTGCCCTTGAGGCCGAGGCCGACGTTATCGATGATTTTTTTCCAGGGCAGCAAACGTGCCTCCTGGAACATCAGCCGCGTGTCTTCCCGTGCATCACTCAACGACGCCGAACCGGCCAACAGCTGTCCACCGGTGGGCTGATCGAGGCCAGCCAATAAACGCAGCAAGGTACTTTTGCCACAGCCACTGCGACCGACCACGGCCACGAACTGACCGGCCGGAATATGCAGGTCGATATCGCGCAATACCTGGCGCGTGCCGAAGGTTTTTTGCAGCTTGCGCACCGCCAGCGGGATGCCACGCAGCAGATGCGCAGGTTGTTGGGCGGTCATGCCACACCTCCCTTGTTCACTTGGTACGCCGGGTGCCAGCGCAGCCAGACCCGCTCAAGCCCGCGAGCGGCCAGGTCGGCCAATTTGCCCAGCACGGCGTACAGGAGAATCGCCAGCACCACCACATCGGTCTGCAGGAACTCCCGGGCATTCATCGCCAGGTAACCGATGCCGGAGCTGGCCGAGATGGTTTCCGCCACGATCAGCGTCAGCCACATGAAACCCAGGGCAAAGCGCACGCCCACCAGGATCGAAGGCAAGGCACCCGGCAGGATCACCTGGCGAAACAGGCTGAAGCCGGACAAGCCGTAGCTGCGGGACATCTCCACCAGCGCCGGATCGACGTTGCGAATCCCGTGGTAGGTGTTGAGGTAGATGGGGAACAACGTGCCCAGGGCCACCAGGAAAATCTTCGCCGACTCGTCGATGCCGAACCACAGGATCACCAGCGGAATCAGCGCCAGGTGCGGGACATTCCTGACCATTTGCACGGAGCTGTCCAGCAGGCGTTCGCCCCATTTCGACAAACCGGTGATGAAGCCCAGGGTCAGGCCGATGCCGCCGCCGATCAGGAAACCGACCGCTGCGCGCCAACCGCTGATTGCCAGGTGCGTCCAGATTTCGCCGCTGCGCACCAGGTTGACCCCGGCTTCGATCACGGCCACCGGTGCCGGGAGGATCCGCGTGGACAACCAGCCGGCCGATACCGACAGTTGCCAGACCGCCAGCAACAGCAGCGGCACCACCCAGGGCGCGAGGTTGTGGATGATTTTCTTCATGGCCGCCTCAGCTCTGGGACGCGGCTTTGGGCAGGATGTCGTTGGCGACCATTTCGCCGAACGGGCTCACATAACCCTGGCTTTTCGGCAGCTCAGGGCGCTCCACGTCCAGGTGCGGGAACAACAGTTCCGCCACGCGATAGGACTCTTCCAGGTGTGGATAACCGGAAAAGATAAAGGTGTCGATGCCCAGGTCGGCGTACTCCTTGACTCGCGCCGCCACGGTCGGGCCATCGCCCACCAGCGCCGTACCGGCACCGCCGCGCACCAGGCCGACACCGGCCCAGAGGTTGGGGCTGACTTCCAGCTTGTCGCGACGGCCACCGTGCAGGGCGGCCATGCGTTGCTGGCCCACCGAATCGAAGCGCGCCAGGGAGGCCTGGGCACGGGCGATGGTGTCATCGTCCAGGTGGGAGATCAGCCGGTCGGCCGCCTGCCAGGCTTCGGCGTTGGTTTCCCGCACGATCACATGCAGGCGAATACCGAAGCGCACGGTACGGCCCAGCTTCGCCGCCTTGGCCCGTACCTGGGCGATTTTTTCCGCCACGGCCTCGGGCGGCTCTCCCCAGGTCAGCACCATTTCCACTTGCTCGGCCGCCAGGTCCTGGGCGGCTTCCGACGAGCCGCCGAAATACAGCGGCGGACGCGGTTGCTGGATCGGCGGATAGAGCAGCTTGGCGCCCTTCACACTGATGTGCTCGCCGTCGTAATCCACGGTCTCGCCTTCCAGCACCCGGCGCCAGATGCGGGTGAACTCCACTGAGGCCTGGTAGCGTTGCTCGTGGTCGAGGAACAGGCCATCGCCGGCCAGTTCGTCCGGGTCACCGCCGGTCACCAGGTTGAACAACGCCCGCCCGCCGGACAAGCGGTCGAGGGTCGCGGCCTGACGCGCCGCCACCGTCGGGGAAATGATCCCGGGGCGCAGGGCCACGAGGAATTTCAAGCGCTGGGTCACGGGAATCAACGACGCGGCCACCAGCCAGGAATCCTCGCAGGAACGCCCGGTGGGGATCAGCACACCGCCGAAGCCCAGTCGATCCGCCGCCTGGGCGACCTGCTGCAGGTAACCGTGATCGACGGCGCGGGCGCCTTCGGCAGTGCCAAGGTAATGGCCGTCGCCGTGGGTAGGCAGGAACCAGAAGATATTGAGGCTCATGGAGTGGTCTCCTAAAGGAATCGAATTACTGCGCGTTCGCAACGGCCGCCGGCGGCGTCCAGATCACGTCCTTGATGCTCAAGGGCTTGGGAATCAATTTGAGCTGGTAGAAGCTGTCGGCGATTTTCTGTTGTGCCGCCACCACGTCCGGCGTGAGGAACAGCGCCCCATAGCCTTGGCGTTTCACCGACGTCAGGGTGATGTCCGCCGGCAGGCCCAGCAGCGGAGAGACCTGCTTGGTCACGTCTTCAGGGTTGGCCTTGGACCACTCGCCGACTGCGCGCACTTCCTCCACCAGGGTCGTGATGACCTGCGGGTGCTTCTGCGCATAGGGTTTGGTGGCGAGGTAGAACTGGTGGTTGTCGACGATGCCCTTGCCGTCACGCAGGGTGCGTGCCTGCAACTGTTGTTCGGCGGCAGCCTGGTACGGGTCCCAGATCACCCAGGCGTCCACGCTGCCCCGTTCGAATGCGGCACGGGCGTCGGCCGGCGGCAGGAACACGGTCTGGATATCGGAATACTTGAGGCCCGCGTCTTCCAGCGCCCGCACCAGCAGGTAGTGGACGTTGGAGCCTTTGTTCAGCGCGACTTTCTTGCCCTTCAGGTCTTGCACCGACTGGATGGCCGAGCCCTTGGGCACAAGGATGGCTTCACTGGTGGGCGCCGGTGGTTCGTAAGCGACATAAAGCAGATCGGCGCCCGCGGCCTGGGCAAACACCGGCGGGGTTTCACCGGTCACGCCAAAGTCGATGGAGCCGACGTTCAAGCCTTCCAGCAGCTGCGGGCCGCCGGGGAACTCGGTCCATTGCACGTCCACGCCTTGGGCGGCGAGGCGTTTCTCCAACGAGCCCTTGGCCTTGAGCAGCACCAGGGTGCCGTATTTCTGATAACCGATCCGCAAGGTCTCGGCTTGAGCTTGAGCGATGACGCCGAGGGACATAGCCGCAGCAAACAGAGCGACCAGCCCGCGACGCAAAATGACAGTGCGCATGGCGCCTCTCCTTTCTGCTGTGGGGTTTTGGCTGCACCTGCTGGGCCGTTGGCGGCTGAGTAAGGTGAGTTGAATCAGGGTATTCGGGGTTCAAATGCTCCAGCGAGCACTCAGCAAACGTTCGTTCAATACATTGGGGTCCAGCGGCCTGGGCCGACGGGCCATAGCACTGAAAAACTGTTCCAGCGCCTCGTCCAGGCGCTGTTGCAGGGCCGGCGTCAATTGCGCCTGGGCGCTGCCTTCGCCGTAAGCGATCTGGCTGTCTTCGGCAAAGATCCCGTGGAGCATTTCCTGGGCCTTGAGCGCCGACAACACCGGCTTGAGGGCGTAGTCCACCGCCAGCATATGGGCGATGCTGCCACCGGTTGCCATCGGCAACACCACTTTATGGGCCAGGGCGCGCTCGGGCAGCAGGTCCAGCACCGTCTTCAGCGCGCCGGAAAAAGACGCCTTGTACACCGGCGTGGCGATCAGCAGGCCATCGGCGTTTTCGATCTGCTGGAGCAGGTCGACCACCTTTGGGCTGTCGAAACGGGCATGGAGCAGATCTTCGGCCGGGAAGTCGCGCACCTGATAGCTCACCACTTCCACACCTTGCTGCTGCAACCAGCGTTGCGAACGTTCCAGCAGCACCCCTGAGCGGGAGCGTTGGCTGGGACTGCCACCGAGTGAGACGACCAACATGCCTACCCTTCCTTAACTGTCACGTGCGATTCGCGGCGGGCGATCTCGCTGCATGGGTCAAACCATAACAGGGGATTCATATATCTTTAAATCATATTTATTCATTTGGTTATGCAATTTTGAGATATACGATGTCCTTTTCCTTGGCGCAATAAAAAAGGCCGTCGAAACGGCCAAAACCCTTGGTGCACAGAAAGCCCAACCTGTGGGAGCGAGCTTGCTCGCGATGGTGTCGGATCTGCCAGCGTCGATGTCGACTGATACACCGCCATCGCGAGCAAGCTCGCTCCCACAGGCTCGGATCAGATGATGCGTCAGCGATTGGGTTGCGGGGTGAGGCGCAGGTAGGGTTTCACGGCGCGATAGCCCTTGGGAAAGCGCCGCTTGAGTTCCTCTTCATCCTTGAGCGACGGCACGATCACCACTTCATCACCGTCCTGCCAGTTGGCCGGGGTGGCGACTTTGTAGTTGTCGGTCAGCTGCAGGGAATCGATCACCCGCAGGATCTCGTTGAAATTGCGCCCGGTGCTGGCCGGGTAGGTGATGGTCAGGCGAATCTTCTTGTTCGGGTCGATCACGAACAGTGAGCGCACGGTCAAGGTGTCGCTGGCGTTGGGGTGGATCAGGTCGTACAGGTCCGACACCTTGCGGTCGGCATCGGCCAGGATCGGAAAATTGACCACGGCGTTCTGGGTCTCGTTGATGTCCTCGATCCACTTGTGGTGCGAGTCCACCGGGTCCACCGAGAGGGCAATGGCCTTGACCCCGCGCTGAGCGAACTCGTCCTTGAGCTTGGCGGTGAGGCCCAACTCGGTGGTGCATACCGGTGTGAAATCCGCCGGGTGGGAAAACAGCACACCCCAGCTGTCGCCGAGCCATTCGTGGAAGCGAATCTTGCCGGCGCTGGAATCCTGTTCGAAGTCGGGGGCGATGTCGCCGAGTCTGAGGCTCATGGTGCGGCTCCTGGATGAGGTTGTCGTGAGCCCAACTTTGCACCGGTTTCGATTGATTTAAAAAGAATAAATATCCATTTATCTAGATCATTAGTGAATATAAAAAACTGTTCACTGGCGCCATTCCGTCGACCGGCCCAAGATCGACATCGAGGTTCGAGAAGGCCTCGAGTTGCTGAAAGAGGAGAAGTTTCGGGGAGGGCTACAGGGGTGGGTCCGACTCGAAAAAACGTAAAGCCCCGCCCGGCGTGATGCCGGGCGGGGCTTTTTTTGTTTTGTACCCACACTACGGAAATTATTGACGCGATTTCAGGACGAGCGGCTAGGATAGGCAACATGAACACTCAAGCCTTGTTGACTCATCTGCAAAACCAACTCCCTGGTCTGCTGGCGGTTTACCTGTTTGGTAGCCATGCACAGGGCACCGTCGGGCCTGACAGTGATGTCGATTTGGCTGTGCTCTTGTCCGGCGAGGTTGACCCTGTGTCGTTATGGCAGCTTTCAGGGGATTTGGCGGATATCGCTGGCAGTCCGGTGGATCTGATTGACCTACGTGCGGCAACCACCGTCATGCAATATCAGATCGTGACCCGAGGCCAGAGACTCTGGGCCAGAGACGTACAGGCGGGGTTATTCGAAAGTTTTGTTCTCAGCGAGAAAACAGCCTTCGACGAAGCTCGAGCAGGCTTGCTCAAGGATATTCAGGAAGAAGGCATCGTGTATGGCCGATGATGTACTGATCAATAAAGCAGCGAGTATCGAGCGTTGCGTCGCCAGGGTACGGGAGGAATATGAGAAGGATCCCGCTACCTTCGCGACTGATTTCACTCGTCAGGACTCGGCCATTCTGAATATCCAACGTGCGTGTGAAGCGGCGTTGGACATGGGGCAGCACTTGATTCGCCGGGAGCGACTGGGCGTCCCGCAAAGCGCCCGGGATGTGTTCGAGTTGCTTTTCCAAGGTGGCTGGCTGGTTGAAGGCCTGGTGAAAAATCTGAAGAACATGGTGGGCTTCAGGAACATCGCCGTGCATGACTATCAAGCCCTGCAACTGCCGATCATGGTCGCGATCATTACCCAACACCTGGACGATTTCCTGGCGTTCAGTGCATTCATCCTGCGTAAAGACGCGACGCAGTCCGCACCTTAGCGGACAGCCGGCGGAGAAAATGCGCAGATCAAAACGCAAAAGCCCCGCCGGGCGCACTGCCGGGCGGGGCTTTTTTTACTTTTCTACGTCTTACAGGAAGTTGTAAGTGTAGTTGAAGATCAGGCGGGTCTGATCCTGGTCGGCAATACCAGTGCCGCTGCCACGGTAAGAACCGTAACGCAGGGTCGTGCCGAAGCCCTTGAGCGGACCTTGCTGGACAACGTAGTCCAGACGCATGTCACGTTCCCACTCGGAAGTATCGCTTCCGCCAGTAGCGGACTTGATGTCATCGCCGTGCAGGTAGGCAATCGCTGCCTTCAGGCCTGGAACGCCCAGGCCGGTAAAGTCGTACGAGTATTGACCAAAGGTGGTGTTCTCACCTGCACGGATGAACTGCTGGATCATGCTGTCGGTGAACAGGTAGAAGCTCGAACCACCCGCGCCTTCGTTACGACCGGCGTCATTGAGCAGGCTGCCCTGGTTCAGGTAGACGAAGCCACCATCATCGCCAACTTGTTGATGGCCCAGCAGGAACGCGCTGCCGCCCAGGGTATAGGTGAACATGGCGCTCCAGGTCTTGTTATCGACCTCGCCCGGGTTCTTGGCGTAGCCACCGTTGTTGTTGAAGCGATAGCCCGGGTCGCCGTTGCGGCCATCCGAGCTGCTGTCGAAGTAACGCAGGTCAGTCTTGAACGACTGGCCTTCGCTGATCGGGAAAACGTGTACCGCACCCAGGAAGTGCTGTTTGTAGTAATCCTGCAGGTTGGCGTAGTAGTACTGCAGGGTCAGGTCTTTGGTGACCTTCCAGTCGGCACCAGCGTAACGGAACTGGTTGCTGTCCTCAGTACCGCCGTTCACGGCCAGGCCAGTGCTGTTGGTCCCGGCACGACCCTGCGCATGCTCCAGTTGGCCGGCGTTGAACGTGACGTTGTCCAGGTCCTTGGAGGTGATCGTGCCACCTTCAAAGGTTTGCGGCAGCAGGCGGCCATCGTTGGCGACCAGGATCGGCAGGTTAGGCTGCAGTGCGCCACCCAGGTGAGCCTCGGTCTTGGAGAAAAGCGCCTTCACGTTGCCCGATGCGCGGCTCCAGCTGTGTTCGGCAGAGCCGTCGGAGTCACTTGGGGAGAAGGAGTTGTTGTCTGGGTGTTGACCCTTGCCACCGTCGAGGTGAAGACCGACCAACGCCTGGGCGTCGATACCAAAACCCACCACGCCTTGAGTGAAGCCGGATTTGTAGTCGAACTTCAGGCCAGTGGCGGCCTCACGCTGGTCGCTACCGCCTTCATGGTTATCGTTGTCAAAGTACATGGTGCGAGAACTGACGGACGCCTTGCTGTCCTCGATAAAACCCGCTGCGCCTGCCTGCTGCGCCAAAACCCCAAAGGCCACAGCCAGGGCCAAGGTAGACTTGTTCATGCTTCGCTCCTCTCGTTTTCTAATTCTTGTGTTCTTTGGTCCTGGATCGATCGTCCGGAATCCGCGGATGCGCGATTAGCGCCAGACCGTGACTAACAAGTCAATCGTAACCATTTGTGACTACGACCAAGGTCTAACCCTGCTACACCGGCCCGCAGGATAATGGATTCTCTATAAATCCAAAAAGAATTGTTTCATTACTTTTCAGCTCTTTTCGACATATGGTTACCCTCAACGCGTCAAGCCGTGAAAAGGCTTATCGGCGACGTTGAGGATTACTGAATGGTGTTTTAGCGGCTTTTGCGAGGTCCGCTCATCCTGCGGCGAAATAGCTCCGGCGCCTCCAATGGCTTCGATCCTGGATCACGACGGCGCGCACGCGGTGCGATCTTGAGCGTTCCAGACTAGCTGCTCATTGTCTGAAATCAAGGTCGCGGTGGCGCATGGGTTCAGGCCGGGCTCTACAGGGCCTTTTCGAATATCTTCGAATTACGCTGATAGTTGTAGAGCGACGCCCGCGCTGCCGGCAGACGATCGACGCTGCTGGGCTCGAAACCGCGTTCGCGGAACCAGTGGGCAGTCCGGGTCGTCAGTACGAACAGCGTCTTGAGCCCTTGGGCGCGGGCCCGGGTTTCGATTCGCTCCAGCAGTTCATCGCCCCGGCCACCGTGGCGGTATTCCGGATTCACCGCCAGGCAGGCCAGTTCCCCGGCATCCGAATCGGCGATCTGATACAGCGCCGCGCAGGCGATGATCATGCCTTCGCGCTCGACCACGCTGAACTGTTCGATCTCGCGTTCCAGCACTTCGCGGGAGCGACGCACCAGAATCCCCTGCTCTTCCAGCGGGCTGATCAGGTCCAGCAGGCCGCCAACATCTTCGATGGCCGCTTCGCGCACCACCTCGAATTGCTCCTGGGCCACCAGCGTACCGCTGCCATCGCGGGTGAACAGTTCAGCCAGCAGCGCGCCATCCTCGGCATAGCTGACGATATGGCTGCGTGCGACGCCGCCACGACAGGCCTGGGCCGCCGCATCCAGCAGTTCGGCCTGATAGTCGCTGCCCAGGCGCTGCATATGGCCCGGGACCTGTTGCGGGCGCAATTCCCGAACCAGCCGTCCGTCCTCGCCGATAAGCCCTTGCTCGGCGCCGAACAGCAACAACTTGTCGGCCGCCAGGTCGATGGCTGCCCGGGTGGCGACGTCTTCACAGGCCAGGTTGAAGATCTCCCCTGTGGGCGAATAACCCAACGGCGACAGCAACACGATGGAGCGCTCGTCCAGCAGGCGGTTGATGCCCTTGCGATCGACCCGGCGCACTTCACCGGTGTGGTGATAATCCACGCCTTCGAGCACCCCGATGGGACGCGCGGTGACCAGGTTGCCGCTGGCGACCCGCAGCCGCGAGCCCTGCATGGGCGAAGAGGCCATGTCCATGGACAGGCGTGCCTCGATGGCGATGCGCAACTGGCCGACGGCGTCGATCACGCACTCCAGTGTCGCCGCATCGGTGATGCGCATGCCGTGGTGGTAATGGGGCGTCAGGCCCCGTGCCGCGAGGCGGGTCTCGATCTGCGGACGCGAACCGTGGACCAGTACCAGGCGCACGCCGAGGCTGTGCAGCAGCACCAGGTCATGGACGATGTTGCCGAAATTGGGGTGTTCCACCCCGTCGCCGGGCAGCATGACGATGAAGGTGCAATCGCGGTGGGCGTTGATGTAGGGCGAAGCGTGACGAAGCCAATTGACGTATTCGGGCATGAACCTGGACCTGTAATAAATAACAGCCAAAAAAAGACGAAACAGAACGCACAACGGGCTGATGGTTATCGTCGGAACAGGCTTGGCGACACGCGCGCTCTCCTCATGTGATGAATACGGGCCCGCAAGGGCGCAATTTAACCGGCCGTGGTCGGCGTCAGGCAGTAATGGCCGATCAACTGCCGCAGCAACTGTACGGTAGGTTGCAAACGTGACATTTCAAGGTACTCGCCCGGTTGGTGGGCACAGGCGATATCGCCAGGACCGAGCACCAGGGTTTCGCAGCCAAGGCGCTGAAGATAAGGCGCTTCTGTGCCGAACGCCACTGCTTCGGCGCGATGGCCGGTCAGTCGTTCGGCCACGCGGACCAACTCGGCGTCCTCGGCCTGCTCGAACGGCGGCACTTCGGGGAACAGCGGCGCATAGTCGATCTTGACCTGGTGTCGCTCGGCAATCGGCTCGAGCTTCTGCCGGATCGCCGCCCGCAGCACTTGCGGGTCCATGCCCGGTAACGGGCGCAGGTCGAATTCCATGGAGCACTGGCCGCAGATCCGGTTGGGATTGTCGCCACCGTGGATGCATCCGAAGTTCAGGGTCGGTTGCGGCACGCTGAACTGCGGATTACGGAATTCACGCTGCCATTGCAGGCGCAGGCCACGCAGTTCACCCATGGCATCGTGCATGGCTTCGAGGGCGCTGTGGCCCAGGCTTGGGTCGGAGGAGTGGCCGCTGCGCCCGAGAATATCGATGCGCTCCATCATCACGCCCTTGTGCAGGCGAATCGGCCGCAGGCCGGTCGGCTCGCCGATCACCGCCGCGCGCCCCAACGGTCGGCCGGCATCGGCCAGGGCCCGGGCGCCGGCCATGGAGCTTTCTTCGTCACAGGTCGCGAGGATCAGCAGCGGTTGCTTGAACGGTTGGTCCAGCAGCGGCTTGACCGCTTCGATGGCCAGGGCGAAAAAGCCCTTCATGTCGCAACTGCCCAGGCCCACCCAACGGCCATCGACCTCGGTGAGCTTCAATGGATCGGTCTGCCATAACGCACCGTCGAACGGCACCGTGTCGCTGTGACCCGCCAACACCAGGCCGCCGGGACCACTGCCGAAACTGGCCAGCAAATTGAATTTGCCGGGGCTGACCTGCTGGACATCGCAGGAGAACCCCAGCTCGGTGAGCCAGCCTGCCAGCAGCTCGATCACGGCACTGTTGGACTGGTCGAGCCCAGGTTGGGTACAGCTGACCGAAGGCGTGGCGATCAGGGCAGCGAATTGATCTTTCATGGACGGCAAAGGCATCGCTGACTCCAGGCTTACAGATTGATGTCCATCATAGAACCATCCGGCGCAAGGAATAAACCGTCGCGGCGCGTAGGATGAGCGAGTCCTGTACACTGCACGGCCTTGGCAGCCACACCTTCCCCCGGCTGCGCACCCGATCCCTGGATTTTCCGGCCATGCAGAAAGAAACCGAAATCAAACTCCGCGTCAGCCGCGAGACCCTGGCAGCCTTGCGCGAGCATCCGCTGCTGAAAAAACGCAACAAGAGTGGCTGGGAACGCCACGAATTGATGAATCAGTATTTCGACACGCCAGAGCGCGACCTGGCCCGGGCCAAGGTCGCCCTGCGCCTTCGTCGCGACGGTGAAGAGGTGATCCAGACCCTCAAGACCCGCGGCCAGAGCGTCGCCGGCCTGTCCGAACGAAATGAATACGACTGGCACCTGCCCAAGGCCAAGCTCGATTTGAAGAAGCTCGACGGCGAATGCTGGCCCGAGGCCCTGGCCGAACTGGACAAGAAAACCCTCAAGGCCATCTTCACCACCGATTTCGTCCGCGAACGCGCTGAAATCGCCTGGGGCCGTGGCAAAAGCAAGGTGGTCATCGAAGCCGCCCTGGACCTGGGCCACGTCGTGGTGGGCAAGCAGAAGGAAGAAATCTGCGAACTGGAGCTGGAATTGCGCGAAGGCGAGCCCGCCGCCCTGCTGGAGCTGGCCGCCGAGCTGGCCGCGACCCTGCCCTTGATGCCGTGCGACATCAGCAAGGCCGAGCGTGGCTATCGCCTGCATGACGCGGGTAGCTATGCCTTGAGCCTGCCAGCCCCGCAGTTGACCGCCGAAACGCCGCTGGATGACGCCTTCGCCGCGCTGAGCTGGCATTTGCTCGGCAGCAGCCAACGCCTGGCCGAACAATACCGTTTCAATGGCCACTGGCGCCTGCTGCAGGACTGGGTGGAAAACCTCGCCGAACTGCGTGCCCTGCTCAGCAGCCTCGGCCAGGCCGCGCCACGCCAGTCGACCCACGACCTGCGCCTGGCCCTGGACGCGTTGCTGGAAGACTGGCGTCCGCTGGTCCAGGCTGGCCTGGACGACGAAGACGTGCGCAAGGCCGCGCCGGAGCAGTTCCTTGAAGAGCTGCAAGACCCGCGCTGGGGCCTGTTTTCCCTCAATACTTCACGCTGGCTGCTGGCCCGCAGTTGGGCCGCCGAGCGCAACACCCGTGGCAACCGCCAGGGCGCAGCGCAACTGGGCAGCTGGCTGCCGCGTCTGCTGGGCGAAGAATCCTCGTCCCTGCAATTGCAACGCTATCAGCAGCAGCCGGAAGACCTCGCCGAGCAACTGCCGCGTATCGAACGCATCCAGGCCTGGCTGCACCACGCCCGTCATGTGCTGGAAATCCCGGAAATGGATCGCCTTTACGGTGAGCTGAACAAGCTGGCGCAACTGGCCAACCAACCCATCACCGACGAAACCCTGGATGCACGCAAGCAGCAGGCGATTGCGGTGTACCAGAATCGGGCCTGGAAGACTTTGCTGCGGCTGTGATGCCGTCATCGCGAGCAAACTCGCTCCCACAGGGGTTCAGCGTTGCAACCACCTCCAGTGGCCGCTGAAGATCAACCGTGGGAGCGAGCTTGCTCGCGATGGGGCCAGCACATCCTCCACAAAACTCAGCGCACCACCGGCAAACTCGTCGTCGACTTGATCTCCGACAGCGCCACGATCGAATTCACTTCCTGGATCCCCGGCACCATCGACAGCTTTTCGAAAAAGAATCGCTCATAGGCTTCGATGTCCGCCGTGACGATGCGCAACAGAAAATCCACAGCGCCCATCAACACGTAACACTCCAACACTTCGGGGAAGCCGCGAATCGCCTCGGTGAACTCGGTGAAGTTCGAACGGCCATGGGCGTTGAGTTTCACTTCGGCGAAGATCTGCGTGTTGAGACCGATTTTCTTGCGATCCAGCAACGTCACCTGACCGCGGATGACGCCCTCCTCCTTCATCCGCTGGATCCGCCGCCAGCACGGCGATTGAGACAAGCCGACCTGCTCGGCGATTTGCGCACTGGACAGCGAGGCATCCTCTTGCAGCAGCGCCAGTATCCGGCGGTCGTAGCTATCCAGTTCGCTTTGCATAAATAAACCCACAACGAATTGTTTTGAGAATCATACGATTCGAAAAATCGTCAGAACCACTCATCTTAGATAAGAAATACCCCGCACCCCATGTAAATATTTCTCCCGCCCCCCAGGAGACCCGCCATGCCCCCACTCGAAGCCGTTGCCACAACCACGACCCGCGCCGACGTCTGGCACGCCGCCAATGCCCATTGCCGGGTGCAGTACCAGATGCTGGCCGAGGCCGAGCCGGACCTGCTGTGCCGGGCGTTGAACCTGTTTGCCTTGCAGGGCCTGACGCCACGGCACGTGCGCGTCGAGCGCCTCGACGATCTGCTGTCCCTGGACATCGGCCTGGACGGGCTGAGTTGGCATCGAGCCCTGGTGATCGCTGAAAAATTACGTAACCTGATCGGCATGTGCTCGGTGGACCTGCAAAGCGTTGAATTTACGGGGGTTGAGCCGATCCAGGCGGCCGGTTGAGCGGCCCATGGGCAAGACCTGGTAACGCATTGGTCGGGTAGTGGCCCAACGGACCACGGGGTCGGGACTATTCTTTTGCAGACCGAGCGAGGACGCCGAAGCGTCTGTATCGCGGCTTTGCTGCAATTGTCCAATAGGAACCCGCATGTCCACCAAACACGCCACTCAGGACCGCTGGCTGGACCTCAATGATCTGCTGCGCCAACTGGTCACCCAGGGCTTCATCAGCCAGGACTCGGCCGAAACCGCGCTCAACGCCCGCCGACGCCACAGCGCCAATAGCCAGCTGCATCCGCTGGAGTTCATTGCCAACCAGCACCTGGACGATCTCAGTCGACCCGGCAAGCGCCTGGACCTGGAGAACCTGACCCTGTGGTTGTCCCAGCAGGCCGGCCAACCCTACATGCGCATCGACCCGCTGAAAATCAACGTGGCGGCCGTAACGCCCTTGATGTCCTATGCCTTTGCCCAGCGCCACAAGATCCTCGCGGTAGCGGTCGATCGTGATGCCGTCACCGTCGCCAGCGCACAGCCCTACGTCAGCAGCTGGGAAGCCGACCTGACCCACGTGCTCAAGCTGCCGATCAAGCGGGTGGTCGCCAACCCGGTGGATATCCAGCGCCTGAGCGTGGAGTTCTATCGCCTGGCCAAATCGGTCAGCGGCGCCACCACGGTCGATCAGCAACCGAGCAACCTGAGCAATTTCGAACAGTTACTCAACCTGGGAGCCAGTGACCAGGAACCGGACGCCAACGACGCTCACATCGTCAATATCGTCGACTGGCTGTTCCAGTACGCCTTCCAGCAGCGGGCCAGCGATATCCACATCGAACCGCGCCGTGAGCAGGGCACGGTACGGTTTCGCATCGACGGGGTGCTGCACACCGTCTATCAGTTCCCGCCGCAGGTCACGATGGCGATCGTCAGCCGCCTCAAGAGCCTGGGACGGATGAACGTCGCGGAAAAACGCAAACCCCAGGACGGCCGGGTCAAGACCAAGACCCCGGACGGTGGCGAAGTGGAATTGCGCCTGTCGACTTTGCCCACGGCGTTCGGCGAAAAAATGGTCATGCGGATCTTCGACCCGGAAGTGCTGCTCAAGGATTTCGACCAGCTCGGTTTCTCCGCCGACGACCTGCGCCGCTGGCAGGACATGACCCGCCAGCCCAATGGCATTATCCTGGTGACCGGGCCTACCGGTTCCGGCAAGACCACCACCCTCTACACCACCCTCAAGAAACTGGCGACGCCGGAAGTGAACCTCTGCACCATCGAGGACCCGATTGAAATGGTCGAGGCGTCCTTCAACCAGATGCAGGTCCAGCACAACATCGACCTGACCTTCGCCGCCGGGGTACGGGCATTGATGCGGCAAGACCCGGACATCATCATGATCGGTGAGATCCGTGACCTGGAAACCGCTGAAATGGCGATCCAGGCGGCGCTGACCGGGCACCTGGTGCTGTCGACGCTGCACACCAACGACGCGCCGAGCGCCATCAGCCGCCTGCTGGAGCTGGGTGTGCCCCATTACCTGATCAAGGCCACCGTGCTCGGGGTCATGGCCCAACGGCTGGTGCGCACCCTGTGCCCGCAATGCAAGGCCCCGCTGGCCCTGGACGAAGACGACTGGCAGACCCTGACGCGACCCTGGCAGGCACCGTTGCCGAGCAATGCCCAACAGGCCGTCGGCTGCCTGGAATGCCGCGACACCGGTTATCGCGGCCGCGCCGGTGTCTACGAAATCATGCAACTGACCGACAGCGTCAAGGCCTTGATCCACCCCGACACCGACCTGCTGGCGGTGCGCCGCCAGGCCTTCAAGGAAGGCATGCGCAGCCTGAGGCTGTCGGGGGCGCAAAAGGTGGCGGCGGGCTTGACCACTGTAGAAGAAGTGTTGCGTGTGACACCGCAGAGCGAACAGAAGTAGCGGTGGCGAGAGGCTGTGGGAGCAAGGCTTGCCCGCGATGAAAATGACGCGGTCTCCCGGGGAGGCAAGGCGCCTGCATCGCGAGCAAGCTTTGTTCCCACAGAGTTTGCTCCCACAGAGTGAGGATAATGGCCGCTTGCCCTACACTCAGGGCTCGCAGGTCCATCTCACTTCGCACAGGGAACCGTCATGCAGATCGGTAGCGTACTTTTACTTTTCATCGGCCTGGTGGTCGCCATTCTCTTCATGGGCTTCAAGGTCGTGCCCCAGGGCTACCAATGGACTGTCGAGCGGTTCGGCCGCTACACCAACACCCTCAAGCCCGGCCTGAACATCATCATCCCGGTGATGGATCGCATCGGGCGCAAGATCAATGTCATGGAAAGCGTACTGGACATCCCACCCCAGGAAGTCATCACCGCCGACAACGCCACGGTACAGATCGACGCCGTGTGCTTCTTCCAGGTGGTCAATACGGCCCAGGCGGCCTACGAGGTCAACAACCTCGAACACGCCATCCGCAACCTGCTGCAAACCAATATCCGCACCGTGCTGGGGTCCATGGAGCTGGACGCGATGCTGAGCCAGCGCGACGGCATCAACGAAAAATTGCTGCGCACCGTCGATGAAGCCACGGCGCCGTGGGGCATCAAGATCACCCGGATCGAGATCAAGGACATCAGCCCCCCGGCCGACTTGATGGCCGCCATGTCGGGGCAAATGAAAGCCGAACGTATCAAGCGTGCCCAAATCCTCGAAGCCGAGGGCCTGCGAGCGTCGGCGATTCTCACCGCCGAAGGCAAGAAGCAGGCGCAGATCCTCGAGGCCGAGGGCAGCCGCCAGGCGGCGTTCCTGGAGTCCGAGGCCCGTGAGCGCCAGGCGCAAGCCGAAGCGTTGGCCACCCAGGTGGTGTCCCAGGCCATTGCCGACGGTAACGTCCAGGCCGTGAACTACTTCGTCGCGCAGAAATACATCGATGCACTGGGCAAACTGGCGTCGGCCAACAACAGCAAGGTGATCCTGATGCCGCTGGAAGCCAGCCAGGTCATCGGCGCGGTCGGTGGCATCGGCGAAATCGTCAGGGCCACCTTCGACAGCAAGAAAGCCTGAGGCGCGCGTATGTGGGGGTTCCTGCAACACATGTCGTACTGGGACTGGCTGGCGCTGGGCGTCATCCTGCTGATCCTTGAAGTGTTCGGCGCCGGTGGTTACCTGCTGTGGATCGGCATGGCCGCCGCGGCAGTCGGCGTGCTCACGTTCATCCTGCCGCAGATGCCGTGGGAACTGCAGTTCCTGTTGTTCGGCCTGTTCGCCATCGCCACGGCACTGTACTGGTGGCGACGCCAGCGCAGCGCCGTGCGCCAAAGCGATCAGCCGCATCTGAACCTGCGCGGACAGGAACTGATCGGCAAGGTTTTCCTGGTGCATGAAGCGATTGTCGATGGCCGTGGCAAGATCAAGGTGGCCGACAGTGTCTGGCTGGCCAAGGGGCCCGAGTCGTCCGTTGGCACACGGGTCAGGGTGGTGGCGCAGGAGGGGGCGGTGCTGCAGGTGGAACGGGCTGACTGACAAGTCATGGAACTGAATCGAGACGCAGGTAATCCAACGTCATAGTTAACCCAGTGGAGTCACCTATCATGCGTCTCAAACTTGCTGTCGCTACCGTAGCCTTGCTGTCTCTTCCTGTTGGCTCGGCAATGGCCGACACGTTTTGGCGTAACGTCATCTCGTCCGGTGCGACCACCGGTTCCACCTACCTGACCTTCAAGGATCACAAACTGATCGTCGCCGCCCAGGACGATGCCGGCAGCTTCGTCGCCAGTGATGGCGGTATCCGTGGTCCTTACCTGGAAGCGGCGATGCAGAAAGTGCGTGCCGACAACCCAGGCCTGCAAGCCACCGACATGGAACTGGCCAACGCGATCCTGGCGAAAAACGCCGTCGCCCAGGATTGATGCCCGACCAATAAAAAATGCCGCTCGATGAGCGGCATTTTTTTGCCCGGTGAAAACCCCAAGGCTATCCCAACCCCTTGTGGGAGCGAGCTTGCTCGCGATAGCGGAGTGTCAGCCCACATCAATGCCGCCGATCCACCGCTATCGCGAGCGAGCTCGCTCCCACAGGTGCGGTCGTCCTTACTCGCCGATGGCAGCCTTGTAACCCGCCGCGTCCAGTAACTTGTCCAGTTCAGACTTGTCGCTTGGCTTGAGCTTGAAGATCCAGGCGCCGTACGGATCAGAGTTCAGCAGTTCAGGCGAACCGCCCAACTCTTCATTGACCGCAATCACTTCACCCGCAATCGGGGAATAGATATCGGAAGCGGCTTTGACCGACTCCACCACACCGGCCTGGTCACCTGCGGCAAAGGCCTTACCGACTTCAGTCAGCTCGACAAAGACCACATCGCCCAAGGCTTCCTGCGCATGATCGCTGATGCCCACAGTGACGGTGCCGTCAGCTTCCAGGCGTGCCCACTCATGGCTTTCGGCAAAACGCAGTTCGGCAGGGATATCACTCATATTCTGTGTCCTCAATAGAAAGTGTCAGCGGCCAGCGGCCCGCCGCAAAAGGTTAGATCAGGGTTTTGCCATGGCGGACGAAGGTCGGTTTGACCACCCGTACCGGGTACCACTTGCCGCGAATTTCTACCTCGGCACGGTCGGCGGTTGCCATCGGAACACGTGCCAGGGCGATCGACTTGCTAAGCGTAGGAGAAAAACTACCACTGGTGATCTCCCCTTCGCCAACATTGGCGATGCGAACCACCTGATGGGCGCGCAAAACACCCCGCTCTTCCAGCACCAGCCCGACCAGTTTGTGCTGCACACCACTGGCAAGCTCGGCTTCCAGCGCACTGCGCCCGATGAACCGACGGCTCGCCGGCTCCCAGGCGATACTCCAGGCCATGTTCGAAGCCAGCGGTGAAACATCCTGGTGGATATCCTGGCCGTAGAGGTTCATGCCGGCCTCCAGGCGCAAGGTGTCGCGGGCGCCGAGGCCAATGGGCGAAATGCCAGCGCCGACCAGGTCGTTGAAGAAACTCGGGGCTTCCTGGGCGGGCAGGACGATTTCCAGGCCATCTTCGCCGGTGTAGCCGGTCCGGGCGATGAACCATTCGCCGTCGGCGCGCCCTTCGAAAGGCTTGAGTTGCTGGATGATTTGCCCACGGGATTGTGTGACCAGCTCGGCAATCTTCTGCCGGGCGTGGGGGCCCTGGATCGCCAGCATCGCCAGCTCGGGGCGCTCGAGCAGTTGCGCGTCGTAGTCACCGAGCTGTGCCTGCATCCAGGCCAGGTCCTGATCGCGGGTCGAGGCGTTGAAGACCAGGCGATACCCGCCCTCGACACGGTAGATGATCATGTCGTCGACGATGCCGCCGCGCTCATTGAGCATCGCGCTGTACAAGGCACTGCCTGTGTCTTGCAAGCGGTCGACGTCATTGGCCAGCAAGCGCTGCAGCCAGACCTTGGCCTGGGGGCCGGCGACGTCGATCACGGTCATGTGGGATACATCGAACACACCGCAGTCGCGACGCACCTGATGGTGTTCTTCGACCTGCGAGCCGTAATGCAAAGGCATATCCCAACCGCCAAAATCGACCATCTTCGCGCCAAGGGCGAGATGAAGGTCATACAGAGGCGTACGCTGTCCCATGGGTTTCTCCTTCCGGGCTTGGCGAAGGTGCGGACGGACACTGCGTAGCGCGAACGTCTGAAAAAAGGAGTTTTCTGACGCTCTCAGTTGTCCGGTCCGACAGACGGACCGCACCGAATGCCGCGCATTGTAGCCGCATGAGGTAGGACTGGCACCTAGCTGTTTCGATGGGCCGAACGTCGTATCAATCCGATGACCGGCAACAGCCCCACCAATACCAACGTCAGCGCCGGTAGCGCGGCCCGGGCCCACTCCCCTTCGCTGGTCATCTCGAAGATCCGCACCGCCAGCGTGTCCCAGCCGAACGGGCGCATCAGCAACGTCGCGGGCATTTCCTTGAGCACATCGACGAACACCAGCAACGCTGCGCTCAAGGTGCCGGGCAACAGCAATGGCAGATACACTTTGAAAAACAGTCGCGGCCCACTGACCCCAAGGCTGCGTGCCGCCTCGGGCAAGGACGGACGAATGCGCGCCAGGCTGCTCTCCAACGGACCGTAGGCCACAGCCAGGAAACGCACCAGATACGCCAGCAACAGCGCCGACAGGCTGCCCAGCAACAACGGCTTGCCTGCACCGCCGAGCCAGGTCGACAGCGGTATGACCAGCTCACGGTCCAGGTAGCTGAACGCAAGCATGATCGATACCGCCAGCACCGAACCGGGCAAGGCATACCCCAGGTTCGCCAGGCCGACGCCGGCACGAATCGGACGGGTCGGCGCCAACCGCCGGGCGAACGCCAGCAACAAGGCCACACAGACGGTGACCAGTGCCGCCAGGGCGCCCAGGTAGAGGGTGTGGACGATCAGCCCGGCATAACGCTCATCCAGGTCGAAACGACCGCGTTGCCAGAACCACACCACCAACTGCAGTACCGGGATGACAAACGCGCAGGCAAATACCAGGAAGCACCAGCCACTGGCCGCCACGGCCTTGAGGCCGCGCAACGTGTACAGCGCCTTGACCCGGGGCCGCTCGTTACTGGCCCGGTGAGCGCCGCGGGCCCGGCGTTCGCCGTAGAGCACCAGCATCACCGCCAGCAACAGCAGGCTGGCCAGTTGGGCAGCGCTGGAGAGGCTGAAGAAGCCGTACCAGGTCTTGTAGATGGCGGTGGTGAAGGTGTCGAAGTTGAACACCGACACCGCGCCGAAATCCGCCAGGGTTTCCATCAGCGCCAGCGCCACGCCCGCACCGATGGCTGGCCTGGCCATTGGCAGCGCCACACGCCAGAACGCCTGCCACGGCGACTGGCCCAGCACCCGGGCAGCCTCCATCAAGCCCTTGCCCTGGGCCAGGAAGGCACTGCGCGCCAACAAATAGACATAAGGGTAAAAGACCAGAACCAGCACCAGGATCACCCCGCCGGTGGAACGAACCCGAGGCAGGCGCAAGCCGCTGCCGAACCATTCACGCAACAGCGTCTGCACGGGACCGGCGAAATCCAGCAGGCCAACGAAAACGAACGCCAACACATAGGCCGGAATCGCGAACGGCAGCATCAACGCCCAATCGAGCCAGCGACGTCCCGGGAATTCACACAGGCTGGTGAGCCAGGCGAGGCTGACACCCAGCAAGGTCACGCCGACACCCACGCCAAGGATCAAGGTGAGGGTGTTGCCCAACAAGCGCGGCATCTGCGTATCCCACAAGTGGGACCAGATTTGCTGGTCGATGCTCTGCCAGGACAGCAGCAAGACACTCAAGGGCAACAGGACCAGCGCAGCGATGGCGAAGACCAGGGGGTACCAGCGGCGTTGGGCGGGGTGGGTCAAGGAATACTCTCGTTAAACAAACTGTCACGTGGCGAAGGATCTTACTCCCGCTGGGCTCTGTAGGAGCTGGCGAAGCCTGCGATCTTTTGATCTTTCGCTTGGGACTTAATTGTCTGGGGAAAGATCGCAGCCTCGTTCCACTCGACAGCTCCTACACAGCTGCAGGAGCACAAGCTCGTCTTAATTCCAGCCTGCGCGATCCATCATGCGAATGGCTTCGGCCTGGCGTTTACCCGCGACTTCCACCGGCAAGGTATCGGCCTTGAACGCACCCCATGCCGCCACTTCCTTGGACGGCTCGACCTTCGGGTTGGCCGGGAACTCCTGGTTCACGTCGGCGAAGATGCTTTGCGCTTGCGGCGTGGTCATCCACTCCACCAGTTTCTTGGCGGCATCCGGATGCGGCGCATGCTTGGTCAAGCCAATGCCCGAGAGGTTGATGTGCACACCGCGATCAGCCTGGTTCGGCCAGAACAGCTTCACCTTCAGGTCCGGCTTCTGCTGGTGCAGGCGGCCATAGTAGTAAGTGTTGACGATACCGACATCGCACTGGCCAGCATTGATCGCTTCAAGCAATGCGGTGTCGTCGGAGAACACGTCGGTGGACAGGTTCCTGACCCAGCCCTTGAGGATTTCCTCGGTTTTTTCCGCACCGTGGGTTTCGATCAGCGTGGCGGTCAGGGACTGGTTATAGACCTTTTTCGAGGTCCTCAGGCACAGACGGCCTTCCCACTCCTTGCCGGCCAGCGCTTCATAGGTGGTCAACTCGCCCGGTTTAACCCGGTCGGTGGAATAGGCAATGGTCCGCGCCCGCAGGCTCAAGCCGGTCCAGGCGTGGGACGAAGCGCGGTATTGGGGCGGGATGTTGGCGTCGATCACCGGGGAGGTGAACGGCTGGAGAATACCCATCTGCTCGGCCTGCCAGAGGTTACCGGCATCGACGGTGAGCAGCAGGTCGGCGGTGGCGTTCTCGCCTTCGGCCTTGATCCGCTGCATCAATGGCGCTTCCTTGTCGGTGATGAACTTCACCGAGACGCCGGTTTTCTGGGTGTAGGCATCGAAGACCGGCTTGATCAGTTCATCGATACGCGAGGAGTAGACCACCACCTCATCGGCGGCCTGGACGGCAGTGGTGCCGATCAGGGTCAAGGCGAGGGCGGACAGCAGGCGCTTGGTTGCCAACATGGTAGCGGTCTCTGGGTGGCGAAAGAGGCGCAAATGATAAGGACTCACATTTGGCATCTCAATCGAACAGTGGGCGGACACATTTCCAAATGTTGCACAGATGGATTGAGGTGGCTGTGCCGGCCTCATCGCGAGCAAGCTCGCTCCCACATTCGATCCGGTGAAACCTGTGGGAGCGAGCTTGCTCGCGATGAGGCCATAAGCCTCAACCCACATCTCAGGCCTTGGCCAGATCCGGCAAATCCCCACTCAACCCCAGCGCCTCACGCACGAACAAGGCCTTGGCCTCAGGCAGGCGGTCCACCAGTTTCAGCCCGGTGTTGCGCAACCAGCGCACCGGCAGCGGATCGGCCTGGAACAACCGCTCGAAGCCCTCCATCGCCGCCATCAGCGCCAGATTGTGGGGCATGCGTCGGCGCTCGTAGCGGCTCAACACCTTCACGTCCGCCAACCGCTCGCCACGGCCGGCCGCGTGCAACAGCACTTCGGCCAGCACCGCGGCGTCGAGGAAACCCAGGTTCACCCCCTGCCCGGCCAGCGGATGGATGGTATGGGCCGCGTCGCCGATCAGCGCCAGCCCTTCGGCCACGTAGCGCTTGGCATGTCGCTGGCGCAGGGGCACGCACAGGCGCGGGTCGGCGCTCAGCACCGGGCCAAGCTGGCCTTCGAAGGCGCGTTCCAGTGCGCTGCAGAATTGAGTGTCATCGAGCGCCATCAAGCGCTGCGCTTCTTCGGGGGTGGTGGACCAGACAATCGAGCACCAGTCGTGCTGGCCGTCACGCTCAAGAGGCAGGAACGCCAGCGGGCCGTTGTCGGTGAAGCGCTGCCATGCCGTCATCCGATGCGGCCGGGTGCTGCGCACGCTGGTGACGATGGCGTGGTGCAGGTAATCCCATTCGCGCGTCGCCACGCCGGTCAGGCGGCGCACAGCGGAATTCGCGCCATCGGCGGCAATGACCAGGGGGGCCCGCAACGTGCGGCCATCGGCCAGGGTCAGCAGCCAGTCGTCGCCGGAACGCCGCATCTGCTCCAGCCGGGCGTTGGCCAACAAGCCCAGGTCGCAGTCATGCAGGCGGTCCAGCAGGGCATCCTGCACCACGCGATTTTCCACGATGTGCCCAAGCGTCTCGGCATGCAGGCTGGCTGCCGAAAAATGGATCTGCCCGGTACCACTGCCGTCCCAGACGTGCATGTCGGTGTAAGGGCTGGCACGCCGGGTGGTAATGCCCTCCCAGACGCCCAGGCGATCGAGGATCCGCTGGCTGGCCGTCGACAAGGCACTGACCCGGGGCTCGAACGTGGCCTGGGGGTCGAAGGGCTTGACGCTCATCGGGCTGCCGTCGAGCAACAACACTTGCAGGCCACTGCCCTGCAACGCCAGCGCCAGGGCGCTGCCGACCATACCGGCGCCGACAATCAGCAGATCTGCACGCAATTCCATGCTCTAAGCCTGTTTTGCGGGCGACATCAGCCGCCCATGAAAAGAAATGACCACCCCAGCCTCACGCATCGGGACGCGTCCCCAACCCCATGGCCTGGCGGGCGAACCAGCGCTTGGCCGGAGGCAGCAGGTCGAGGCCCAGCAAGCCGAGGTTGCGGCCCAGGGACACCAGCGGCAGGCTGCTGCCGAACAGCCGCGTGACCTGGTCGGAGAAGCCCACGGTCAGGGCCTGGTCCATGCGCTGGCGCTCGCGATAGGCTTGCAACACGGCAAAATCCCCCGGCTCGCGATCGCTGTCGAGCAAGGTATCGGCCAGGGCCTGGGCATCACGCAGGGACAGGTTGAACCCCTGCCCGGCAATCGGATGCAGGCTGTGGGCGGCATTGCCCAGGATCGCCAGGTGCGGACGGACCTGCTCTTCGGCTTCCACCAGCGCCAGCGGGTACAGGTGCCGTACACCCACCTGCTTCAGCGTACCCAGGCGATAACCGAACACACCCTGCAATTCGGCGAGGAAGCCGCGCTCGTCGAGGGCCGCCAGCCGTTGCGCGTCCATGCCCTGGCGGGTCCAGACCAGCGCGCAACGATTCTCCGGCAGCGGCAACAAGGCCATCGGGCCGTCATCGGTGAAGCGTTCGAAGGCCATGCCATTGTGGGCTTCGCTGGGGGTGATGTTGGCGATCAAGGCGCTCTGGTCATAGGGGCGGCTGCGCACCCCGATGCCCAACTGCTCGCGCAGGCTGGAGCGACCGCCATCGGCCAGAACGGCAAGGTCGCACTCCAGGGTGGTTTCGTCGTCGAGGGTCAGGCGATAACCGCCGACCAGTGGCTCCATGCGCGTAACCTGCGCCGGGCAGCGCCAACTGACCACCTCCGGGTCCAGGCCTTGCCACAGGCACTGGCCGAGCCAGGCGTTTTCCACCACGTAGCCCAGGGCCGGCACGCCCTCTTCCATGGCCGACAGCCGCGCCGTGGAAAACCGCCCGCGATCGGACACATGGATCTGCTTGATCGGTTCGGCACGACGGGAAATCTCCTGCCAGACACCCAAGCGTTGATAAATCTGTCGGGCACCGTAGGACAACGCCGAAGACCGGGCATCGTAGCTTGGCTGCCAGGCATTACCGGGGGCGAAGGGCTCGATCAGGGTGATCCTCCAGCCCCGGGCCTTGGCACCGGCCTGCAGGGCCAGCGCCAGGCTCGCGCCGACCAGGCCACCGCCAATGATCGCCAGATTGACCCGGCTCATGCCGCTTGCGTCCGGGCGGCGGCCATCAGGGCCTCGATGTCGGCGACCGTTTTCGGCACGCCTCGGCTCAGGATTTCACAACCGGTTTTGGTCACTACCACGTCATCCTCGATGCGCACGCCAATGCCGCGCCATTTTTTCGCGACGCTGCGGTTGTCCGGACTGATATAGATGCCCGGCTCCACCGTCAGCGTCATGCCGATTTCCAGGACCCGCCACTCGCCGCCAACCCGGTATTCGCCTACATCGTGCACGTCCATGCCCAGCCAATGGCCGGCACGGTGCATGTAGAACGCCCGGTAGGCCTCGCTGGCAATCAACTCGTCCACATCGCCCTCCAGCAGCCCCAGGCGCACCAACCCTTCGGTAATGACCCGGACCGTCGCTTCGTGGGCCTGGTTCCAGTGTTTGTCCGGCGCGATCTGGGCAAACGCGGCTTCCTGGGCGGCCAGCACCACTTCGTAGATCGCCTTCTGCTCGGGCGAAAACTTGCCGCTGACCGGCCAGGTACGGGTGATATCGCTGGCGTAGCAGTCGATTTCACAGCCGGCATCGATCAACACCAGGTCGCCGTCCTTGAGCAGCGCATCGTTCTGCTGGTAGTGCAGGATGCAACTGTTGCGCCCCGCCGCGACGATCGAGCCATAGGCCGGCATCTTCGCCCCACCCTTGCGGAATTCATAATCGAGCTCGGCCTCCAGGCTGAACTCATGCAACCCCGGGCGCGCCGCCTGCATCGCCCGGATGTGCGCCTGGGCGGAGATCCGCGCCGCTTCGCGCATGACCTTCAGTTCCGCCGCCGATTTATACAGGCGCATATCGTGCAGCAAGTGATCCAGGGCAACGAATTCGTTCGGCGGCTGGGCGCCGAGGTGGGCCTTGGAGCGAATCACGTTGATCCACTCCATCAGGTGCCGGTCGAATTCAGGGTTGCTGCCCATGGCCGAATACACCCGGTCGCGGCCTTCGATCAGGCCCGGCAGGATGTCGTCGATGTCGGTGATGGGAAACGCGTCGTCGGCACCGTAGTCACGGATCGCCCCTTCCTGGCCGGCGCGCAGGCCGTCCCACAACTCACGTTCAGCGTTGCGCTCGCGACAAAAGAGGATGTATTCGCCATGGGCGCGGCCGGGCATCAGCACCAGCACCGCCTGCGGCTCGGGGAAGCCGCTGAGGTACTGGAAGTCACTGTCCTGGCGGTAGACATGCTCGACGTCGCGGTTGCGGATCGCAACGGCGGCGGCGGGCAGGATTGCGATGCTGTTGGGCTCCATCTGCGCCATCAGGGCCTTGCGGCGACGGCTGTATTCCGATTTCGGGATATGAATCATGGGCAGACGGGGTTCCCTCTGACATTCAGTGCAAGGACGGCTTGGGGGCCGCTGCATCGGTTTTCTTGGTCTCGGTGAACAGTAGCAATGGTGCGACCCGCAGGTACTCCATCACTTCCATGTAGTCGCTTTCGCCGTCATCGGACTCTTCCAGGGCATCCTGGACCTGGGAGATCGCGGCCAGGTCCTGCAGCACTTCCTTGGCCTCTTCGCTCAGCGCGTATTCGCGGCGGGTCAGGCCGAAGCCGGCAAGGAAGCCCTGGCACCACTGGCCCAGCGCCGCGGCGCGTTCGGCCAGGGGGGCGTCGTCAGTGGGCAGCAGCAGGACGACAGTCATGTCATCGCTGGTCAACTCGCCCTTGACCATTTCCTGCAGGCCGATCAGCGCGTTACGGACGTTGTCCGCCGGCTCGCCTTCCAGCAGCTCGGCGGCGTCGGCCAACCAGCCGTCGGCGTCGAAACCGGCGCCGGCGCAACTGCGGCCGAGCAACAGGCCATGCAGTTCGGCAGGCGAGACAGGGTGACCGCTGGTGCTCAGCAGGGTGGCGAATGCTTGATACGGGGAATTCTGAATGGGCATGGGCAGCTAGGCGCCAGACGGCGCTATGTCTAGAATGGAGGCCTTGTATCCTACATCGACAGACTCGCCAAGACTATCAGAGGCTGTGCGACCCACATCCCTCCATCAGACACATTCTTCAGTGGACACAATGGAAGACACCGACCTGCAAGCGCTGATGGCCAGACTCGAACTGCTAATTGACCGGGTCGAGCAACTTAAGAGCCAAAACGGACTCCTATTAGCTCAGGAAAAAACCTGGCGCGAGGAACGCGCGCACCTCATTGAAAAAAACGAAATCGCCCGGCGTAAGGTCGAATCGATGATTTCGCGCCTCAAGGCCCTGGAGCAAGACTCATGAGTTCAAGCAATAGCGTTACCGTGCAGATCCTCGACAAAGAATATTCGATCATCTGCCCCCAGGAAGAGCGCAGCAACCTGGTGAGCGCCGCCCGTTACCTGGACGGCAAGATGCGCGAGATCCGCAGCAGCGGCAAAGTCATCGGCGCCGACCGCATCGCCGTCATGGCCGCCTTGAACATCACCCACGACCTGCTGCACCGCCAGGATACGCCGGACGTACAGGTCAGTGGCTCGACCCGTGAGCAGGTACGCGACCTGCTCGATCGGGTTGATCTGGTGCTCGCCACCGATCCAGACGTCAGCAAGGGCTGATTCGCGAAGCTGCCTGGGGTATACTCGCCTCACTCCCTGGGGTGCTTGCCAGTTGGTGATGTCCCTGAGCCGATACGCACAACCACGGGGGTTGCACGTTGGGGCCGGTGTGCATGTCCGCTTGACGGAAAGCCTTAACGCCCCCTGCAACTTCCACCTTGAACTTTCGGGTTCAAGGGCTAAGCCGACAGCGGTTCATCCGGGGAGCCTGACTCCAGACAATGCCAGTCCATGTGGACTGGCATTGTCGTTTCCGGGCGCAGGCATTTCTGAGCGTCCTGTTTTGCGGTTACGCTGTGCGGCATCGCCACTGCGTGAAGCCTCGACATGACTGAACCCGCGCTGCTGCCCCGCCCGCAACTTCGACGCCTGCTACGTCAGGCCCGTCGCGCCCTGACGCCCGCCCAGCAACGGCAAGCCGCCCGCGGGCTGTACACACAACTGGCCCAGCATCCGCTGTTCCGCCGGGCGAAGCACATCGCCCTGTACCTGCCCAACGATGGCGAGATCGACCCGCGCCTGCTGCTGCGCGCGGCCCAACGCCGGGGCAAGGCCACTTACCTGCCGGTACTCAGCCCGTGGCCGCGGACCAAGATGGTGTTCCAGCGCATCCACCCCGGCGAAAAAATGCAACCCAACCGGTTTCGCATCCCCGAGCCACGCAAGAACATCGCCCGGCAACGCAAGGTCTGGACGTTGGACCTGGTGTTGTTGCCATTGGTGGGGTTTGACGATGCGGGAGGTCGGCTGGGCATGGGCGGCGGCTTTTACGACCGCAGCCTGGCGTACCTGGCGCGACGCAAGCAGTGGCGCAAGCCAACGCTGTTGGGGTTGGCCCATGAATGCCAGAAGGTCGAACGATTGGCGCAGGCAAGCTGGGACGTGCCGCTGCAGGGAACGGTCAGCGACAGGCAATGGTATATCGCGGGGTTGGCGCCGCGGTAATCAGCGGCGCCTGGAAAGCAGGTTCAGCGTTTGAGCGATGGCGCGGGTTGGGTAATGTCCATCGGCGCCTCGGTCTTGTTGGTCCACAGGCTTTGGGCGTAACCCGTGGTCACGACACCCAGACCGAACAGAATGACCAAGATCCACAACAAATCCGGTTTGCGTTTCATCGATTGCCCCCCTCAAGGCATATCACACACGATGACAGCAGCGGTTTTCTTATTGGCCGTGCAGCAGCGTCAAGCTTGGAAGGCCGGCATTTTGCGACAACCGGCCCCGACACGCAAATGCTGGCGTCAACCGACCGTCGGTTTGTCATAAAATCGCCGAACTATTTTGATACCCACCGCCCAGGAGAAAAAATCATGGCTTATTGGCTGATGAAGTCCGAGCCCGACGAATTGTCCATCCAGGGCTTGGAAAAGCTCGGCCAGGCCCGCTGGGACGGCGTTCGCAATTATCAGGCGCGCAATTTCCTGCGGGCCATGGCGGTGGGTGACACGTTCTTTTTCTACCACTCCAGTTGCCCCGAGCCAGGCATCGCCGGGATTGGCGAAATCATCCAGGCGGCCTATCCCGATCCTACGGCCCTGGACCCGGACAGCCATTATTTCGACCCCAAGGCCACCCCGGACAAAAACCCCTGGACCGCGATCGACGTGGCCCACGTCGAGACGTTCCGCCACGTGCTGAAACTCGACTACCTCAAGCAACAGGCCGCCCTGGCGGAAATGCCGCTGGTGCAGAAAGGCTCGCGGCTTTCGGTGATGCCGGTGACCGCCGAGCAATGGGCAGCAGTGATTGCCCTGCGTTGAACATCCATGTATTGATGGATATCAAGCTGGGGCGGTAGCGGATCCAGCAAACTGGACGCTATAGCCGCAGGATGCCGGACATGTCGACGCCCTCTCATACCTCTCGTTTCTTCGCTCTCGCCCTGCTGGCCGTCTTGTTGGCCGCCGGCGGGTTCGGCTACTGGAAGTCCCGACATGACCGCCTGCCGGAAGGCCTGAGCATGGGCAACGGGCGCCTCGAAGCCACCGAAGTCCAGATCGCCAGCAAGACCCCCGGTCGCCTGGCCGAAGTGCTTGCCAACGAGGGCGACAAGGTCGTCAAAGGCCAGTTACTGGCGCGCATGGACACTCGTACCCTGGAAGCCCAGCGCAACCAGGCCGAAGCCGAAGTACTGCGGGCCCGGGAAAACCTCGCGGCCACCGAGGCCAATGTACAACTGCGCCAGAGCGAACAATTGCTCGCCCACCAGGAACTCCAGCGGACCCGCGAGCTGTTCAAGCGTGGTTTTGCCAGCGGCCAGGTCATCGACCAACAGCAGGCCCGCATGGACACTGCCAACGCCGCGGTCAATGCGGCCCGGGCCCAGGTATCGGCGGCAAACGCCGCCATCGGCGCGACCCTCGCCCAGGTGGCCCAACTGACCAGCGAAATCGATGACAGCCGCTTGCGCGCGCCTATCGATGGCGTGATCCAACTTCGCCTGGCCGAGCCGGGCGAAGTGCTGGGCGCTGGCGGACGGGTGCTGCTGATGATCGATCCGAACGACCAGTACATGAACCTCTATCTGCCGGCGTCCGTGGCCGGGAAACTGGCGGTAGGCGACGAAGCACGAGTGCTGCTCGACGCCCTGCCCGAGCGACCGCTGCCGGCCACGATCAGCTTCGTCGCGGCAAAGTCCCAGTTCACCCCCAAGGAAGTCGAAACCCGTGACGAACGCCAGAAGCTGGTGTTTCGCGTCAAGGTACGCCTGACCCGCCCCGGCGAGGTGCCCCAGGCCAAACCCGGCATGCCGGGTGCCGGCTACCTGCGCACGGCCCCCATCGACTGGCCGGCCAACCTGCAATGAACGCCGGCGGCGGCGAACCGGCGCTGCGCGCCTCGGGCCTCAAGCACCGCTACGGCGCCCATGCCGCCCTGGACGACATCGCTTTCAATCTGCCCGTCGGCACTCGCTGCGGCCTGATCGGCCCGGACGGGGCCGGCAAGTCGAGCCTGCTGGGATTGATTGCCGGGGTGAAGAAGCTCCAGCACGGCGAACTCGACGTACTGGGAGCATCGATCGAGGACCGGCATCATCGCAACACCCTCTACCGACGTATCGCCTTCATGCCTCAAGGACTGGGGGGCAACCTTTACCCTGATCTGTCGATACGCGAGAACATCCGGTTTTTCGGCACGCTGTTCGGACTATCGCGGGCGGAATGCGAACAACGCATGGGCACGCTGCTGTTGGCGACCGACCTGCAGCGTTTTGCCGACCGCCCGGCGGGCAAGTTGTCCGGCGGCATGAAACAGAAGCTCGGCCTGTGTTGCGCACTGATCCACGAGCCGGACCTGCTGATTCTCGACGAACCCACCACTGGCGTGGACCCGCTGTCGCGGCGACGCTTCTGGGAACTGATAGAAGACGTGCGCCGCCAACGACCGCAACTGACCTTGCTGGTCGCCACGGCCTACATGGAAGAAGCCGAACAATTCGAGCATTGCCTGATGCTCGATAACGGTCGCTTGATCGCCCAGGGCTTGAGCGCGGACCTGGCCGCTGTCACGCCAGACGGCAAGCTCGACTCGGCCTTCACCCATTTCCAGGGCGACAACGGTCGCGACGCCGAGCCGCTGACGATCCCGCCCAGGGGCGACAGCAGCGCCGACATCGCCATCGAAGCCCATGACCTCACCTTGCGCTTCGGTGATTTCACTGCGGTCGATCACGTCAGCTTCGCGATTGGTCGTGGTGAGATTTTCGGTTTCCTGGGCTCCAACGGTTGCGGCAAGACCACCACCATGAAAGTGCTGACTGGGCTGATGCCCGCCAGCGAAGGCAGCGCCCGCCTGTTGGGCAACCCGGTCAACGCCAAGGACCTTGCCACGCGCAAACGGGTGGGCTTCATGTCCCAGAGCTTCTCGCTGTATGGCGAGCTGAGCGTGCGCCAGAACCTGACCTTGCACGCCAAGCTGTTCGACCTGCCCAAGACCGAAAGCACCAGCCGCATCGAAGACTTGATCCAACGTTTCCAGTTGCAGGACCTCGCCGATCAGCCTTCCGGGGCGTTGCCCCTGGGCCTGCGCCAGCGTTTGTCCCTGGCGGTGGCGGTGCTGCATCGCCCGGAAGTGCTGATCCTCGACGAGCCGACCTCCGGCGTCGACCCGGCCGCCCGGGATGACTTCTGGCGCCTGCTGATCGAGTTGTCTCGCGAACAGGGCGTGACGATTTTCCTCTCCACGCACTTCATGAACGAAGCCCAGCGCTGCGACCGTATTTCGCTGATGCACGCCGGCAAGGTCCTGGCCTGCGATACGCCAGCGGCCCTGCAGGCGCAGTTCAACGGCCAGACCCTGGAAGCCGCGTTCGTCACCTGCCTGGAACAGGCCCAGGGCGAGGCGCAGCAAGACTCCACCCCGGTGGCCCTCGGCCAGGCCGACACCCCGCAGGACCGGCACGGCCTCAGCCTGGGTCGCCTGTTGGCCGTCGCCAGCCGGGAAGGCAAGGAACTGTTGCGGGACAAAGTGCGAATGGCATTCGCCCTGCTCGGCGCCCTGTTCATGATGGTCATCTTCGGCTACGGCATCTCCCTGGACGTGGAAAAACTCGCCTTCGCCGTGTTCGACCAGGATCAGAGCCCACAAAGTCGCACCTACCTGGAGGCTTTTCGCAGCTCGCGTTATTTCGAGGAGCAACCGGCTATCCGCGACGCCAACGAATTGCATCGACGCCTGCAACGCTCGGAAATCAAGCTGGCCCTGGAAATACCGCCCGGTTTCGGTCGCGACCTGTACGCCGGCCGGCAGCCCACCGTCGGCGCCTGGCTGGACGGCGGCATGCCATTCCGCGCCGAGACCAGTCGCAACTACGTCGAGGCCGTGCACCAGGCCAACCTCGAGCAATGGGCCGAACAGAGCAGCCCGGCCCGCAACCCGCACACCGCGGCCAAGCTGGAAACCCGGTTTCGCTACAACCAGGACGTGGTCAGTGTGAATGCCATCGGGCCGGGGGTCATGGCACTGATCCTGGCGTTCATTCCCGCCATGTTGACGGCCCTGGGCATCGTGCGGGAGAAGGAGCTGGGCTCGATCACCAACTTCTACGCCACACCGCTGACCCGCCTGGAGTTCCTGCTGGGTAAACAGACCCCCTACCTGGTCATCAGCCTGGTCAACCTGGCCCTGCTGACGGCCATGAATCGCTGGTTGTTCGGCGTGCCGTTCAAGGGCAGCGGCCTGACGCTGGCACTGGGCGGCCTGCTCTACGTGCTGGCGACCACCAGCATGGGCTTGTTGATTTCGGCGTTCACCCGCACCCAGATCGCAGCGATCCTCGGCACCATGATCATCACCAGCCTGCCGACCATCCAGTTCTCCGGGCTGATCGTGCCGCGCTCGTCCCTGGAAGGCGCAGCGTCGGTGATGGGTCAGTTGTTCCCTGCTGGCCATTTCCTGGACATCGCCGTCGGCACCTTCACCAAGGCCCTGGGTCTGCGCCAGCTATGGCCGCAATGCCTGGCGTTGTTCGGGTTCTTCCTGGGGTTCACCGGGCTCAGCCTGGTCATGCTGAAGAAGCAGGAGGCCTGATGCGCACGCTTTCACACATCTGGCGCCTGGGCCTCAAGGAACTGACCAGCTTGCGGTACGACTCGGTCCTGCTGCTGTTTTTGGCCTACGCCTTCACCGTGGCGATCTATATGCCGGCCGCAGGCTCGGTGATTGGCGTTCACAACGCCAGCGTGGCGGTGGTGGATGAAGACCAGAGCCACCTCTCGCGCCAACTGGCCCAGGCCCTGCAACCGCCGGAGTTCCAGGCCCCGATGGCGCTGCCCTATGCCGAACTGGACAAGGTCATGGACAGTGGCCGCTACACCTTCGTCATCAACGTGCCCGCCAACTTCCAGGCCGACCTGCTTGCCGGACGCGAACCGGCGTTACAACTGAACGTCGATGCCACGGCCATGAGCCAGGCGTTCATGGGGGCCGGCTACATCGGACGGATTTTCCAACAGGAGTTGCTGACCTACAGCGGCCAGGCGCAAGCGAGCGAGCAAACGCCCATCAGGCTGACCACCCGTGCGCTGTTCAACACCAACCTCGAGGGGGGATGGTTTCTGGCGGTGATCCAGATCGTCAACAACATCACCATCCTGGCCATCATCCTGACGGGAACCGCGCTGCTGCGCGAACGCGAGCACGGCACCCTCGATCACTTGCTGGTGCTGCCACTGACGGCCCTGGAAATCATGCTGGCGAAAATCTGGAGCAACATGCTGGTGGTCGTGCTGTGCACCTGGGCGTCGCTGGAGATCGTCGTCAAGTTCGCCTTGGGCGTGCCGCTCGCCGGCTCCATGCTGCTGTTCCTGCTGGTGACGGCGCTCTATCTGTTCGCCAGCACCGCCCTGGGTATCTTTCTCGCCACCCTGGCGCGCTCGACGCCACAGTTCGGCTTGCTGTCGATCCCGGTGATCATCCCGATGCTGCTGTTGTCCGGCGGCAGCACCCCGCTGGACAGCATGCCGCAATGGCTGCAATGGGTGATGCAAGGCTCGCCGTCGACCCATTTCGTCAGCCTCAGCGCGGCGATCCTGTTCCGTGACGCAGGGGTCGGCGTGGTCTGGCCAGACCTGTTGGCACTGGCGGCCATCGGGCTGTCGTTCTTCGCTGTCGCCCTGGGGCGTTTTCGTAAAAGCCTGGCCTCTTGATAAAACAGCCTTGGACAGCGCCTGGAAACCCAGGCCCTGTCTAAGACTGTGCGCCAGCGCTTATTGAATGATCAGGTTGTTGAACAACAGATCTTCCACCATCGGCTTGCCGGTCTCGTCGTTCATCACCTGCTGGGTCTGCTTCAAGGCTTCCTGGCGCAGCTTTTCCTTGGCTTCGAGGTTGTTCATCGTCTCGGTGGTCTGTTGGGCGAACAACGCCACCAATTGGTTACGAATCAGCGGCTCGTTGGCCTTGACCGCCGCAGCGGCGGCGTCACCGGTCACGCGCAGGGCCACGTCGGCCTTGTAGACCTTCAGCTTCGCCGTGCCGTCCAAGCCATAGTTGCCCACGAATGGCGGGCTGAGGGTGATGTAACTGACTTTCGGTGCCTCGCCCTCTTTCGCTTCCTTGGCCTCTTCGGCCATTGCCGCCACAGGCAACGACAGGGCCAGCATCAACATGATCCACGCTTTCACAATCGACTCCTCATCCGGTTTGCGGCCCAGCATACCGACCCGCCGTTCAAGCACAAGCTTATGGCCGGCTATCAGGGCGGGGCATGCTCGTTGACCCGTTGTCTCTCACACCTACACTTATCGGCCATCACTCCCAAAGGAATAGCCCTGATGAAAGCCGTGCTGTGCAAAGAATTCGGCCCCGCCGAATCGCTGGTGCTGGAAGACGTCGCCAGCCCCGTCGCCAAGAAGAACGAAGTGCTGCTGGACGTGCACGCCGCCGGGGTGAATTTCCCTGACACGCTGATCATCGAGGGCAAATATCAATTCAAGCCCCCCTTCCCGTTTTCCCCCGGTGGCGAAGCGGCGGGCGTGGTCAGCGAGGTGGGTGAGAAAGTCAGCCACTTTAAGGTCGGCGACCGGGTGATGGCGCTGACCGGCTGGGGCAGCTTTGCCGAACAAGTGGCGGTGCCCGGCTACAACGTGTTGCCGATTCCCGCGGCCATGGACTTCAACACCGCCGCCGCCTTCAGCATGACGTATGGCACCTCGATGCACGCCCTCAAGCAACGGGCCAACCTGCAACCCGGCGAAACCTTGCTGGTGCTCGGCGCCTCCGGTGGCGTTGGCCTGGCGGCCGTGGAAATCGGCAAGGCCATGGGTGCCCGGGTCATCGCCGCCGCCAGCAGCACGGAAAAACTTGCCGTGGCCAAGGCAGCCGGTGCCGACGAACTGATCAACTACAGCGAAACCAGCCTGAAGGATGACATCAAGCGCCTCACCGACGGCCAGGGCGCCGACGTGATCTACGACCCGGTGGGTGGCGACCTGTTCGACCAGGCCATCCGCGCCATCGCCTGGAACGGCCGGCTGCTGGTGGTGGGCTTCGCCAGCGGACGCATCCCCGAACTGCCGGTGAACCTGGCGCTGCTCAAGGGCGCCGCCGTGGTGGGCGTATTCTGGGGCTCCTTCGCCCAACGCCAACCCCAGGACAACGCCGCCAACTTCCAGCAATTGTTCGGCTGGTTCGCCGAGGGCAAGCTCAAGCCGCTGGTGTCGCAGGTGTACCCGCTGAGCAACGCGGCACAAGCCATCAATGATCTTGGCCAACGCAAGGCGGTCGGAAAAGTGGTGGTCCAGGTTCGCTGACTGCTTACCCAAACTGTTTATACCGGGCCGCAACCCTGCGACCCGGTTTCGCCATTCCCACGCCGCCCTTCATTTATACCTGAGCGACATGTTCATAAAAGAACACGATGTCGCCAACATTCCTGCTTTTTTGTTGATGCGAACCGATGCTATTTTCGGTAACGAAACTGTAACATTCGCATCCGCAGTCAAAACAAGAAATCTGGAGCTCTTGAATGTTTGCTTTCTTTCGCCCTGCCGCCCATCAGGCTCCATTGCCTGAAGAAAAAATAGACAGCACCTACCGACGCCTTCGCTGGCAGATCTTCGCCGGGATTTTCATTGGGTATGCGGGTTACTACCTGCTGCGCAAGAACTTCACCCTGGCATTTCCGGATCTGATCGCCCAGGGCTATACAAAAGGCCAACTGGGAGTGGCGATGTCGGCGATTGCGATCGCCTACGGCCTTTCCAAGTTTCTGATGGGCATCGTGTCCGACCGTTCCAACCCTCGCTACTTCCTGCCCTTTGGCCTGATTGTGTCCGCCGGTGTCATGTTCGTCTTCGGTTTCGCACCGTGGGCAACCTCCAGCGTGACCATGATGTTCATCCTGTTGTTCATCAACGGTTGGGCCCAAGGCATGGGTTGGCCACCGAGCGGGCGCACCATGGTGCACTGGTGGTCACAGAAAGAACGCGGCGGTGTGGTTTCGGTATGGAACACCGCCCATAACGTCGGCGGCGGCTTGATCGGCCCACTGGCGATACTTGGCATGGGCTGGTTCAACGACTGGCACAGCAAGTTCTACGTACCGGCAGCGGTGGCGCTGCTGGTCGCTGTATTTGCCTTCATTGTCATGCGCGACACGCCGCAATCGACAGGCTTGCCGCCCATCGAGAAGTACAAGAACGATTATCCGGAAGGCTACGACGCCAGCCACGAAGAAGAATTCAGCGCCAAGGACATCTTCGTCAAATACGTGCTGCGCAACAAAATGCTCTGGTTCATCGCCATGGCCAACGTCTTCGTCTACTTGTTGCGCTACGGCATCCTGGATTGGGCGCCGACCTACCTCAAAGAGGTCAAGCACTTCAATTTCGACAAGACGTCCTGGGCTTACTTCCTGTACGAGTGGGCCGGCATTCCCGGCACGCTGCTGTGCGGGTGGATGTCGGACAAGATCTTCCGGGGCAACCGTGGCCTGACGGGCATGGTGTTCATGGCGTTGGTGACCGTTGCGACGATCGTCTACTGGCTGAATCCGCCGGGCAACCCGATGGTCGACATGATCTCGCTGTTCGCCATCGGCTTTCTGATCTACGGCCCGGTCATGCTGGTGGGTCTGCAGGCGCTGGAACTGGTGCCCAAGAAAGCGGCGGGCACGGCTGCCGGCTTTACCGGTCTGTTTGGTTATCTGGGTGGTTCGGTCGCGGCCAGTGCCATGATGGGCTACACGGTGGACTATTTCGGCTGGGATGGCGGTTTCATCCTGCTGGTCGTCGCCTGCCTACTGGCAATGGCGTTCCTCGCGCCCACGCTGTGGCACAAGCAGATAGCCAGTCAGAGCCGCGAAGCGGTCGCCTGATCCAGCGCTGATTGGCATCGCTTGAGTCGCGCCTCCAGATTCCGGTCTGGCATGGCGTGGCTGCGCAGGGCGTGGACGGTCTGCTCGACGTAGTCGCGAGTGGTGCCGTAACGCCCACAGGCGCTTTCGAACACCTGGCTCAGCACATGGTCCGGCACGTTGCCGGCATAGCTGGGCAGGTGCCGCTCCAGCACAAAACCCAAGGCTTGCACCCGGCTGCCATCCTCGAGACGGCAACTGAGCCAGTGCGGACGATAGGACGGGACCGGCATCTCGCGCTGCCACAGGGCAAACAGCGAGTCCTCGAGATTCTCCTCCGGCAATCGGTAGGCGAACCCGCTGCACGAACCGCCGCGATCCAGCCCGAACACCAGCCCCGGCAACTCCGGGGTGCCGCGGTGCTCATGGGACCACAGGTACAAACCGCGATGATAACCATGGACCCGACCGCGCATGCGCTCCACCGCCGTGCATTCCGGCCGCCAGATCAATGAACCGTACGCGAACAGCCAGACCGGACCGCCCTGGTGGAGGCTCATGGTCAATTGCATCGAGGCAAGCAACTGCTCACGGGTCAGCTGCGGCCCCAGCTCGAGTCGTGGCGGGTACAAGGCACAGGTGATGGCGGATTCGATAGCGGTCATGGCCGGTAGCGGTTGGCTCCTCGCGGGTCGGAAGATAGATAGCGCCGTCATGACACTGACGCTGCTCAGAATGCAGGCAAGTTGGATGCCATGAATGCCTGGAATCAGGCATATACCTTAATGACATTCAGCGTGGGTGCTAAATATCGAATCGATATATCGTTAGGTACATCACCTGTGGGAGCAAGGCTTGCCCACGATGAGAGCGATGCGGTCTTTCAGAGACCGAGGTGCCTGTTTCGCGAGCAAGCTTTGCTCCCACAAAGCGGAAACTCCCCCGCCACAAAAGCTGACCTCAATCAAATTTCAAGAGGGGCTCAAGCCCGCGGTGCATAGGCAAACACATCGGCGCGCATTTGATGGGCGTCCATGCCAGCTTCCACCAGCGCATCGAGCGTGGCGTAGATCATGGCCGGCGAGCCGCTGGCGTAGACGTGCACGCCGGAAAGATCGCTGAGGTCCTCGCACACTGCTTCATGGAGCATTCCGCAGCGCCCTTCCCAACCGCACAAGTCGCTGACGACTTTGTGCAGGAACAGGTTCGGCAGTTTTTTCCATTCGTCCCAATGCTCGATTTCATAGAAATCGTCCGGCCGCCGCACGCCCCAGTACAGATGCACCGGGTGCTTGAAGCCCGCGGCACGGCAGTGCTCGATCAGGCTGTGCATCTGCGCCATGCCGGTTCCGGCGGCGATCAGCACCAACGGTCCGTCCGGCAGCTCGGACAAATGCGTGTCGCCAAAAGGCATTTCGACGCGCACGCTGGGGTTGCGTTGCAGTTGTTCCAGCAGCGCCTGTGCACTGCTTTCGCGCACCAACACATGCAACTGCAGCTCGCGCCCGGAATGCGGCGCCGAGGCCAGGGAGAACGCCGATTTCTCGCCGTTTTCCCGTTCGATCATCAGGTATTGCCCGGCGTGATAGCGCGGTGGCTTGCCCGCTGGCGCCCGCAGGCGCACTCGCCAGACATCGCCGCCCACCTCGGCGCACTCGATTACCTGGCACGCCAGGTTGCGTACCGGTAGCTCGCCCGGCGACAGCACGCCATCCCACAACACCACGCAATCCTCCAACGGCTCGGCGATGCACGTGAAAATCTCACCGTGGTCGCGCACCTCGCCCGCCTGTTCCACACGGCCTTCCACCAACAACGCACCACAGACGTGGCAGTTGCCGTTGCGGCAGCTTTGCGGGCATTCATAGCCCAGGCGCCGCGCGCCATCGAGAATCCGCTCGGCGGGCCGTATCTCCAGCACCGCCCCGGAAGGCTGCAAGGTTACACGCATCAATCTATTCCTAACTGATTCCAGATGGCATCGATCCGTTGGGTAACGGCTTCATCCTTGACGATAACCCGGCCCCACTCGCGAGTGGTTTCACCGGGCCATTTATGCGTGGCATCGAGTCCCATCTTCGACCCCAGGCCAGACACCGGCGAGGCGAAGTCGAGGTAGTCGATCGGCGTATTCTCGATCATCACCGTGTCGCGCTTGGGGTCCATGCGCGTGGTGATGGCCCAGATCACGTCGTTCCAGTCCCGTGCGTTGATATCGTCGTCAGTGACGATAACGAACTTGGTGTACATGAACTGTCGCAAAAACGACCAGACCCCGAGCATCACGCGCTTGGCATGCCCCGGATACGACTTCTTCATGGTCACCACGGCCATGCGATACGAACAACCTTCCGGCGGCAAATAGAAATCGGTGATTTCCGGAAACTGCTTCTGCAGGATCGGCACGAACACTTCGTTCAGCGCCACGCCGAGAATGGCCGGCTCATCGGGTGGACGGCCGGTGTAGGTGCTGTGGTAAATCGGCTTGATCCGATGGGTGATGCGTTCGACGGTGAACACGGGGAAGCTGTCCACTTCATTGTAGTAACCGGTGTGGTCGCCGTACGGCCCCTCATCGGCCATTTCGCCGGGATGGATCACACCTTCAAGAATGATCTCGGCGGTGGCCGGCACTTGCAAATCGTTGCCACGGCACTTCACCAGTTCGGTACGGTTGCCCCGCAACAGGCCGGCGAACGCGTATTCGGAAAGGCTGTCGGGCACGGGCGTGACGGCGCCGAGGATGGTCGCCGGGTCCGCGCCCAGGGCCACCGACACCGGGAAAGGCTGGCCGGGGTGTTTCTCGCACCACTCACGGTAGTCCAACGCACCGCCGCGATGACTCAGCCAGCGCATGATGACCTTGTTGCGGCCAATCACCTGCTGACGGTAGATGCCCAGGTTCTGGCGGTCCTTGTTCGGGCCTTTGGTGACGGTCAGGCCCCAGGTGATCAGCGGCCCCACGTCGCCCGGCCAGCAGGTCTGTACCGGGAGCGTGGCCAGGTCGACGTCGTCGCCCTCGATGACCACTTCCTGGCAGATCGCGTCCTTGACGACTTTCGGCGCCATGGCAATGATCTTGCGGAAAATCGGCAGCTTGGACCAAGCGTCCTTCAGGCCTTTCGGCGGCTCGGGCTCCTTGAGGAACGCCAGCAGCTTGCCGATCTCGCGCAGTTCGCTGACAGCTTCGGCGCCCATGCCCAAGGCCACGCGCTCCGGCGTGCCGAACAGGTTCCCCAGCACCGGAATGTCATAACCCGTCGGGTTTTCGAACAACAGCGCCGGGCCTTTTGCGCGCAGGGTGCGGTCGCAGACCTCGGTCATTTCCAGGACAGGAGACACCGGCACCTGGATGCGCTTGAGTTCGCCGCGCTGTTCCAGCCCGCTGATAAAGTCGCGCAAGTCGCGATACTGCATGCAAAAGCCTCATGGTGGCCGTGGCGTTCGGGGGCCCGAGTTTAACGCCGCCCGTCCAGAATAGTGAATGCACAGATAGCAAAAAGCCGGGTTTCCCCGGCTCTTGCTGGCCTGTCTTGGCGATTTACTTGCGTTTCATCGACAGGAAGAACTCATCGTTGGTCTTGGTCGTCTTCAGCTTGTCGACCAGGAACTCGATGGCGGCGACTTCATCCATCGGATGCAGCAGCTTGCGCAGGATCCACATGCGCTGCAACTCGTCGTCGGCGGTCAGCAACTCTTCGCGGCGCGTGCCGGAGCGGTTGATGTTGATGGCCGGGAAGACACGCTTCTCGGCGATACGACGATCCAGAGGCAGCTCCATGTTGCCGGTGCCCTTGAATTCCTCGTAGATCACTTCGTCCATCTTCGAACCGGTTTCAACCAGTGCGGTGGCGATGATGGTCAGCGAACCGCCTTCCTCGATGTTCCGCGCGGCGCCGAAGAAACGCTTCGGTTTTTCCAGCGCATGGGCATCGACACCACCGGTCAGTACCTTGCCGGAGCTCGGGATCACGGTGTTGTAGGCACGGGCCAGACGGGTGATGGAGTCCAGCAGGATCACCACGTCTTTCTTGTGTTCGACCAGGCGCTTGGCCTTCTCGATCACCATTTCGGCAACCTGCACGTGGCGGGTTGGCGGCTCGTCGAACGTCGAGGCGACCACTTCGCCGCGCACGGTGCGCTGCATCTCGGTCACTTCTTCCGGACGTTCGTCGATCAGCAAGACGATCAGGTGAACTTCAGGGTTGTTACGGGCGATGTTGGCCGCGATGTTCTGCAGCATGATCGTCTTGCCCGCTTTCGGCGGCGCCACGATCAGGCCACGCTGGCCCTTGCCGATGGGTGCGCACAGGTCGATGACACGACCGGTGAGGTCTTCGGTGGAACCGTTGCCGGCTTCCATCTTCATGCGCACGGTCGGGAACAGCGGGGTCAGGTTCTCGAAGAGAATCTTGTTCTTCGCGTTTTCCGGACGATCGAAGTTGATCGTGTCGACCTTGAGCAGGGCGAAATAACGTTCGCCTTCCTTCGGAGGACGGATCTTGCCAACGATGGTGTCACCGGTGCGCAAGTTGAAGCGACGGATCTGGCTCGGCGAGACGTAGATATCGTCTGGCCCGGCGAGATAGGAAGCGTCTGCGGAGCGAAGGAAGCCGAAGCCGTCCTGGAGAATCTCCAGCACGCCATCACCGGAGATTTCCTCGCCGCTTTTCGCGTGCTTCTTGAGCAGGGAGAAAATCACGTCCTGCTTGCGCGAACGGGCCATATTTTCTATGCCCATCTGTTCGGCCAATTCGAGCAGTTCGGTAATCGGCTTTTGCTTGAGTTCAGTCAGATTCATATAGGAATGACGTAATCATTTATGGAGGGGGGAAATTAAGCTTTTGGCTTAATGAGGCCGCGCCGCAGAGAAGGCGACAGGATCGCGTACTTATTCGAAAGGAGAGCGTCGGCGACGGCTTGCAGGGGGCAATGGAGAAACCAGTGCGGGGCCGAATGTAACACCTGGGTTTGCAAGCGTCTAGCCCCGGATAACGAAAAAGCCCCGCGATTTGCGGGGCTTTTTCAGTGGCATTCGGCGCTTAGATGTTGGCGTCGAGGAAAGCAGCCAGTTGCGACTTCGACAACGCACCGACCTTGGTGGCTTCGACGTTGCCGTTCTTGAACAGCATCAGGGTCGGGATACCACGCACGCCGTGCTTGGCCGGAGTCTCCTGGTTCTCGTCGATGTTCAGCTTGGCAACGGTCAGCTTGCCCTTGTAGGTCTCGGCAATCTCGTCCAGGACTGGGGCGATCATTTTGCAGGGACCGCACCACTCAGCCCAATAGTCGACCAGTACCGCGCCTTCGGCCTTGAGTACGTCAGCTTCGAAGCTAGCGTCGCTAACGTGTTTGATCAGATCGCTGCTCATGGAAATCTCCGGGGTCATCAGCAAAAAAACGTGGCCCATCATAGCGGCCCTTCCCGGGTTCAGGAAGCCGCAGTTGATTGAGTCTCGCTATGGCGCAAGATGTATTTGGATATGGCCCGGCTCATGAAGCCGTGGGGGCGACGAACGAAATCCCGGTACGCAGCGCAGCGTTACGTACATGTTCCTGCATGGCTTTTTGCGCGGCGGCAGAAGCCCGACGGGCCAGGGCGCGAAGGATCTTGCGGTGCTCTTGCCAGGTTTCCATCGCCCGTTCCGCCCGGATGAACGGTAGTTTCTGGCTTTCCAGGAAGATGTCGGCGCTGGCGGTAAGGATGCTCAACATCGCCTGGTTGCCGCTGGCCAGCAGGATTCGCCGATGGAATTCGAAATCCAGCCGCGCGGCGGCGTCGAAATCCCCGACCTTCAACTCCCGGCGCATGGCTTCGACATTGTCTTGCAAGCGGTCGAGTTCATCGGCGCTGAGCGTCACCGCCGCCAACCCTGCCGCGAAGCCCTCCAGGGCGTAGCGCAACTGGAAGATGTCCACCGGCGAAGCCTGGGCCGCGAACGGCCAACCCGGCGCCGACTCGTTGCGCGGGGCCTCTACCGGCGCCTGCACGAACACCCCCTTGCCCGGCTGCACGCTGATCATGCCCAAGGCACTCAGGGAGGACAGCGCTTCGCGCAACGACGCCCGGCTCACGCCCAGTTGCAGCGCCAGGTCCCGTTGCGACGGCAACGCATCGCCTGGGCCGAAGCCTTCATCGACGATCAGTTTGCGGATGGCTTGCAGGGCCACTTCAGGAACGGCACGAGCGATGGAATTCATGATTTTTTCAGACGAACCGGGCCAGTGAGCGGCTAGTTGTAAAGCTATTCGCCGCGCCCGGCAAGTCGTGCCCCAGCAGGGTTCGGCGACAAATACCGACGCCCGATAACGGTGCGAAACACGACGCAACTGTTCAGACCAGTAAGACCGCTGTCCACCAGCAAAACCGTGGCTTTGGCCGATTAAACGTCGCCTTGGCATGGCCTGTGCTCTGTCCGAACGCAGAAATCACATCACCGATTGCGGAGATTCGCCATGATTCAGCGTTGCAGCGTCCTGCTCACAGCCCTGTTTGCCAGCCTGATGCTTTGTCAGTTGCCCGCCCACGCCGATGGCCTGGAAGACGTGGTCAAGCGTGGCACCCTCAAGGTCGCCGTGCCCCAGGACTTCCCGCCATTCGGTTCGGTCGGCCCGGACATGAAACCCCGCGGCCTGGACATCGACACCGCGAAACTGCTGGCCGACCAGCTCAAGGTCAAGCTTGAACTGACGCCGGTCAACAGCACCAACCGCATCCCCTTCCTGACCACTGGCAAGGTCGACCTGGTGATTTCCAGCCTGGGCAAGAACCCGGAGCGGGAAAAAGTCATCGACTTCTCCAGTGCCTATGCGCCGTTCTACCTGGCCGTCTTTGGTCCACCCGACGCTGCGATCAACGGCCTGGACGACCTCAAGGGCAAGACCATCAGCGTCACCCGTGGCGCCATCGAAGACATCGAGTTGACCAAGGTCGCCCCCGAAGGCACCACCATCAAGCGCTTCGAAGACAACAACTCGACCATCGCCGCCTACCTGGCCGGCCAGGTGGACCTGATCGCCAGCGGCAACGTGGTGATGGTCGCCATCAGCGAACGCAACCCCAAGCGTGTTCCGGCGCTGAAGGTGAAACTCAAGGACTCGCCGGTGTACGTGGGCGTAAACAAGAACGAGCCGGCGCTGCTGGATAAGGTCAACCAGATCCTGGCCACCGCCAAGACCGATGGCAGCCTGGAGAAGAATTCCCAGACCTGGCTCAAGCAACCGCTGCCGGCCGATCTCTGACCGTCGCTTGAGAGGCTGAGCATGGCTTATCAGTTCGATTTTCTGCCGGTGCTGCAAAACACCGAGCTGTTGCTGCGCGGTGCGCTGTTCACCCTGGAACTGACGGCTATCGGCACGTTGCTCGGGGTCGGCCTGGGCATCGTCGGCGGCGTGGTGCGGGCGTGGAACATTCGCCCGTTCGCGGCGATCTTCGGCGTCTACGTGGAATTGATCCGCAACACACCGTTCCTGGTGCAGTTGTTTTTCATCTTCTTCGGCTTGCCGTCCCTGGGCCTGCAGATTTCCGAATGGCAGGCGGCGGTGCTGGCGATGGTGATCAACCTCGGCGCCTACTCCACCGAAATCATCCGCGCCGGTATCCAGGCCATCCCACGGGGGCAACTGGAAGCGGCCGCGGCCCTGGCGATGAGCCGCTTCGAGGCCTTCCGCCACGTGGTGCTGCTGCCGGCATTGGGCAAGGTCTGGCCGGCCCTGAGCAGCCAGATCATCATCGTGATGCTCGGCTCGGCGGTCTGTTCGCAGATCGCCACCGAAGAGTTGAGCTTCGCCGCCAACTTCATCCAGTCGCGCAACTTCCGCGCCTTTGAAACCTACGCACTGACCACGCTGATCTATTTGTGCATGGCGCTGCTGATCCGCCAGTTTCTGAACTGGGTAGGGCGCCGCTACATTGCCAGGAGCGGCCAATGAGCGATTTCACTTTCTGGGACGTGGTGCGCAACCTGCTCACCGGCCTGCAATGGACCTTGGCGCTGTCGCTGGTGGCGTTTATCGGCGGTGGTGTGATCGGCTTGCTGGTGATGGTGCTGCGTATCTCCAAAAGCGCCCTGCCCCGCAACATCGCCCGCATCTACATCGAGTTGTTCCAGGGCACACCGCTGTTGATGCAGCTGTTCCTGGTGTTCTTTGGTGTGGCGCTGGCCGGGGTGGAGATTTCGCCGTGGATGGCGGCGGCCATTGCCCTGACGCTGTTCACCAGTGCCTACCTGGCGGAGATCTGGCGCGGTTGTGTCGACTCGATTTCCAACGGCCAGTGGGAAGCCTCGGCGAGCCTGGCCCTCAACCCGCTGGAGCAGTTGCGCTACGTGATCCTGCCCCAGGCCCTGCGCATCGCCGTGGCGCCGACCGTGGGTTTTTCCGTGCAGGTGGTCAAAGGCACCGCCGTGACTTCGATCATTGGCTTTACCGAACTGACCAAGACCGGCGGCATGCTCGCCAACGCCACGTTCGAGCCGTTCATGGTCTATGGCCTGGTCGCCCTCGGTTACTTCCTGCTCTGCTACCCCTTGTCCCTCAGTGCGCGCTACCTGGAAAGGAGACTGCATGCCTCTGCTTAGAATTACCGCCCTGCATAAATACTACGGCGATCATCACGTGCTCAAAGGCATCGACCTGACCGTCGAGGAAGGCCAGGTGGTGGCGATCATCGGCCGCAGCGGCTCGGGCAAATCCACCTTGCTGCGCACCCTCAATGGCCTGGAATCGATCAACGACGGCGTGATCGAAGTCGACGGCGAATACCTCGATGCCGCCCGCGCCGACCTGCGCAGCCTGCGGCAGAAAGTCGGAATGGTGTTCCAGCAGTTCAACCTGTTCCCGCACCTGACGGTGGGCGAGAACGTGATGCTCGCGCCGCAAGTTGTTCAAAAAGTGCCCAAGGCCAAGGCGGCCGTGCTGGCGCGGCAGATGCTGGAACGGGTCGGGCTTGGCGAGAAGTTCGATGCCTTCCCCGACCGGTTGTCTGGCGGCCAGCAGCAACGGGTGGCGATTGCCCGCGCGCTGGCGATGTCGCCGAAAGTGCTGCTGTGCGACGAGATCACCTCGGCCCTGGACCCGGAACTGGTCAATGAAGTGCTCAGCGTGGTGCGGCAACTGGCCAAGGAGGGCATGACCCTGATCATGGTCACCCACGAAATGCGCTTCGCCCGGGAAGTGGGCGACAAACTGGTGTTCATGCACCAGGGCAAGGTGCATGAGGTGGGCGATCCCAAGGTGCTGTTCGCCGATCCGCAGACTGCGGAGCTGGCGAACTTCATCGGGACGGTCGAGCCTGTGGCCTGAGGTTTGTGGTGCCGGCTCTGGCCTCATCGCGAGCAAGCTCGCTCCCACAGGTTCTCGGTTGCCGGCTATTGCGCAGGCGAGACAAAACACGTGTGGGAGCGAGCTTGCTCGCGATTGACCGCGAAGCGGTCGCCTTTGCGTTGGCGTAAGCGGTCGATCGTGGCAGGATGGCGAGGTTATCGACCGAGACTTTTTGACCATGCCGCAATCCCAAGCCAAGAATCTGTCCCTGATCGCTGCCATCGACCTGGGCTCCAACAGCTTCCACATGGTCGTCGCCAAGGCCCAGAACGGGGAAATCCGCATTCTTGAGCGGCTCGGTGAGAAGGTCCAACTGGCTGCCGGCATCGACGAAGAGCGCCAGCTGAGCGAAGAATCCATCCAGCGCGGGCTCGATTGCCTCAAGCGGTTTGCCCAACTGATCAACGGTATGCCCCTGGGCGCGGTGCGGATCGTCGGCACCAACGCCCTGCGCGAGGCGCGCAACCGTGGCGAATTCATCCGTCGCGCCGAAGAGATCCTCGGCCATCCGGTGGAAGTCATCTCCGGCCGTGAAGAAGCCCGCCTGATCTACCTTGGCGTCTCCCACACCCTGGCCGACACCCCGGGCAAGCGCCTGGTTGCAGATATCGGCGGTGGCAGTACCGAATTCATCATCGGCCAGCGCTTCGAACCGCTGTTGCGCGAAAGCCTGCAGATGGGCTGCGTCAGCTACACCCAGCGTTATTTCCGCGACGGCAAGATCACCCCGGCCCGCTACGCCCAGGCCTACACGGCGGCGCGCCTGGAAATCATGAGCATCGAACACGCCCTGCACCGCCTGACCTGGGACGAAGCCATCGGCTCCTCCGGGACCATTCGCGCCATCGGCCTGGCGCTCAAGGCTGGCGGCCACGGGACTGGCGAGGTCAACGCCGATGGCCTGGCCTGGCTCAAGCGCAGGGTGTTCAAGCTCGGTGAAGCGGACAAGATCGATTTCGAAGGCATCAAGCCCGACCGCCGGGCGATTTTCCCGGCGGGCCTGGCAATCCTCGAAGCGATTTTCGACGCCCTCGAACTGCAACGCATGGACCACTGCGAGGGCGCTCTGCGCGAAGGCGTGCTCTACGACCTGCTGGGGCGTCATCATCATGAAGACGTGCGTGAACGCACCCTGGGCTCGCTCATGGAGCGTTATCACGTCGACCTGGAGCAGGCCGCACGGGTCGAACGCAAGGCACTGCATGCCTTCGACCAGGTGGCCGATGACTGGGACCTGAACGACGGGGTCTGGCGCGAACTGCTGGGCTGGGCCGCCAAGGTCCATGAAGTGGGCCTGGACATTGCCCACTATCACTACCACAAGCATGGCGCCTACCTGATCGAGCACTCCGACCTGGCGGGCTTCTCCCGGGAAGACCAGCAGATGCTCGCGCTATTGGTGCGCGGCCACCGGCGCAACATTCCCAAGGATAAATTTGCCGAGTTCGGCGATGACGGCATCAAGCTGATTCGCCTGTGCGTACTGCTGCGCTTTGCGATCCTGTTCCATCACATCCGTGGCACCCAGGAAATGCCCCAGGTCGCCCTGCATGCCGACGGCGATCAGCTGGACGTGATGTTCCCCGACGGATGGCTGGAAGAAAACCAACTGACCCAGGCCGACTTCGCCCAGGAAGCCGAGTGGCTGACCCGGGTCGGGATTGTGTTGAACATTCACTGAGCCCCGCCACAACACAGATCTATTGTGGCGAGGGAGCTTGCTCCCGCTGTGCTGTGTAGGAGCTGTCGAGTGCAACGAGGCTGCGATCTTTCCCCAAACACTTGAGTCTCAAGCGAAAGATCAAAAGATCGCAGCCTTCGGCAGCTCCTACAGCCCCCCAGCGGAAGCAAGCTCCCTCGCCACACAAGCCAGGCCTGCCTCCCCGCCCCCGTTTTTTAACGAACCGCCAACACCGGGCTGCTCAAGCGCTCGAGCAATGTCGCCTGGGCGCTGCGCGGGTTCTGGTTGCCGGTCGGCGTATTGCGGATGTAACGGCCATCCGACTGCAGGCTCCAGCTGTGGGTGTTGTCGGTGAGGTAGCTTTCCAATTCCTTCTTGACCCGCAGGATCAGCTTCTTGCCTTCCACCGGGAAGCAGGTCTCGACCCGTTTGTCGAGGTTGCGCTCCATCCAGTCGGCGCTGGACAGGAACATCTGCTCCTCCCCGCCGTTGAGGAAGTAGAACACCCGGGTATGCTCCAGGAACCGCCCGATGATCGAGCGTACATGGATGTTGTGGGACACCCCCGGGATGCCTGGCCGCAGGCAGCACATGCCCCGCACCACCAGGTCGATGCGCACGCCCGACTGGCTGGCCTTGTACAACGCGCGGATGATCTTCGGATCAGTCAGCGAGTTGAACTTGGCAATGATGTGGGCCGGTTTGCCGTCCAGGGCGAACTGCGTCTCCCGGGCGATCATGTCGAGCATGCCCTTTTTCAAGGTGAACGGCGCGTGCAGCAGTTTCTTCATGCGCAGGGTCTTGCCCATGCCGATCAACTGGCTGAACAGCTTGCCAACGTCTTCGCACAAGGCATCGTCGGAGGTCAGCAGGCTGTAGTCGGTGTACAGGCGGGCGTTGGCGGCGTGGTAGTTACCGGTGCCCAAGTGGGCGTAACGCACGATCTCACCGGCCTCGCGGCGCAGGATGAGCATCATCTTGGCGTGGGTCTTGAAGCCGACCACGCCATAGATCACCACCGCGCCGGCCGCTTGCAGGCGACTGGCCAGTTGCAGGTTGGATTCTTCGTCGAAGCGGGCGCGCAATTCGATCACCGCCGTGACTTCCTTGCCGTTTCGCGCCGCGTCCACCAGGGCATCGACGATTTCCGAGTTGGCGCCGCTGCGGTACAGGGTCTGGCGCACCGCCAGGACGTGAGGGTCCTTGGCGGCCTGGCGCAGCAGGTCGACCACCGGCGTGAACGACTCGAACGGGTGCAACAGCAGGATGTCCTGCTTGCTGATCACGCTGAAAATGTTCTCGCTGTTTTGCAGCAGTTTCGGGATCTGCGGCGTGAACGGCAGGTATTGCAGTTCCGGGTGGCTGTCCAGGCCGGTGATACTGAACAGTCGGGTCAGGTTGACCGGACCGTTGACCTGATACAGCTCGGTCTCGTGCAGGTTGAACTGCTTGAGCAGGTAGTCGGACAGGTGTTTCGGGCAGGTGTCGGCCACCTCCAGGCGCACCGCATCGCCGTAGCGACGGGAGAACAGCTCGCCGCGCAGGGCGCGGGCCAGGTCTTCGACGTCCTCGGTGTCCACCGACAGGTCGGCGTTACGCGTCAGGCGGAACTGGTAGCAACCCTTCACCTTCATGCCCTGGAACAGGTCATCGGCGTGGGCGTGGATCATCGACGACAGGAACACATAATTGTCGCCGGGGCCGCCGACATCTTCCGGCACACGGATGATACGCGGCAACAGGCGCGGCGCCGGAATGATCGCCAGGCCGGAATCGCGACCGAAGGCGTCGATCCCTTCCAGCTCGACGATGAAGTTCAGGCTCTTGTTGACCAGCAGCGGGAACGGGTGCGTCGGATCGAGACCGATCGGCGTGATGATCGGCGCGATCTCGTCGCGGAAATAGCGGCGCACCCAAGTCTTGATCTTGGTATTCCAGTAACGCCGGCGGATGAAGCGCACCTGGTGCTTTTCCAGCTCCGGCAACAGGATGTCGTTGAGGATCGCGTATTGCCGGTCCACATGGCCGTGGACCAGCTCGCTGATGCGGGCCAGGGCCTGGTGCGGTTGCAAGCCGTCGGCACCCGCCTGTTCACGGGCGAAGGTGATCTGTTTCTTCAGGCCGGCGACGCGGATTTCGAAGAATTCATCCAGGTTGCTGGAAAAGATCAGCAGGAATTTCAGCCGTTCCAACAGCGGATAGGACTCGTCCAGCGCCTGCTCCAGCACGCGGATGTTGAACTGCAGCTGCGACAGCTCGCGATGGATGTAAAGGCTGCTGTCATCCAGGTTCGGAATGGCAATCGCCGGCGCCGGGACGGGCTCGATGACGGCCGGGGGAGCGGGCTCCAGCTCCGGCGGTGTTTCGGCAACTTGCTCGACCACGGGTTGAGCGTCTTTTACGGCAACTTCGGAGAGTCCTTCGGTATTCATCGCAAGTTCCTGGGAGGCTATTTCTGCTCTCGTAACAATTGGGCGGCGCGCACGGCAAAGTAAGTCAGGATGCCATCGGCACCTGCGCGTTTGAAAGCGGTCAAGGACTCCAGGATCACCCCTTCGCCCAACCAACCGTTCTGGATCGCGGCCATGTGCATGGCGTACTCGCCGCTGACCTGATAAACAAAGGTCGGCACTTTGAATTCGTCTTTGACCCGACAAAGAATGTCGAGGTAGGGCATGCCAGGCTTGACCATGACCATGTCTGCCCCCTCTGACAAGTCAGCCGCCACTTCGTGCAAGGCTTCCTGACTGTTGGCCGGGTCCATCTGATAAGAGGCCTTGTTGGCCTTGCCCAGGTTCAGGGCCGAGCCGACCGCATCGCGGAACGGGCCGTAATAGGCGCTGGCGTACTTGGCCGAATAGGCCATGATCCGCACGTTGACGTGACCGGCCACCTCGAGGGCTTCGCGGATCGCCTGGATGCGCCCGTCCATCATGTCCGAGGGGGCCACCACCTGGGCACCGGCCTCGGCGTGGGACAGCGCCTGCCTGACCAGTGCATCGACGGTAATGTCGTTCTGCACGTAGCCCTCTTCATCGAGGATACCGTCCTGCCCGTGGGTGGTGAACGGGTCCAGCGCCACGTCGGTGATCACCCCCAGCTCCGGGAAACGCGCACGCAGGGCACGCGTCGCACGTTGGGCGATGCCCTCCGGGTTCCAGGCTTCGGCGGCGTCCAGGGACTTGAGCGCCGGTGGCGTGACCGGGAACAGGGCCAGCGCCGGAATGCCCAGCTCGACCCAGTGGGCGGCTTCTTCAAGCAGCAGGTCGATGGTCAGGCGTTCCACCCCGGGCATCGACGCCACCGCTTCGCGACGGTTCTCACCGTCCAGCACGAATACCGGCAGGATCAGGTCATCGGTGGTCAGCACGTTTTCACGCACCAGCCGACGAGAGAACTCATCACGGCGGTTGCGACGCAGGCGGGTAGCAGGGAACAGACGATTGGCGGGGGTAAAGCTCACGGCAGACTCCTGAGCCCGCAGACGGGCGAGCGTGACAGTTATAAGCGGACATTATGACGAACGTGTGACAGTTGTGCTAAGGCGCGACCGGTAGTCGCAGTCATTGTCTTCTGTAGGAATTGTTCACGTCGAGACACATTTCGATACTTTCCTGAATGTGCCTGAAGGGTTAGGCTGCGCGTTCATTTCGCCAGCACCCAGACAATGCTCCAACAATTTCTGCATGACTTCGGCTACTTGGCCTTGTTTATCGGCACGTTCTTCGAAGGCGAAACCATCCTCGTGCTCGCAGGTTTCCTGGCGTTCCGTGGCTATATGGACATCAACCTGGTAGTGGTCGTGGCCTTCTGCGGCAGCTACGCGGGCGATCAGCTGTGGTATTTCCTGGGACGCAAGCACGGCCGCAAGCTCCTGGCGCGCAAGCCGCGTTGGCAGTTGATGGGCGATCGCGCGCTGGAACACATCCGCCGGCATCCGGACATCTGGGTGCTGAGCTTCCGCTTCGTCTATGGCCTGCGCACGGTGATGCCGGTGGCGATCGGCCTGTCAGGCTACCCGCCGGGCCGCTACCTGTTGCTCAACGGCATCGGTGCGGCGGTCTGGGCCACGGCCCTGGCCGCTGCCGCGTACCACTTCGGCGCCGTGCTGGAAGGCATGTTGGGCAGCATCAAGAAATACGAGCTGTGGGTACTTGGCGCACTGCTGGTGCTGGGCCTGGTCCTGTGGTTGCGCCGACGCATCAAGAATGCGCGGCTGGCCAGGAAAGTCCTCGAAGCCGAACGCCTGGAACAAGCCAAGTCCGACGCACCTACGACGCCAACCGAGTGAACCGGCTGCGGCAGCAGTACAGCCCGATGCCACTGAGCAGGCTGTAGCTGAGCAGCCCGACCCAGGCCACAGCGCTGGCCGGCCACAACCCGGCCAAGGGCGCCAGCCACACCAGCGGCAGGTTCGAGGCCAGCCGCAACAGCTCCATCTTCAGCGCCCACGGGCGATTCTCCAGGGCCACGCCCAACACGAACAGACCGAAGGCCACCGCGCCCCACCCCAGCACCAGGGCGGCGACTGGCAGGCTGCTTTCAAGGTTCATCAAATAACTGCCCAAGGCAATGTAGACGCAGAACTGCAGCCCCACGTACCACTGCTGGCGCGGGTCCAGCGGCACGGTGAATTTGCGGAACTGGCTCAGGTCGGGCTTGTTCAGCGGGTACTGGGCCGCGACGTCCGCCGGACGCCAACCGGTGGGCATGAACCAGATCCGCAGCTTGTCCCACCAGCGCCCGGCCCGCCGCGCATCGGCCCACAGCTGTGCATAGAACTGCAGGTTGGCCCACAACGGATTCCAACTCGCCAGCGGCGTGGTCACGCCAAAAATCACCGGCTCGTTATCGTCTTCTTCCTGGAAGGTGCCAAATAGACGGTCCCAAATAATGAACACCCCGCCGTAGTTGCGATCCATGTACAGAGTGTTCTGTGCATGGTGGGCACGATGATTGGACGGCGTCACGAACCACCACTCCAGCCAGCCGAGCTTGGGAATGTGCTGGGTGTGGACCCAGAACTGGTACAGCAGATTCAACGCCGCGACGCTGACGAAGACCACCAGCGGCACGCCCAGTACGGCGAGCGGGACGTAGAAGATCCAGCTCAACAGGAACCCGGTGCTGGTCTGGCGCAACGCGGTGGACAGGTTGTAGTCCTCGCTTTGGTGGTGAACCGAATGGGCGGCCCAGAGGATGTTGCGCTCATGGCCCATGCGGTGCAGCCAGTAGTAACAGAGGTCGTAGAGCACGAAGGCGAACACCCAGGTCCAGGCCCGGTCGGCAGGCAGTTCGATGACGGCCAGGTGTTTCAGCGCAAAGGCGTAGGTCAGCAGCCCCACGCCCTTGGTCAACAGGCCCGTGGTGGTCGACAGCACGCCGGTGCTCAAGCTGCTGATCGCGTCCGCCACGCGGTAGTGGCTCACACCCCGCCAGCGATCGGCCAGCAACTCGACGGCGATCAGCACGAAGAAGAACGGCACGGCATACAGGATGAAGTTCATGACGCAACCCGGGCATGCGAGGCAGGGAGATAGTCGGCAGATTAGGTGTAGCTGCCCGATCCCCCTATGGCAACGAGTGACAAATTAGTAGACATTTAACGCCATGAATCTGGAGAAAAGCCCATGAGCAAAAAAATTGCAGTGATCCTTTCCGGCTGTGGCGTCTATGACGGCGCCGAGATCCACGAAAGCGTGATCACCTTGCTGCGTCTCGACCAGCGCGGGGCGCAAGTCCAGTGCTTCGCCCCCAACATTGCCCAACTGCATGTGATCAATCACCTGACCGGCGAGGAAATGCCCGAGAGCCGCAACGTGTTGGTGGAGTCGGCGCGGATCGCCCGGGGCAACGTCAAGGATTTGCGTGAAGCCAGGGCCGAGGATTTCGACGCCTTGATCGTACCCGGTGGTTTTGGCTCGGCGAAAAACCTCTCCAACTTTGCCGTCGAAGGCGCCGGCTGCGCCGTCCAGCCAGAGGTCCTGGCCTTGACCGAGGCCTTTGCCGAGGCGGGTAAACCGGTCGGGCTGATCTGCATCTCCCCGGCCCTGGCGGCCAAAATCTATGGCCCCGGGGTGACGTGCACCATCGGCAACGACCCGGACACGGCGGCAGCCGTGGGCAAAATGGGCGGTACTCACGAAGACTGCGCGGTCACCGACATCGTCGAAGACCGCGCGCGCAAACTGGTCAGCACCCCGGCCTACATGCTGGCGCAGAACATCAGCGAAGCGGCCTCAGGCATCAACAAGCTGGTGGACCGGGTGTTGGAGCTGACGCACGAGAACGACGCCTAGCAACACGCCGAGCCCCTGTGGGAGCGAGCTTGCTCGCGATAGCGTCGGCTCAGCCACATTTGCATTGGTTGATACACCGCATCGCGAGCAAGCTCGCTCCCACAGGGGGTGGCATGATTCAAGGCAATCGGGCCAAACGCGTCAGTATCCGGTCCAAAGCATTGGCAAACCCTTGCTTGTCCCGCTCGCTGTACGCCGCCGGGCCGCCGCCCATATGGCCCTGTTCGCGCAGATCGGTGAACAGGTTTCGCACCGCCAGCCGCTCGCCCATGTTTTGCGCATCGAATTCCTTGCCTCGCGGGTCCAGGGCCGCGACGCCCTTCTTCACCAACCGGTCGGCCAGGGGCACGTCGCTGCAGATCACCAACTCACCCGGCACGGCGTGTTCCACCAGGTAGTCGTCCGCCGCGTCGGGGCCGCTGGGCACCACGATCAATTTCACGCAGGCCAGGGACGGCTTGATCTGCGGTTGACCGGCCACCAGCACCACCTCGAACCGGCGCTTCAGGGCGAACTTGACCACCAGTTCCTTCGCCGCCTTGGGGCAGGCATCGGCGTCAATCCATACGCGCATTGGGGTTGTTCCTCTTTTTAAATGCATCGCGAGCAAGCTCGTCCCACAAGGACAGCCTACATCCTGTGGGAGCGAGCTTGCTCGCGATTACGAGCGCAGCGAATGCTGTCAGGAAACCTGGACCCGACGCTTCTCCGCCACCCAACTGCGCCCATACAGCACCACGATCGCCAGGATCGCCACCACTTGAGCGGCCAGCGAATAGGCATCGGCATGAATGCCCAGCCAGTCGAAGTCGAAGAACGCCACCGGATGGGTACCGAAAATCCCGGCTTCCTGCAACGCCTTCACGCCATGACCGGCAAACACCACCGACAGTGCGCACAGCAACGCGGCGTTGATGCTGAAGAACAGCGCCAGCGGCAGTTTCGCCGAGCCGCGCAGGATCACCCAGGCCAGCCCCACCAGCAGCACCAGCGCCGTCGCGCCGCCGGCCAGCACTGCGTTATGCCCGGCAGGACCGGCTTGCAACCACAGGGTTTCGTAGAACAGGATCACTTCGAACAGTTCGCGGTAGACCGAGAAGAACGCCAGGATCGCAAAACCAAACCGACCACCGCCGCCCACCAGGCTGCTCTTGATGTAATCCTGCCAGGCCGCCGCGTGACGACGGTCGTGCATCCAGACACCCAGCCACAGCACCATCACACTGGCGAACAACGCCGTCGCGCCTTCGAGCAGCTCGCGCTGGGCGCCGCTGACGTCGATCACATACGCCGCCAGCCCCCAGGTCGCCAGGCCGGCCAGCAGCGCCAGGCCCCAACCGACGTTGACGCTGCGCACCGCCGATTGCTGGCCGGTGTTGCGCAGGAACGCCAGGATCGCCGCCAGCACCAGGATCGCTTCCAACCCTTCACGCAGCAGGATCAGCAACCCGGAGATGTAGCTCAGCGACCAGCTCAAGCCATCGCCACCCAGCAGGCCGGCGGACTCCTTCAGCTTGGCCTTGGCCACGTCCAGGCGCTGTACCGCCTGCTCCACCGGCAAACCGTCCTGCAACGACTGACGGTAGGCCATCAGGGCCTTTTCGGTGTCCTTGCGCACGTTGGCATCGACGTTGTCCAGCGAGCTTTCCACCAGCTCGAAACCTTCCAGGTAAGCCGCTACCGACAGGTCATAGGCCTGGTCGTGGTCACCGGCGCGATACGCCGCAATGCTTTTATCCAGGGTGGCGGCCGTGTAGTCGAGCAACTGCGCCGGGCCACGTTGCACCTGCGGCGGCTGGGCGCGCTGGGCACGGAATGTCGCCGCCGCTGCGGGGCCTTGCGCGGTGAGCACTTCGGCCGGGGTCTGGCGCGCCAGGTCAGCGAGATTGAAGACTTGTTCGCTTTTGGCCGCGGCCGGGTCGGCGCTGAAGCTGGCGATGTAGGTTGCCAGGTCCCAGCGCTGACGGTCGTCGAGCTGATCGGCGAAGGCCGGCATGTCGGTGCCTTCGATGCCCATGCCGAGGGTGTTGTAGATCGCGTAGAGACTCAGGCGATCCAGGCGCTGGGCGTCGCGCAAGTTGGCGGGCGGCGGCTCCAGGCCAACACCGGCAGGACCGTCGCCGGCACCGTTGGCGCCGTGGCACACCGAGCAATTCTGCGCATACAGTGGCGCGCCGCGGGTGGGGTCGGGCGTGATGACCGGTGCCTGGCTGACTTCATACGCTACCGCCAGCCTGGCCCCCAGTTGCCGCGCCAGGCGGGCGACATCGCCGCCGTCCTGGCGCTGGGTGATCGCTGTGCGCAGGGTGCCGATGTCTTGGACCAGCTCAGTCTTTTCCGGCTTGGCCGGCAACCCGGCGACCAACCCTTCCAGCGCACGGGTCAATTCCAACTGCTCGCGGTACTCCGTCTCGTCGATGACCTTGCCCGCCTCGACTGTCGCCGGGTAATCCGCTCCGATGTAATCCAGCAAATGCAGCGCCTGGGGGGCACTCTCGAGGGTGTCGGCTTGCAGCGCAGTGCTGCACAAAGCTAGCAATGGCAGTACAAGCCAGGCCAGGAAACGGAACGGCGCAGTCATGAATGACTCTCAGTTGGTAATAAGAAGTAACACATTGTTCACTTCCAATGGCTTCGGCTCAAGGGCGGATGTGCCTTGGAAGCCGATTTTCATCGGATTTTAATGCTTTGGGGGTGATGTCACAAAAAAGGCATTTAGGAATTGAAAAGCCATTACATAGCCAAGCGCCATGTCTATAATCCCGCCGCCTTCTTATTGTCAGATGGCATAAAAGCTCCTCTTTTTATGAGGAACCGACAGCGTCCCGACGTTTGTCCGTGGGATCGCTCCAGCCCGACCCGCACACCCGGCTGCTATCAGGGAAGAAAATGTTCATGGCATCCCGTGCCGCTCTTTCGGTCGTCCTCGGCGCGATCACCTTGTTGTCCGGCTGCTCGGCCTTTCGCAACTATGACAGCGAATTGGCCCAGACCAACCAGCAGTTGGCGTCCGGCAATGTCGACGGCGCGTTGACCCTGCTGGAAAAGAACAACTCCGGCCAGGACAAGGACCTGCTGTACTACTTCGAGAAAGGTGAGCTGCTGCGTGCCAAGGGCGATTTGTCCGGCAGCCAGACCGCCTGGAACAGCGCCGACCGACAAGTCGCCCAGTGGGAAGATGCGGTCAAGCTCGACACGGCCAGGTACCTGGCCCAGTTCGGCAGTTTCCTGGTCAACGATAAAGTCCGCCGCTACGAAGGCTACGACTACGAAAAGGTCATGCTGACCACGCAGATGGCCCTGAACCTGCTGGCGGTCAACGACTTCGACGGCGCGCGGACCCAGATCAAGAAGACCCATGAACGCGAAGCGGTGATCGCCGACCTGCGGGACAAGGAATACCTCAAGCGCGAGGAAGAAGCCGAGAAACAAGGGGTCAAGACCGAATACAAGGACCTCCAGGGTTACCCGGTGGCCAGCCTCGACGCCCCGGAAGTGGTCAGCCTCAAGAACAGTTACCAGAGCGCGTTCAGCCATTACCTGGCCGGTTTCGTCTACGAAGCCCTGGGTGAAAAGGACCTGGCCGCACCGGGTTATCGCAAGGCCGCCGAACTGCGCCCCAACACACCGTTGTTGGAGCAGGCCCTGCGTGACCTCGACAAGCCCGCCACCAAGAGCGACGACAGCGACATCCTGATCGTGGTGCAGAGTGGCCTGGCACCGTCGCGGGACTCGATCCGCATTCCCTTGCCCTTGCCAATCAGCGGCAACCTGGTCATCACGCCGTTGTCGTTCCCACTGATCAAGCCTGACACTTCCACGGCCACCTTCGGCCAGATCGGTGTTGACGGCCGCCAGCTGGACCTGACCCAACTCAACAGCACCACCGCCATGTCCCGTCGGGCCCTGCGCGACGACATGCCGGGCATCATCCTGCGCACCACCGTGCGCGCCGTCACCCGGGGCGTGGCGCAAAAGCAGATCAACGAGACCAATCCCCTGGCGGGCCTGGCCGTCGGCCTCACCTCGGCGGTATTCGAAGGGGCCGACACCCGGACCTGGCGCACCCTGCCCGACTACACCCAGGTGGTGCGCCTGCGCCTGAAGAAAGGCGAGCACCAGGTCACCTTGCCAAGCGCGGTGGGCGGCTCGGTGGTCAAGGTCATCGTCGACCAGCGCTACCAGGTCATCAGCCTTCGCGCGGTGGGTAACCAAGTGTTCGCCGGCGGCCTCGCGGCCCAGGTGATGCCCAGCGCCAACCCGACCGCCATTGCCCTCAAGCAACCTTAAGAACGGAGTCTTGTTCACATGCGTTTAAAACTGATCGCCGTCGGCACCCTGGCCTTGCTGGCCGGTTGCGCCACCCCGCCGCCGGAGCCGGGCAGCGCCGCCAGCAAGGTCGTGGCGATGGGCAAGACCAAGAACATCGTGGTGGGCGCCATGCGCGTAGCCCGGGAAAACGGCTACATGACCGTCAATGTCCAGTTGAGCAACACCAGCTACAACAACAAGACGATGTACTACCGCTTTGCCTGGTTGGGGCCGGAAGGTTTTCCGATCGCCGAGGAAGAAACCTGGAAAAGCCTGACGCTGTACGGCGAACAGACCAGCTTCCTGCCGGCCATCGCCCCGACGCCCAAGGCCGTGGATTTCCGTTTGGAAATCAATACCCCTTGAGCCTGGCACCGCTGGACCACAAGAGCTGATGTTGGAGCTGTGTAGGAGCTGTCGAGTGAAACGAGGCTGCGATCTTCCCCCAGACAATTGAGTCCCAAGCGAAAGATCAAAAGATCGCAGCCTTCGGCAGCTCCTACAGTGCGTCGCCAGCGGGGATTAAATCCCCTCGCCACAAAAATCCACTATGCAGAAATTTGAGAGCCCCCACATGTTCGTACGCATTTCATCCCTCGCCCTCGCCGCCCTGCTGGTGAGCGGCTGTGCCAACAACTCGCCGGTCCTGGGCAACAAGCACATCAGCTACGGCGATACCAAGGCCGTGGAAACCGTGACCAACGAGTTCGGCTCCACCGACCTGCAAATGATCGCCGAGTCCATGACCCGTTCCCTGGCCCAGTCCGGAATCCTGCAGGGTCGCCCGGTGGTCCAGGTCTATGACGTGAAGAACAAGACCAGCGAATACATCGACACCCGCGAAATCACCACCAGCATCAAGACCCAGTTGATGAAGACCGGTGCCGCCCGTTTCGCCAGCGACAACACCGCCATGGACAGCCAGGTCGACCAGCTCAAGCTGCAGAACCAGAGCGGCCTGTACAAGAAAAGCACCGTGGCCAAGACCGGCAACATGATCGCTGCCAAGTACCGCCTCGAGGGCTCCATCAGCTCGATCGTCAAGCGCAGCAGCGACTATAAGGACGTCTTCTACAAATTCAGCCTGCAATTGATCGACGTCGAGAGCGGTCTGGCCGAGTGGATGGACGAAAAAGAAATCCGCAAGACCACGGAGCGCTAAGCCATGCGCACATGGATAGGCATCATGGCCCTGGCCTGTGCACTCAGCGCGCAGGCGGCTCCAAAAGTCGCGGTGACCGACCTGGCGTACCAGGAGCGGGTGGAGGAATACATCCACACCGTTTCAGCGCAGAGCAACTTCCAGGCGAACCCCTACAGTGCCAGCGCTTCCTCGAGCTACGACGAGATGGAAGCCACCAGCAGCTACATCGAGCAGGGCGAACTGCGCAAGTTCACCGGTGACATCAAGGGCGAGATCCTGCGCAGCGGGATGTTCCAACTGACCCAGGGCACGCCCCACACGGCGGCGTCCAATGGCGATGTCTATGACGTTATCAAGCGCATCAAGGCCGGGAACTTCAAGGGTGCCGACTACGTGCTGTTCGGCACGGTGTCGGACATCGACTTTACCCGCGACATCAACGAACTAGCCAACACCGACAGCTACTCGGCCGTGCTGGCGCTGACCCTGGTGGCGGACTTCAGCCTGATCAACACCAAGACCTACGAAATCACCTCGGCCTTTACGGCCATGGGCGAAGGCCAGGACACCAAGTTGTTGAACCACCGGGACGTGCGCATCAGCCTCAACCGTCCACGGGTGGTGCGCGAAGTGTCCAAGGCCCTGGGGGAAGACGTGGCGCGGCAGCTGAGCGAACAGCTCGGTGGTCCGAGCTACCAACAGCCCGGCGAGCCGATGCAGCGCAATAATCTGCCCCGGGATACCGCGCCGGTGATCCTGCGCTGAATAGCTGAGCGAATGCTCTGTGGCGCAGAGGTCTTGTGGGAACAAGGCTTGCCCGCGATACAGGCGATGAGATCTTCCAGAAATCGAGTCGCCCGCATCGCGGGCAAGCCTTGCTCCCACAAAGTAACCTCGCCACAGGTTTTGCTTTACACCGCAGCCTTGCGAATCGTCGCGAGCAAGCCCGCCGCGCCGATGAACAGGCCAGCAAACGTGCGGTTCATCCGCCGTTGCTGCTTCGGTGTGCGCAACAGGCGCAGGACTTTCGATGCCAGCCCGGTGTACCCGGCCATGACGATGAGATCGACGACGATCATTGTGACGCCCAGGATCAGGTATTGCTGGATCAACGGTGCATGGGGATTGATGAACTGCGGCAGCACAGCCAGCATGAACACCAGCGCCTTGGGATTGCTGATGTTGACCAGGAAACCGCGGAACACCAGAGCCAAAGGGTTGCCGATAGGCCGCACGACGGAATCATCGCTGATATCGCCAGGGATGGCTCGCCACTGTTTGATACCCAGGTAGACCAGATAGGCCACGCCGAACCATTTGATCGCATAGAACGCCGTGGCCGACGCCGTGAGGATCGCGCCAACACCGGCGGCGACGATCACGATTTGCAGCGCCAGGCCCAATTGCAGGCCCAGGGCATTCCAGTAGCCGCGCCAAAACCCGTAGCGCAAGCCACTGGACATCGATGCAATGGCGCCGGCGCCCGGGGAAAGACTGATCACCCAACAGGCGGCGAAAAACGCCAGCCATGTTTCCAGCACCATTGCACACCTCGGCTCGGATTCGTCGAAAACGACTAAGCTAATGCGCCGCCGCAGGATTGACCATCGCTTTTTTGCAAAAAAAAGCCAATCGGCGAGGCCGGGTTATTCGACGAACCCACCCACCGGAAACGCTTCGCTGCCACGCCAGCGCCGTACCGAGCGCTGGAAGAACAGGCTGTTGGGCACTTGCACCATGGCGCTGCCGGTGCCGAGCTCCTCGGGTTCGATCAGCGTGGTGTACAGCAGATTGATAGCCACTACGCGGCCTTTGATGCCGGGCTTGTCGGTGGTGTCCACCAGCTCGACCACATCGCCCAGGCGAAACGGTCCGACGGTATAGATCAACACGGCGCAGAACAGGTTGGACAGCACGCTCCAGATGGCGAAGAACGCCACCGCTGCCACCGCGACAAAACCCGACAGAGCCGTCCACAGCACCGTGGCCGAGACGCCCAGGCGTTCGAGCACCACCAGCACCGCAGTCCCCATGATCAGCCAGCGCAGCACGCCCCGCAGGATAATCACCAGTTGGGGTGGGAGCGGGTAACGCTCACCCAGGCCGGTGAGCGCACGCGCGACGAAGCGCTGCGAGACATAACCGGCCACCAGGATCAGCAGGATTTGCACACCGAGCCAGATCGGCTCGATCCACATGACAGGGACAGGCAACGCCAACGCTTCCATCAGGACAATGCCTCCAACTCCGCTTGCAGGTTTTCCAGCAGTTCCAGGGCTTGCATCCACGCCTCCTCGAGCTCCGCTTCCCGAACTTTCAGCCTGGCCTGTTCGGCCAGCAGGTCACGCAACTCATCCTTGCGCGCCGCCTCGTAGAGACCACTGTCGCCCAGGCTGGTTTCGATTTTCTGCAGCTTTTCATGCAGCTTGCCCAGCTCGGCTTCGAGCTTGTCGGCTTCGCGCTTGTGCGGCGCCAGTTGCTGGCGCAATGCGGCGGCGGCCTGGCGCTGGGCCTTTTTGTCGGTCTTGTCCGGGTTGACCGGCGTGCTGCTGACCGGCGCGTTGCGCTGGCGGTATTCCACCAGCCAACGAGCATAATCTTCCAGGTCTCCGTCGAACTCCTCGACCTTGCCGTCGGCGACCAGGAAGAAATTATCCGTGGTGCTCTTGAGCAAATGCCGATCGTGAGATACCACCAGCACCGCGCCACTGAATTCCTGCAAGGCCATGGTCAGGGCCAGGCGCATTTCCAGGTCCAGGTGGTTGGTCGGTTCGTCGAGCAGCAACAGGTTCGGCCGGCCCCAGGCGATCAACGCCAACGCCAGGCGCGCCTTTTCGCCACCAGAGAAATTCAACACCGGCTCGTCGATGCGTGCCCCGCGAAAATCGAAACCACCGAGGAAATCGCGCAGGGTTTGCTCGCGCTCGGTTGGCGCCAAGCGTTGCAGGTGCAGCAGCGGGCTGGCCTTGGAATCCAGGGAGTCGAGCTGGTGCTGGGCGAAATAGCCAACGACGGTGTTTTCACCTCGGGTCAAGCGTCCAGCCAATGGCTGGAGTTCGCCCGAGAGGTTCTTGATCAGGGTCGACTTACCGGCACCGTTGGGCCCCAGCAGACCGATCCGCGCACCCGGGGTCAGTTGCAGCTTGACCTTCTCCAGCACGGTCTTGTCGCCATAACCCAGGCGCGCGTCGGACAGGTCGATCAACGGGCTGGAAATCTTGGTCGATTCGCGGAAGACAAAATCGAACGGTGAATCGACGTGGGCCGCCGAGAGCTCTTCCATCCGCTCCAGCGCCTTGATCCGGCTCTGGGCCTGGCGGGCCTTGGTGGCCTGGGCCTTGAAGCGGGCGATGTAGCTTTCCATGTGCGCACGTTGCGCCTGTTGCTTCTCGTAGGCCTGCTGTTGCTGGGCCAGGCGTTCGGCACGGGCGCGCTCGAAGGCGCTGTAGCCGCCGCGGTACAAGGTGAGCTTGCGCTGGTCGACATGGGCCACGTGATCCACCACCGCGTCGAGGAAATCGCGGTCGTGGGAAATCAGCAGCAGCGTGCCCGGGTAACCCTTGAGCCAGTCTTCGAGCCAGATGATGGCGTCGAGGTCCAAGTGGTTGGTCGGTTCATCGAGCAGCAGCAGATCCGAAGGGCACATCAGGGCCTGCGCCAGGTTCAGGCGCATCCGCCAGCCACCGGAGAAGTCCCCGACCTGGCGGTCCATCTGTTCATTGGTAAAGCCCAGGCCGGCGAGCAATTTGCGCGCGCGGGCATCGGCGGTATAGCCGTCGGCACTGTCGAGTTCCGCGTGCAGGCGGGCCTGTGCGGCACCGTCGTGGGCCGCTTCGGCCGCCGCCAGGTCGCGTTGCACCTGGCGCAGGCGCAGGTCGCCATCGAGCACGTAGTCCACCGCCAGGCGCTCGAGGGTGTCGACCTCCTGGCGCATGTGAGCGATGCGCCAGTCGGCCGGCAGCAGGCAATCGCCCGAGTCCGGGTGCAGCTCGCCTCGCAGCAAGGCGAACAGGCTCGATTTGCCGGCGCCGTTGGCACCGATGAGGCCGGCTTTGTGGCCGGCGTGCAGGGTCAGCTCGGCGTCTTCTAGCAGACGTTGCGGGCCACGCTGTAAAGTCAGGTTCTGAAGTCGGATCATAATGGCGGCGGAGTCTACCAGCTTCGCTCGCAACTGGCGCGAGTAGCACGATGTCCCCTGACCTGTGGAGTTTTTCCCTCGACCTCTATGCCAAGCCTGGCGTAGAGCCTGCGTGCCTCACGCTACAGGGCGCCGGCGTCAATGTCTGCCTGCTGCTTTGCGGACTGTGGCTGGAACGACGCGGTGTGGCCTGCAATGAACAACGGCTGCGACAGCTTCGACAATTGACCGAGCCCTGGGAGGCAGAGGTGGTAAGGCCCTTGCGCACGCTTCGCAGCCAATGGAAAACCGGTGCCCGCCAAGACACGGCACTCGATAGCTTGCGCGAACAGGTCAAGCGACTGGAATTGGAAGCCGAGCGACGATTGCTGGAACGATTGCAGGCAGTGGCCGAGGATTGGCCTGAGGAACAACGGAACGATTCAGCGTTATGGCTGCAAGGGCTGGTGGCGAATGCCGAACCAGCGAGCCGCGACGCGCTGCATCAGCTGCGCGTCGCGGTGTCCGGCACTTAGGAAGCGCTGGTTGGGGTGCTGCTGGTGGTCGGCGCAACGGCGGCTGGGCTGGTCGCCGAGGCCGGAGTGCTGGCGGTAGGCGCAGGCGTCGCGCTCGGAGCCGGAGCCGGTGTCGCTGGCTTGGCGGCTGGCGCAGTCGCAGGTTTTGCAGCGGCTGGCTTCTTCACGGCCGGTTTAGCGGCGGGCTTGGCGGCAGCTGGCTTGGCCGTAGCGGCGGGCTTGGCAGCCGTTGGCTTCGCGGCAGCAGGCTTGGCAGCGGCTGGTTTGGCAGCGGGTTTAGCCGCCGCTTTGGCAGGCGCTTTGGCAGCGACGGGCTTGGCAGCCGTTTTCGCAACAGGCTTGGCCGCAGCCGTTTTGGTTGCCGCAGGCTTGGCGGCTGATTTGGCGGCCGCCGGTTTGGCCGTGGATTTTACCGCCGCCTTGGCAGCCGGTTTAGCGGCAGCGGTTTTCGTCGCGGCAGGTTTTGCGGCGGCGGTTTTAGCGGCAGGCTTGGCTACAACTTTTGTCGCAGGTTTAGCGGCAGGTTTAGCAGCCGCTTTTACAGCGGGCTTGGCGGCGGCAGGTTTAGCGGCCGCCGTTTTTGCGGCTGGCTTGGCAGCAGCCTTGACGGCTGGTTTTTTTGCCGCAGGTTTTGCAGCGACGGGTTTGGCAGCTGGTTTGCTGACCGCCTTGGCCGGTGCTTTGGCGGCGGGCTTGGCAGCGACTTTGGCCGGTGCTTTTGCCACAGCGGGTTTAGCCGCCGGCTTCTTGGCCGATACAGCGGCAGGCTTGGCAGCACGAAGCGACAGCGCCTTGCCCGCAGCTTCTTGCACACGACCGACACCCTGGGCCAGTTTCAGGCTTTCCTGGGCATCACGCTTGAGTTGCAAAATGTAGGCGCGGGTTTCGGACTGACGATCCTTCAAGGCATCGAGCAGGTCTTCGAGCTCTTTCACGATATCTTTGGCCTTGGCTTGCGCCTTGGCCTTGCCAGCGGTGGCTGCGTCTTGCAGTTTGGTGCGCGACTTGTGCAGTTTTTCCTGCGCCTTGCCGCGTTGTTTTTCCAGTTTGGCGAGCAGTTTTTCAGCATCAGCCAGGGCTTGGGAGCAGGCATTTTCCAGATGTTCGAGCAAGCTGCCCGAGAGTTGTTGGAGCAAGTGCAACGGAGTGTTTACAGGCTTCTTGGTGGCCGACATGGTTTACCTCCTGACTGACGTGAGTGCGGCTCATACTAGACCTCTGCTGCAACCGCCGCTAGGGCATGTTGACAGTACACAAGACGTTGCGTTGCAAGGGACGAAAAATCTTCTGCGCCAGTGCCTTGGCAATCCACCTCTACAGATATCGACACTGGCATAATTCCTCGATTCGAGGCCGGAGAGCACACATGTCGCGTCACCTGTTTTTATTCCTGTGCATGGCTTGCGCCACGGTCCAGGCCGTTGAAAAAACCAGCGCAAACGATGCCCACGATCTGGCTTACAGCCTGGGCGCCAGCCTCGGCGAACGCCTGCGCCAGGACATGCCGGACTTGCAGATCAAAGCCTTGATCGACGGTTTGCAACAGGCCTACCTGGGCAAACCGCTGGCCCTGAAAGATGAACGCATCGAACAGATCCTGGCCGAGCACCAGGCGCAACTGAACGCGCCATCGACAACGCCACAGGCCGAAGCCGCGTTGAAAACCGAGCAGAAATTTCTCACCGAAGAAAAAAACCGGCCCGGGGTCCAGCAACTGGCTGACGGCATCCTGCTCACCGAAATCAAGCCGGGCCACGGCGCGAAGGCCGGCCCTCACGGCAAGGTCCAGGTGATGTATACCGGTCGATTGCCAGACGGCACCGTATTCGATTCAAACCGCCAGGCACAGTGGTTCAATCTTGACAGTGTGATCGACGGTTGGCGCAGTGCATTGCCGCAAATGCCGGTCGGCGCGAAATGGCGCCTGGTGATTCCGTCGTCCCTGGCCTATGGCGCTGAAGGGGCCGGGGATGTGATCCCGCCCTACACACCATTGGTGTTTGAAATCGAGCTGCTGGGCGCGACGACCTGACGCTGGCCCAACGAAAAACGGTGCGCAATGCGCACCGTTTTTTCATGACCGCGACCCCTCAGGCCTGGACCGCAGCATCTTCCTTGTGAGCGTTGTGCAGCACTTCGATCAGGCAGTCTTCCAATTCGAAACGCTCGTGCAGCAAGCCGCCCAGCTCCTTGAATTTTTCCGCTACGCACTTGCCTTCATCGCACAGGTCGTTGAATGCCAGCAGCTTCTCGGTGATGACATCGATGCGCGGGTAGATCGTCTCGGCCAGTTCAAGGCCGCGCTTGTCGTTAAAGGCCTTGGCCTCGCCCGTCAGTTGTTCGTATATCTCGAAATGACCGGCAGACACATAGTCCACCAGCACGCCGCAGAAATCCTGCAAGGGTCTGCGGCTTTCGCTCAGGGCTTCAGGCTTGGCGCCGAGATCATCGTAGGCCCGAACCAGTTCGTGACGCTCCTGCAGCCAGCGATCGATCAGCAGATGCACTCCACCCCAGCGTTCCTGAGCATTCTGACAACTTTCGAGCATGGTGATTTCTTCCCTTGTGAGTCATGCCCCCTCGCAGCCTGTGCACGCCTGATGACCAGGGACAAGCCAGACACAACATGATCGAGCGACACAATTCCAATGACACGTGCGGGCCAGATTATGCCCGCACGACAACGGCTTCAAGGTACGCAGGAGATAAAGTTCATACAAGTGTTTAATCCAGGGCCCGGACCAACTGCGACGTCTCGCCGCTGAGCGGTCGTACCAGAGCACTCCAGGCAAGGCGCAGCAGCAGGTAGGTCATGGCGCTGGACACCGCGAGAAAAAACAACAGGCTCCACTCGGGGATGCTCAGGTCGAACAACGTCCACGTGATATTCGCGCAGTCGACGGCGCCGTCGAGGACACGATGCAACGCGCACCACCACGATCTTGTCGGGTTGAGCTGCACGGCACAATCGGATAACGGCTCGAACGAGTGGCTTTGCATCAGGACCTGACGCCACGCCAGGGTCATGCCCCCGGTCGCAAAAACCAACCCTGCGGCGCCATAGAAGAGACTGCCTCGTTGGCCTGGACCGTGTACGCACGCTACGAGGCTGTTGGCCAGGAACAGCATCAGGCACAACCGCTGCAGGACACACAGGCTGCAAGGCGTCAGGCCGGCCGAATATTCCAGATAAGTGCTGATGCCCAAAGCCAGGGCGGCGGCGATGGAAGCCATGAGAAACGAGAAGCGTGAGCTGGCCAAAGACATGGCGATTCCGTAACAGAAGAGACAAGCAGTTACGGTAGAGGAAAGCCCTCTGGCCTTTCAAGGCAGCCCCGCGCAGACACTTCACCAGGGGTGTAGGGAATTCCCGACTGGTCGAAGAGGATTCGGCGTGGTCAGCTGTAGGACTTTGCTGAAGGTATGACCAAAGCCCCAAAATCGGGGCGAGGGAGCTTGCTCCCGCTGGGCTCTGTAGGAGCTGGCGAAGCCTGCGATCTTTTGATCTTTCGCTTGAGGCTCAAGCGTCGGGAGAAAGATCGCAGCCTCGCTCCGCTCGACAGCTCCTACAGGCGAGCGGGAGCAGCTCCGTCGCCACAAAGGATTCATGCATTCCCAGGAATGAGTCATGTCCTTTTAAGTGGACAAGACCTGAGCCGGAACCGGCAGCGGCGCGGCCAGCAGACGCTCATCCAACAACCCCAGCCCCTCCTGGAACAATTGGTTGCTGCGCTCGGCATCCCCCAGTTGCGCCAGCAGGCGCGCCAGTTCGGCGCAGGCTTCGGGGTTGCGCTGGGCACGCAAACTGCTTTCCAGATAATCCCGCGCCTTGCCCCACAAGCTGTTCTGCAGGCATAGGCGCCCCAAGGTCAGCAACAGGCTCGGATCGGCCGGGTGGTCCTTGAGCCAGCCTTCGGCCGCTTGTAACTGGCGGATCGGATCATTGCCGCGAACCAGCCCGTACAGGCGCGCCAGATGGCTGTCATAGTGACGCTTGAGCGCGCCACGCAGCACCTCTTCGGCTTCGACCTGGGCGCCCAACTGGCGCAATTGCTCGGCATAGGCCAGCACCAGCGCCGGCTCCTGGCGCTGTGCGGAGGTCAGTTGTTGCCAGGCGCGATTGAGCGACTGCAAACCGACGCTGCCGTCCTCCTCGCGGTGGGCCGCCAGGGTCAGGTTTTCGCCCCAGGCACGCCGCTCCAGTTCAGCCAGCTCGGTCGGCGGCAGGACTTTATCCTTGCGCAGCTCGGGCAACAGCCGGATCACCGCCGACCAATCGCCGCGCTGCTGATGCAGCCGCTGCAGTTGGCGAAGGACCTGGGCGTTATGGGGGTGACGCTCATGCATGGCCTGCAGTGTGCTCAATGCGCCATCCGTGTCACCTCGATCCATTTGCAATTGCGCGTGCGTCAGGGCAATGGCCAGTTCCGCCTGGGGCTGACGCTCCAGGGCGCGCTCCAGCAAACTGTCGCTCTGCTCGTAAAGCCCTTGTTCGTTGGCCGCGCGGGCGGCCCCCAGGTAATACAGCAGCGGCTGGCGCTCGGCTTCGGCGGCACGATGCAGATGACGCTGGGCACTGGCCCAGCGACCTTCGGCCAGGTCCAACTGGCCATGTTCGATCGCCACTTGCACCCGACGACTGCGATTGCGTCGCGACCAGGGGTTGACCACGCCGCTGGACGTGGTCACCAACCCGATCAGCGCCCTCAGGCCTCGCCACACCAGCCAGAGCACCGCCACCAGGGCCAGGGTGACCCACAGGCCTGCTTCATAACGGAAGTTCTTGTACGCCACCAGCACGTAACCCGAATGCTCGGCAATCGCTACGCCCAGCAAGGCTGCGACAGCGATGACCGCGAACAGAATCACGTAGAGACGCTTCATGGCGTGGCCTCCTGCGCGCCTGGCGCGGGCAGCGGCTTGACTGACTCCTGGGCATTGAGGTTGCGACGCTCAAGGTAGGCCTGGACGCTGCTCAGCGTGCCCGTGAGGTCCGGGGTGACCACCGTCACCGGCTGCCTGGACAGCTCGCCCACGCGCTCGAGCATGATTTTGCTTTGCGGATTGTCCTGGTTGAAGTTGTTCTTCAATACGTCCCGGGCCTCGGTCAGCGCCTGGGTGTATACCGGCGCCTGACCATTGAGGGCGGCCCATTGCGCCTGCTCCAGCGCCAGGCTCAAGGCCAGGCGCACTTGCACGAGGCTTTGTCCGGCCAGCAGCGGACGAACGTTCTCGTCGGCGTTGAAGTCGATGCGGATGTAGCGCGAGATCTGGTCCCACCACTGTGCCCACCGGCTGGCCCCATCGCCATCGGCGGTCAGGCCCAGCAGCGACTCTCCACGATCCTTGTACTCGGGTGCCAGTTCGGTCAGTTGCAGCACCTGGTCACGCAAAGCGCCCAGTTGCAGGAACAGCCCGGTACGATCCGGTTGTTCGGTGCTGCGTAGCGCAGCGAGGGTCTTGGCCAGTTGCTCGCGGGCGGCGAACGAACCGGGGTCGTTCTGTTCGCGCAGGATTTCGTCAGCGCCCTGGACCAGTGCCTGGGCACTGTCGATGTCTTGCAGGGCGGAAAGACGCAGGCTGGCCAGGCGCAACAGGTGCTCGGCTTCCGCCAGGCGCCAATCCTTGCGGCTGGCACCCAGCACGGTTTCCAGGCGCTGGTTCAGGTGCTGCTGATCGCCTTGCAGCTGGGCCACCTGGCGGCGCCGCTCCTCCAGCTCTTCGGCCGGGGGCAATTGCGCCAGGCGCTCGCTCAGGCGTTGCTCGTTGAGCTTGAGGGTCTGGGCCTGGTCGTTCAGCGCCTGGACCTGGGCGGACTGCTGCTGGTTATTGGCTTGCAGGTGACGTACCTGCCACACGCCCCAACCGCCCACGGCGACACCGGCGGCGCCGAGCAGCAAGGCAACAATGGCCAGCCCGTTGCCGCGGCGCGGCGCGACTGGGGGCGGGGGTTCAACCGGCGCATCGATCGCTGGCTGGTCTAGATCTTCTTTTGGCAAGGCTGTTTCGCTCACGTATCCATCCTTTGCATTAGAAAACGGCACGGAGTGTTCCCGTAACGCCGCCAGCAAAGCCGCGGCATTGGCGCCACGGCAATCCACAACTGTTCGGGCCCCGGCGGCACGCGCCATCTCGGCAACCCTTGGGCTTGGAACAAACAACGGTAACCGCGCCAGGGCCGGCCACGCATCGCCGGCCAGCCGCTGCAGATGCTCCAGACCCTGCCCACTGCTGACCACCAGTGCGTTCAAGCGTTCCGCTTCGACTATCGACGGCAACACCCCTTCACCGTAACTGGGCAAGTGGCGGCGGTACAATTCCAGATAATCGACACTAGCACCTTGCTCGCGCAAACGCTCTGCCAGCAAGCCGCGCCCGCCTTCACCCCGCACGATCAAGACCTTGGGGTCGGGCCGCGAAACAGCCTGGCGCAAGACCAAGTGTTCCAGCAAGGCTTCGCTGTCGTCGCCGTTATCGGGATAAAACACCGTGAGGCCGGCATCGGCAAGGATCTGTCCGGTGGCCGCGCCCACGCTGAACCAGGGTTGATCCGGAGGCTGGGGCCAGTGTTGGCGCAGCAGCTCGACGCACAGGCGTGCGGCCGGCTTGCTGACCACGATCACGGCAGTGTATTGGTCCAGTGCCTGGAATATCGCCCGCCCGGCATCGGACAGCGGGACCGGCTCGATATCCAGCAACGGCAGGCTGCTGCTGTAGACCCCCGCTTCGGCCAGGACAGCCGCCAGCGCCGACGACTCGTCCGCCGGCCGGGTGAGCAACAGCCGCCAACCCGTCACGCGTGGCCGGCCTCGCCGTAGACCGCCTTGAGAATGTCGGCGGCCCCCTGGCTCAACAAGTCTTCAGCCACCCGCACGCCCAACGCCTCGGCATCCTGGCGCGGTGCCCGGGCTTCGGCGCTGAGCAGACGGCCCCCGTTGGGCTCCCCCACCAGGCCGCGCAACCAGACCTGTTCGCCTTCCAGCACGGCATAACAGGCAATCGGTACCTGGCAGCCGCCATTGAGGTGTTTGTTCAGCGCGCGCTCGGCGAATACTCGCGTGGCGGTGTCTGCATGGTGCAGCGGCGCCAGCAGGGCGTGGATGTCGCTGTCGGCGCTGCGGCACTCGATACCCACCGCCCCTTGCCCACCGGCCGGCAGGCTGTCGTCGACGCTGATGGCCGAGGTGATGCGGTCTTCGAAGCCCAGGCGGATCAGGCCGGCGGCGGCGAGGATGATGGCGTCGTACTCACCGGCATCGAGCTTGGCCAGGCGTGTGTTGACGTTGCCGCGCAGGAAACGGATTTGCAGGTCCGGACGACGCGTCAGCAATTGGGCCTGGCGACGCAGGCTGGACGTGCCGACCACACTCCCGGCAGGCAGCGCCTCAAGGCTGGAGAAGGTATTGGAGACGAACGCGTCGCGCGGGTCTTCCCGCTCGCAGATGCAAAACAGGCCCAGGCCTTCGGGAAAGTCCATGGGCACGTCTTTCATCGAATGCACGGCGATGTCGGCTTCGTTGTCCAGCAGCGCGGTTTCCAGCTCTTTGACGAACAAGCCCTTGCCGCCGATTTTCGACAGCGGCGAGTCCAGCAGCTTGTCACCGCGACTGGCCATGGGCACCAGGGTCACGATCAGGCCGGGATGAGCCGCTTCCAGGCGGGCTTTGACGTATTCGGCCTGCCAGAGGGCCAAGGCACTTTTACGGGTGGCGATGCGGATCTCGCGAGGGAACATGAATCAATCCGTACTTAAAAGATACGGCAGATAATAACAGCTCAGTCAAAACCGCTTTGATTTGAATCACGACCCCAAGGCCTCCCTGGCCGCCAGATCCTGGAAATGAAACACGTTGAACGCCTTGGACCGCCTGGCTTAAAGCTGCTGCATCATCTTGCGCACGCCGGCCACGTGCCGCCGGCTGACAATCAGCGCGTCGCCATTGAGGCCTTTGAGGAACAGCTGGAAATGCCCAAGGGGGGTGCGTTGCAGACGCTCGATGCGCTCACGGGCCACGAGGGCGTTGCGGTGGATGCGTACGAAGCGTTCGCCGAACTCGTCTTCAAGGGCCTTGAGGGGCTCGTCGAGCAACACCTCGCCACTCTCATGGCGCAAGGTCACGTATTTATGGTCGGCAATAAAGTAGACCACCTGGTTCAAGGGGATCAGCTCGATGCCTTTGCGGGTGCGGGCACTGATGTGGCTGCGTGGGCCACTGCCGCTTTCGGCGGCTGGACGGGTCAGCGCCGCCAGTTGCACGCGGTTGGGTCGCTCAGCCTTGCGCAAGGCTTCGAGCAACGCCTCGGACGCCACCGGCTTGACCAGGTAGCCCACGGCACCGGCCTGCAACACCTCGGGTGGGAAGTCGTCCCGGGTGGTACAGAACACCACGGCGGGCGGCGACTCTCGTTCGCACAACTTCGCCGCCACCTGCAGGCCGTCCAGGCCAGGCATGCGAATGTCGAGCAGCACGATATCCGGCTTGTGGCTGTCAATAAGGGCCAATGCCTCGTCGCCATTGGTGGCGCTCGGCTCCAGGACACTGTAACCCTCGAGCTCGCCAACCATTCGGCTCAGGCGCTCGCGGGCCAGTGGTTCGTCATCAACGATCAGGACATTCATATTGCGCTGGATTCCTGCGTGAGTCTCGCACAAGGATAGCGTAGACAGGGGAAGTGACATCCGTCACCGCGATCCACGCTAAGACTCGTTCGAGGGCCAAAAAGTGCCGCGAGGCGGGTGCCTATCTTTACCAGCGCTTGCCGACCGATGCCCGAGGCCCGTTGTCGCACGGCGTTGCCGTAGGGATTATTAACTGTCGATCTGACCAATATGAGCTCCCCCTTCTTCTATGTGTCCGGTACGCCATGGATGGAAAAAGCAAAAGTCCTACCGTCCACTGTAGACGGTTGCCACGATGATATTGCTCAATCGAAAAATATCGTTGTGCGAAAACCCGGTTGGATCCCGGGTCTCGATCGAAAAAACCTGCCGACCAGTGCCAGCGCCAGTCCCGGCAACCCTGCTATCATCCGCCGCAGCCTTTAACCGCTACTTTTTCCACAGCCGATCACGAGCGAATTCATGAGCACTGACAAGACCAATCAGTCCTGGGGCGGCCGCTTCAGTGAACCCGTCGACGCCTTCGTCGCCCGCTTCACCGCCTCCGTCAACTTTGACCAGCGCCTGTATCGCCACGACATCATGGGTTCGATCGCCCACGCCACCATGCTGGCCAAGGTCGGCGTGCTGACCGATGCCGAGCGCGACAGCATCATCGATGGCCTGAAGACCATCGAGACTGAAATCGAGGCCGGCCGGTTCGACTGGCGCGTCGACCTTGAAGACGTGCACATGAACATCGAAGCACGCCTGACCGATCGCATTGGCGTGACCGGCAAGAAGCTGCACACCGGCCGCAGCCGCAACGACCAGGTCGCCACCGACATCCGTCTGTGGCTGCGGGATGAAATCGACCTGATCCTGGGCGAAATCACGCGCCTGCAAAAAGGCCTGCTGGAACAGGCCGAGCGCGAGGCCGAGAGCATCATGCCGGGCTTCACGCACCTGCAAACCGCTCAACCTGTAACGTTTGGGCATCACATGCTGGCCTGGTTCGAAATGCTCAGCCGCGACTACGAGCGCCTGGTGGACTGCCGCAAGCGCACCAACCGCATGCCCCTGGGCAGCGCCGCGCTGGCCGGCACCACGTACCCGATCGATCGTGAGTACACCGCGCAGCTGCTGGGCTTCGACGCCGTGGGCGGCAACTCGCTGGATAACGTCTCGGACCGCGATTTCGCCATCGAATTCTGCGCCGCCGCGAGCATCGCGATGATGCACCTGTCGCGCTTCTCCGAAGAGCTGGTGCTGTGGACCAGCGCGCAGTTCCAATTCATCGATTTGCCCGACCGTTTCTGCACCGGCAGCTCGATCATGCCGCAAAAGAAAAACCCCGACGTGCCGGAACTGGTGCGCGGCAAGAGCGGCCGGGTGTTCGGCGCGCTGATGGGCCTGTTGACCTTGATGAAAGGCCAGCCGCTGGCCTACAACAAGGATAACCAGGAAGACAAGGAACCGCTGTTCGACGCCGCCGACACCTTGCGCGACTCGCTGCGGGCCTTCGCCGACATGATCCCGGCCATCAAGCCCAAGCACGCGGTGATGCGCGAAGCGGCCCTGCGCGGTTTCTCCACCGCCACCGACCTGGCCGACTACCTGGTGCGCCGTGGCCTGCCGTTCCGTGATTGCCATGAGATTGTCGGCCATGCCGTGAAGTACGGCGTGGACACCGGCAAGGACCTGGCGGAAATGAGCCTGGACGAACTGCGCCAGTTCAGCGACCAGATCGAGCAGGACGTGTTTGCCGTGTTGACCCTCGAAGGCTCGGTCAATGCCCGTGACCACATCGGCGGCACCGCGCCGGCGCAGGTCAAGGCAGCGGTTGTGCGCGGCCAGGCGTTGCTCGCCAGCCGCTAAAGCCAGAAGCATCGCGAGCAAGCTCGCCCCCACAATGGTTCTCCGGTGAACACACCCCTTGTGAACATCCAGAGATCAAATGTGGGAGCGAGCCTGCTCGCGATAGCTGACTTCAAATCACCGAAAAGCTCACTTCTTGGCGGCAACCATCGCCAAAAACGTCGGCATCTCCGCCTCCTTGTCCGCAGCGATCCGCCGCACGTTCGGGTTCTGCTCCAAGCGCTCCATCAGCGCCTTGGCCGCCGGCATGTCCGCCAGCCAATCGATATCGAAGACCTTCCTGCCCACTTGCAGGGCCAGCGAAAGGCTGTAGTAGAAATACAGGTCGGCAATGCTCAGGCTGTCGCCCGCCACATAGGGCGAGAATTTGCCGTGCCGGCCGAGCGACGCGAACCCCAGCAACAATTCGGACTTGGACTTTTCCTTGATGGCATCGGCCACCGTCATGCCGAAAAACGCCTCGCTATAGCAGGCCCGCCCCGGCAGCTCGATGTACAGCTCGATTTCCCGGCACAAGGCCAACACCTGGGCGCGCTCGAACGGTTCGGTCGGCAGCAGGGCTTTACCCGGTTGGGTTTGCTCGATGTATTCGAGGATGACGCTGGTCTCGTTGATAAAACCCTGCTCGGTCTTCAGCACCGGCACCTTGCCGCGCGGGCTGATGGCCAGGGCTTCCGGGGTCTGGTTGCCAAAGAACGGTACTTCTTCGAAGGGCACGCCCTTCTCCAACAATGCCAACTTGACCATGTTGTAATAATTACTGACAGAGAAACCATAAAGCTTGAGCATTACAAAGCCTCCAGGCCGTGCGGGGTTGGCAGCCTTGCGTTATAGACCGTCGAGGGGTTTCTTGCCAGGCGCATCACGCCGCTGAATGCAGGTAAACTGGCGGCCTTTCCTACAGGAGCCTGCCATGAGCGAGCCAACCGATATCGACAGTGACGAAGAAGAGTTCGTCGAGAACACGCTGATCGAAGCCATCGAAAACCAGATCGAAAGCGACAACCCGCCAGCGGCCAAGGCCACGTTCAACAAGCTGACCCTGGTCGGTTACGAGCGCGAAGAAATCCTCAACCTCATGGCCCATGTACTGGCCCATGAAATCGACGCCATTCTCGAAGAAGACCGCCCGTTCGACACCCAATGGTACGAAGCGGCGCTGCGCGCCCTCCCCGAGTTGCCACCGGAAAAGAAATAAACCGGCAGGCGCCGTTGTTAGCCGGGTCACGCTTGTAGGAGCTGTCGAGTGCAGCGAGGCTGCGATCTTTCCACCGCCAGTTGAATCGAGAGCGAAAAATCAGGATCAAAAGATCGCAGGCTTCGCCAGCTCCTACAAAGTCCGGCGGGGATAAATCCCCTCGCCACAAGGTGCTCTACCTGGCAGAACAGCGGTGTTCCGTCACCCAAAAGAAAAAAAGCATGCCCCTGACACTGGACAGCTCGGCCGACTACGCTCACCTTAGTGACGCTGTCGTCCAAATTCCTAGAAAGTCTGGAGTCCTTATGTCGCTTACCCCTGAGTTGGTTGCCGAACTGGAAATCCTTGCACTCTTCAACCTGGACAGTTCCCAGGAAGGCCTGAAAATTCATCAGACCGCTGCCCCTAAAGCGATTGCCGCTGCCCAACGCCTGTACGAGAAAGACCTGATCACCCAGCCCGACGGTGGTTACCTGACCAGCCTGGGACGGGATGCCGCCCAAAATGTCCAAACCGTCCTGACGATACTCAGCGTTCAACAAGAAGCCGCCTGATCCCCCTGCCGCCCACGGAAATCTCCTCTACGGGATTTCCGCAGGCGCACTGGCGCCCGGCGTAAAGAACCGGCATTAAAAATCCTGTTTCCAGCTTAAGTATTCCCAAGACCGGGCGCTAACCTGCCATCACCCCACGTTCGACGCCGCGAGCCGGTTTTAGCTGACATGACCCGCAACCATGAAATCCGCCCCGATCTGGACGAGGGAATCGACCGCAAGGTCCTGAGCCAGTTGCGCGCACGTTTTCTCAAGCTCAACACCGTGCGGCTGGAGCGCGCCCTCGAAGGCCTGTCGCCCCGCCAGCAAGGCGTACTGACGCTGCTGCCGCTGTTTTTCCACGTCAACCATCCGCTGCTGCCCGGCTACGTCTCCGGTAGCACGCCCGCCGGGCTGTCGAACTACGAACCTGACGCCAACGTCCTTGCCGAAGCCCAGCGGCTGACCCGTTCGTTTTCCTACAAGCCCCGGCACGGCAGCAACCCGCCGCGGCCGATCCTTGGCCTGTTCCTGATGGGCAGCCTCGGCACCCTGGCCCAGGCCGACCAGAGCGACATGGACGTGTGGGTGTGCCACGGGCCGGACCTGAGCGACGATGAACTGGCCGAGCTGCGCAAGAAATGCCAGTTGCTGGAGACCTGGGCCGCGACCCAGGGCGCCGAAGCCCACTTTTTCCTGATCGACCCGGCGCGTTTCGTACGGGGCGAGCGGGACAACCAGCTCAGTTCCGACGATTGCGGCACCACCCAGCATTACCTGTTGCTGGACGAGTTCTACCGCACCGCGATCTGGCTGGCCGGGCGCACGCCGATCTGGTGGCTGGTGCCGGTCTACGAAGAAGAGAACTACGAGCAGTACACCCATACGCTGATGTCCAAGCGTTTCATTCGCGCGGATGAAACCCTGGACCTGGGACACCTGGCCTACATTCCGCCGGGCGAATTCGTCGGTGCCGGGCTCTGGCAGCTGTTCAAGGGTATCGAATCGCCCTACAAGTCCGTGCTCAAGCTGCTGCTGACCGAGGTCTATGCCAGCGAACACCCGAACGTGCGCTGCCTGAGCCTGCGCTTCAAACAGGCCGTGTTCGCCAACCGCCTGGACCTGGAAGAGCTGGACCCGTACATGCTGGTTTACCGCCGCATCGAGGAATACCTCGATGCCCGTGGCGAACCCGAACGCCTGGAGTTGATCCGCCGCGCGCTGTACCTGAAGGTCAATCGCAAACTCACCGGCCAGGCGCGCAGCAGTGGCTGGCAACGGGTACTGCTTGAGCGACTGGCCCGGGAATGGGGCTGGGACCAGCGTCAACTGGCATTGCTGGACAGCCGCAGCCAGTGGAAAGTCCGCCAGGTCAGCCACGAGCGGCGCGCACTGGTCAACGAACTCACCCACAGCTACCGCTTCCTGACCCAGTTCGCCCGCACCGAGAAAACCGTCAGCCTGATCAACAAGCGTGATCTCAACGTGCTTGGCCGGCGCTTGTATGCCGCCTTCGAGCGCAAGGCCGACAAGGTCGAGTTCATCAACCCCGGTATCGCGCCGGACCTGGCCGAAGACACCCTGACGCTGGTCCAGTCACCCAACAAGAAGGAACCGGGGCAGAACCAGTGGGGCCTGTACAACGGCAGCCTCAACGCCTTGGAGTGGGAGAACTTCGCGCCGATCAAACGTTGCCGCGAGTTGCTGGAGCTGTTGACCTGGTGCCACCGCAACGGCGTGATCGACAGCAGCACGCGCCTGGCGCTGCACCCAGGTGACAGCGACCTGAGCGAGTTCGAACTGTTCAACCTGCTGGGCAGCCTGCAACAGTCCATCGCCCTGCCCCTGGTCACGGTGGATGAAGCGCAGTTGCTGCGCGCCAGCGTGCCCAGCGAAGTGCTGATCCTGGTGAACGTCGGCATCGACCCGCTCAAGCACCATCGCGACCTGAATATCCTGATGACCACCGAGCGTACCGACTCCCTGAGCTATGCCGGGGTCCGGGAAAACCTGGTGCTGACCCTCGACCAGGTTACGCTCAACAGTTGGAATGAAGTGCTGGTCAACCGTTTCGACGGCGAACACGCCCTGCTCGACTGCCTGCGCGACTACCTCAACGACCTGCCCGTCACCCAGCGCCAACCGCGCTTGCAGGTGCGCTGCTTCTGCCACAACCGCGCCCAATTCATTGCGCGGCGGGTCGAGGAAGTCATCGAAACGGCGCAGACCCTGCTGTTGAGCAGGCTCAATCACCGCTACCTGCTTCAGGTCCAGCAGCATTACCACGTGCTGGAACTGGTGCCCGGCCAGGTCAATCATGTGGCCCTGGGCAGCTTGTCGGCGCTGATGGATTACCTGGGCGAGGAACTGACGGCCTACAGCCCCTTGCAGCTGGACCCGATGGCCCTGGAAGACCACGACCTGGCGCTGATCCTGCCCATGGGCCAGCCCGAGTGTATCCAGGTGTTCTACCGGACCAGCGAGGACGAAGCCGATCTGTACGTGCTCGATGAATTCAATGCGCTGTGGCAACAGCACGTGCCCTATCACGACGAACAAAGCCTGCTGGTGCCGCTGCAGCGCTTCCTGCAATCGGTGCTGTACCGTCGCGACGCCCTGTTGCCGCTGGACGCCGCCCAGCCGCTGACCCTGGAAACCCTGTACTACCAGTTGCTGCCTTCAGGTGGCCGGGCGCGCCGGATCGAAGCGCGGCAAGCCCCACAGACACCGGTCGACAAGCCGTTCTATGACGTGCAGGCGATCATCGGCAAAGCGGCGCACGGGCAGGTGCACGTCACCCTGTACTGCGATCAGCAGGAATTTTCCGAACTGGAACATGGCGACCAACTGTTCCGCGTGGTCGCCAGGGAGATCGTCGAACAGCGCCGCGAAGCCCAGCGCTATCGCTGCTACATCACCGACCTGGATCTCTCGGGGCTGGTGGGCGACGGGGCCTGCTCAACCAATTTGTACCTGCGCTACAAGGCCGACCTGGAACGCGCCCTGAACGAGGCGCTGGCCCTGGTCTGAAGCACCCGGGCACTCAGAGGTGGAAATCGCCGCCTGCTTCGGGCTGGTATTCGACGTCCAGCAAGGTCAGTTTCAACGTCTTGCCGCCCGGGGCCGGCCAGTCGATGTGCTGGCCGACCTTCAGGCCCAGCAAGGCACTGCCCACCGGTGCCAGGATCGAGATCCGGCCTTCGTCGGCATTGGCGTCCTGTGGATAAACCAACGTCAGGTGATAGTCCTTGCCGCTGCTTTCTTCGCGGCAGTGCACACGCGAATTCATGGTCACGACATCGGCAGGCACTTCTTCGTGGCCCACCACGTTCTCGGCGCGATCCAGTTCGGTTTGCAACGCAATCACGCCTGGCAGCGTTTCATCAAGACTGTCGATCAGGCGTTCCAGACGCTGTACGTCCAGGCGGGTAAGGGTGATGGAAGGTGCGGTCATGATCCAGGCAGACTCCTTTTTTCTGCACAAAAAAAGCAAAACCCCGCCACAAAAAGGCGGGGTTTTCACGGGCCTCGACGAATTGAGGCGTAGCCGGACACTATCAGTAGGAGCTGACGAGTGCAACGAGGCTGCGATCTTGATCCGAGCAATTGAGCCTCAAGCGAAAACCGCAAAGATCAAGAACAAAAGATCGCAGCCTTCGGCAGCTCCTACAGGGATCTGCGCTTGAGCGCCTCGGCACAGATGACCCGCCGGCGCTCATCATCGGCCGAGCGCCATTCGCGGATATCTTCCACATGGCGGAAACAGCCGAGGCAGACCTTCTGCTCATCCAGCTTGCACACGCTGGTGCACGGCGACGGCACCGCGGGGCTGACGTTGCTGTAGAGCGGCTTGGGGGGCCGTGGCGGGGCGGTCTGGCTCACGCCGTCACAGGCCTTCGAACTCGAGTTCCACGCCCGCCTGCAGCTTGACGATGCGCTCGAGCATCTCACCCAGTTGCTCTTCGCTCTTGTCACACATCCAGCGCTCGCTTTCCTCGTCGTAGTCGAAATGAAAGCCGCCGGAGACCGCCGCCAGCCACAACTGCCGCAACGGCTCCTGGCGACTGAAGATCAGTTGGCTGCCGTTTTCGAACTTGACGGTGAGTACACCGGCGGAGATTTCCAGATCGATGTCCAGGCCACTGTCATCGAACACATCCTCCAGCGTTTGCTGGGTCGCATCGACCAGATCGTGGAAACGGGCTTCAGTCAAACTCATTTGCGGCAACCTCGAAAATGTCTGCTCATGCTCAAGCGCCGCAAGATACGGACGCCGCCCGGCGATTGCAAAGGATATACCGATCAACGACAACAGTGCCGCCGGACGGGCGCCCCGTTGCATAGGCAAGCTGACGGGTGGCCGGTATACTCCGGCGCAATTAATGCATTTTCAAGGATTTCGCCATGAAGCGCCTGATCTCTTCCCTTGCTGCGCTCGTCGCGGTTGCCTGCCTCGTGACAGCCTGTGGTCAAAAAGGTCCGTTGTACCTGCCTGATGACAGCAAGTCCCCTGAAGAACAGGCCAAGTCGTCGCAATCCAAGACACACTCGCACGACACCCACACCACCTACTAAGGGAACGCCATGGACGCTTTTAACTACCGTGGCGGGGAGCTGTTCGCGGAAGGAGTTGCCCTGTCCGCGATCGCCGAACGTTTCGGCACGCCGACCTACGTCTATTCCCGTGCCCACATCGAAGCCCAGTACCGGACGTTCGCCGATGCGCTCGACGGCATGCCGCACTTGGTGTGTTTCGCCGTCAAGGCCAACTCCAACCTGGGCGTGCTCAATGTCCTGGCGCGCCTGGGTGCCGGTTTCGACATCGTCTCCGGTGGCGAGCTCGAGCGTGTGCTGGCCGCTGGTGGCAGCGCCGACAAGATCGTGTTCTCCGGCGTCGGCAAGACCCGCGAAGACATGCGCCGCGCCCTGGAAGTCGGCGTGCACTGCTTCAACATCGAATCCACCGATGAGCTGGAGCGCCTGCAGGTCGTCGCCGCCGAGCTGGGCGTTCGCGCGCCGGTTTCCCTGCGCGTGAACCCGGACGTCGACGCGGGCACCCACCCGTACATTTCCACCGGCCTGAAGGAAAACAAGTTCGGCATCGCCATTGCCGACGCCGAGGACGTGTACGTACGCGCCGCCCAACTGCCAAACCTGGAAGTGCTGGGTGTCGATTGCCACATCGGCTCGCAACTGACCACCCTCGAACCGTTCATCGATGCCCTCGACCGCCTGCTGGCGCTGGTCGACCGCCTTGGCGACTGCGGCATCTACCTGCGCCACATCGACCTGGGTGGCGGTGTCGGCGTGCGCTATCGCGATGAAGAGCCCCCCCTGGTGGCCGACTACATCAAGACGGTGCGCGAGCGCCTCGAAGGCCGCGACCTGGCGCTGATGTTCGAGCCCGGCCGCTATATCGTGGCCAATGCCGGCGTGCTGCTGACCCAGGTCGAATACCTCAAGCACACCGAACACAAGGATTTCGCCATCGTCGATGCGGCGATGAACGACCTGATCCGCCCGGCGCTGTACCAGGCGTGGATGGATGTCACCGCCGTGCGCCCTCGCGACACCGCGGCCCGCCCCTACGACATCGTCGGGCCGATCTGCGAAACCGGTGACTTCCTGGCCAAGGGTCGGGAGCTGGCGCTGGAAGAAGGCGACTTGCTGGCCGTGCATTCGGCCGGTGCCTACGGGTTTGTCATGAGTTCCAACTACAACACCCGCGGCCGTTGCGCCGAGGTGCTGGTGGACGGTGATCAGGCATTCGAAGTGCGTCGCCGCGAGACGGTAGCCGAGTTGTTTGCCGGCGAAAGCCTGCTGCCGGAGTAAAACCATGCTGCTGCGTTTTACCAAGATGCACGGCCTGGGCAATGACTTCATGGTCCTCGACCTGGTCAGCCAGCACGCGCATATCCTGCCCAAGCATGCCAAGCAATGGGGAGACCGGCACACCGGTATCGGTTTCGACCAGTTGCTGATCGTCGAGGCGCCCAACAACCCGGACGTGGATTTCCGTTATCGGATCTTCAACGCCGACGGTTCGGAAGTGGAGCAATGCGGCAACGGCGCGCGCTGCTTCGCCCGCTTCGTGCTGGACAAGCGCCTGACCGCCAAGCGGCAGATCCGTGTCGAGACCAAGAGCGGCATCATCGAACTGGATGTGCGCAGCGACGGCCAGATCGGCGTCAACATGGGCGCCCCGCGCCTGGTACCGGCGGACATTCCATTCGAAGCGCCGGCCCAGGCCCTGAGCTATCCATTGGAAGTCGATGGCAACACGGTGGAGCTGGCGGCAGTCTCCATGGGCAACCCCCATGCCGTGCTGCGAGTGACCGATATCAACAGTGCCCCGGTGCATGAGCTGGGGCCGAAAATCGAACACCATCCGCGCTTCCCCGCGCGGGTGAATGTCGGTTTCCTGCAAGTCATCGACCGTCACCGCGCACAATTGCGCGTCTGGGAACGCGGTGCCGGGGAAACCCAGGCCTGCGGTACCGGCGCCTGTGCCGCTGCCGTCGCTGCGATCAGCCAGGGGTGGATGGATTCGCCATTGTTGATCGACCTGCCCGGCGGGCGCCTGTCCATCGAATGGGCAGGCCCTGGCCAACCGGTGATGATGACCGGCCCGGCAGTGCGCGTATACGAAGGACAAGTTCGTCTTTGAGTGAGCCAAACCCATGACCGATCAGCCACAGGTTCCAGCCCCACAGCCCGACGAATCTCCCAGCCTTCCAGAAGTCGCGGCCGTGACCGCTTACCTGGAGGCTCATCCGGACTTCTTCGTCGAGCATGAAGAACTGCTTGCGACGATGCGCATCCCCCACCGGCGCGGCGACACCGTGTCGCTGGTGGAGCACCAGATGAAGATCCTGCGCGAGCGCAACATCGAAATGCGCCATCGTCTTTCGCACCTGATGGACGTGGCCCGGGACAACGACCGGCTCTTCGACAAGACCCGTCGACTGATCCTGGCCCTGATGGACGCCAGCACCCTCGAAGACCTGGTCATGAGCGTCGAAGACAGTCTGCGCCAGGATTTCCAGGTGCCCTTTGTCAGCCTGATCCTGTTTGGCGACAACGCCATGCCGGTGGGCCGCTGGGTGACCCACGCCGAAGCGCAGACGGCCATCGGCGGCCTGCTCACGGAAAACAAAAGCGTCAGCGGCAGCCTGCGCGAACATGAGCTGGACTTCCTGTTCGGCGAAGAACAGCGCAAGCAGATCGGCTCCACTGCCGTCGTCGCCATCGCCCACCAGGGCGTGCACGGCGTACTGGCCATCGCCAGCCGCGATCCGCAGCACTACAAGAGTTCGGTGGGCACGCTGTTCTTGAGCTACATCGCCGAAGTCACCGGCCGGGTGCTGCCAAGAGTCGCCGGTTCGCTGCGCTCGGTACGCTGATGATGGAGCGGCAACTGGACGCCTACTGCGAACACCTGCGCAGTGAGCGTCAGGTGTCGCCCCACACGTTGTCGGCCTATCGCCGCGACCTGGAAAAAGTGCTGGGCTGGTGCCAGAAGCAGAACATCGGCAGTTGGTCGGCCCTGGATATCCAGCGCTTGCGCAGCCTGATCGCCCGCCTGCATCAACAGGGACAGTCCTCCCGCAGCCTGGCGCGACTGTTGTCGGCGGTGCGCGGCCTGTATCACTACCTCAATCGCGAAGGCCTGTGCGATCACGATCCGGCCACCGGCCTGGCACCGCCCAAGGGCGAACGCCGGCTGCCGAAGACCCTCGACACCGACCGCGCCCTGCAATTGCTTGAAGGCGCCGTCGAAGATGACTTCCTGGCCCGGCGCGACCAGGCGATTCTCGAGCTGTTCTATTCGTCCGGCCTGCGGCTTTCAGAGCTGACGGGGCTTAACCTGGATCAACTGGACCTGGCCGACGGCATGGTCCAGGTGCTCGGCAAGGGCAGCAAGACCCGCCTGCTGCCCGTCGGCCGCAAGGCCCGTGAAGCCCTGGAACTGTGGCTGCCCCTGCGGGCCCTGGCCAACCCCGCCGACGACGCGGTATTCGTCAGCCAACGCGGTCGGCGCCTCGGCCCGCGGGCGATTCAGTTGCGGGTCAAGGCCGCCGGCGAACGCGAGCTGGGGCAGAACCTGCACCCACACATGCTCAGGCACTCCTTCGCCAGCCATCTGCTGGAATCCTCCCAGGACCTGCGCGCCGTTCAAGAGCTGCTGGGCCACTCGGACATCAAGACGACACAGATCTACACCCACTTGGACTTCCAGCACCTGGCGACGGTCTATGACAGTGCCCACCCCAGGGCCAAACGCATCAAGGGCGACGAATCATGACCATCGAACTCATCACTTTCGACCTGGACGACACCCTGTGGGACACAGCCCCGGTGATCGCCAGCGCCGAAGCCATACTCCGCCAATGGCTGACCGACAACGCACCGGACCTGGGCGGACTGCCGGTGGAGCATCTTTTTTCGATTCGCGAGCAAGTGTTGCGCGAAGAACCCAACCTCAAGCATCGCATCAGTGCGTTGCGCCGGCGGGTGCTGTTCCGCGCCTTGCAGGATGCCGGCTACGACCAGTGGCAAGCCTCTGAACTGGCGGACCAGGCTTTCGAGACGTTCCTGCACGCCCGTCATCAGCTGGAGATTTTTCCCGAGGTGCAGCCCACCCTGGAAATCCTGGCCAATCATTTCGCCCTCGGCGTGGTCACCAATGGCAACGCCGACGTGCGACGCCTGGGGCTGGCGGACTACTTCAAGTTCGCCTTGTGCGCCGAAGACATCGGCATCGCCAAGCCTGACGCCCGGTTGTTCCACGAAGCCCTGCAGCGCGGCGGCGCCACGGCACAGACCGCCGTGCACGTTGGCGATCACCCGGGCGACGACATCGCCGGCGCCCAACAGGCCGGCCTGCGCGCGGTGTGGTTCAACCCGGCAGGCAAGCCCTGGAATGCTGACCATGTACCGGATGCGGAAATTCGCAGCCTGACCGAACTGCCGGGGTTACTGGCTGGGTGGCATAGCCAACCCTGAACCCCGCTTCACAGCCGCCAAAGCCTCTGTGGGAGCGAGCCTGCTCGCGAAGGCGGCGGCA